>JAFWVV010000046.1 GCA_017518225.1 Oscillospiraceae bacterium | reverse complement strand
CGTGCCCAGGCGATGCCCGGTCGCCTTCGCGTCCGCTGCCGCGCCGGCGGTGTTCAGATCGTCGTCCACCGCGGGGACGGTCTCGGCCAGCGCCGCGATGGCCGCGGCGTTGGTCGCCACGCCTGCGCGGGCGGTCGCGTCTTTCAGATCGTAGGTCGCCCCGGTCAACCTATCTTTGAATCCCTTAGCCTCTGCCATGCTATTATCCTCCTAAAAAACGATGTAGTCTCCGTCAAAATAAAAGCCGCCCGCGACATAGGCCCAGGCGTTCGTGCCGTTGACCGGTCCCCAGACGTAGCGCGCGTTTAACTGCGCTGTACCGCTGCTGCCCTGGTAGCGCACGAGGTACAAATCCCCGACAGTCGGGGAAGCGGGCAGGTCACCGTAATAGTCGACCGCGCCCTTGTAGGTCATGCCGGTGGTAAGCGGCTCCACCGCGTCCGCCGCGCCCTTTTTGGCGAGCGCGACCGCGATCTCAAATTCGTTTTTGAGCATTGTGGGCCTCCTATATCACGTCCACCCAGCCGGCAGAGCCCAGCGACTTGATCACGCTGAAATCCGCCGTCCTGGCTACGGACCCCACGGCGCAGAGCACCGTGCCGCGGTTTGTTTCGATCTCAGCGTAGGGCTCGCCCTCGTCGGGCGTCTCGACGGAGAGATCCGCCGCCGCGCTGTCGATCAGAAGTGTGCGCACGGCAAGGCCGGGCAGGTTGATGTCGTCGAGTAAGTATGCTGCCATGTTTCTGTCCTCCTATTCAAACCAGACTTTTTCGATGTAGAGCTTGCCGTTTATGTTCGCATAGGCGCTTCTGCGCATGTTTACGACCGGCACCCAGCTGTTGCCGGCGATGCCGCTTGCCAGCGTCAGGTCGTATGTATTGTTGCTTGTGACCTCGATCACGCCGGAGAGCTGCCCGCCGTTCGTCGCGTCCATCGCGTTTACACAGTCCTCGGTCAGCAGGCCGAAGATCAGATAACTCGCTTTGTAGTAAAATCCTCCCGGATAGGTCAGAGGGTGCGCGGTCACGCGCATCTTCGTCGCCCCCGCGGGGACGGTGACCTTTGCCGGCACGCATACGTGACAGTTTTGGTTTACGTTGCTGTAATTGATCTGGCTGTCGACCGTCAGGATCATGTGCCCCTGCGTGTCCACCTCAGCGAAATTGTACCCGGCGATCGACGTGTACTGCGGCCGGGGCAGGTAGTTGCCTTGCCAGCTCACGCCGCTCACCCAGCCGTGATCGAACAGCACGCCCGCGCTCGGCGGCGTGGGGCCGCTGCCCTTCTGGTAAACCAGTGTCTGACCTAAATAGACCTTGCTGATCTCACCCGCGCCCAGGTGGATTGCTTCGAGCTTGTTTGCGCCCAGATAGATCGGCATGTCAGCTCTCCGGCACGAACGTCAGATACCCCGCCGCGCCGGTCGTGCCGGTGCGCAGCTGGTAGGTCACTCCGTCCACGATGACGCTCCCGGTCGCCCCGCTGGAGGGCGCGTCTCCCCAGTAGCGGTTGCCGCTTCCGTCGGTCATGAGCGCCTGACCGCTGGTTCCCTCGCTCGCGGGCTCGTCGACCTTGTCGTTAAGCGCGGCCCACAAATCGTCCAGGTTCCACGTACTGCCCGGGTCGGCGACCCGGTTGGTGCGGGTGATCAGCACGCGGCCCCGGACGATCAGCACGGTCACTTCCGCGCCGTCGCCCACGGTGGTCTCTGCTTTGACGGTGAGCTTTACTTCGCCCGTGTACTCGTAGCACTCTTCGGGCAAAATCAGCGTCAGCTGATTGCCGCTCACCGTCGCCGCGATGATGACGGTCGTGCCGTCGGGCCGCACGAAGTAGCCCGTGCCGCTCTCAAGGTCGCTCACGTTGTCGCCGCCCTGCTTGAGCGTCACCTTGAACGCGTCCGCTGCGTCGTCCCCGAGTCCGAACAGGATCCCGCCCGGCTGTTCGATCGCGCCGCCCTGCAGCTCGATCGTGTAGATGTGCATGTGTGCTATGTCCGCCATCAGGTTACCGCCTCCTTGATCGCCGCGATCGTGTCCGGCGACAGTTTGTTGTATCGTATGGATCCGTCTACCAGGTTGTAGCCGTTGATGATGCGCCCGCGCTGCTCGAACACGCTGCCGAGCTTGATGCCGGTAAAGCGCTCGCGCACCGGGTCCCAGCTGTACTCGCTGACCTGGAGGCTGAGCGAAAGGTTCAGCGTCGGATCCTCGACGAGCACCGTGTCGTAAAGGCTCAGGCGCTCAAGCTTCCGGTACTGCCTAAACTCGTCGCTGTCGCCCAGCAGTATGAACTGCACTTCCAGCTCCACGAGGGGCTTGTCGACGTTGTCGACCGAGAAGCGCTCCGCGGCCTTCTGCCGCATATAGTCCTTCAAGGTTTCCTCTGTCCAGGCGTTGCCTTCCGGATCCTCGCCGCCGACCTTTTCGTTGATCTTCAGGTACTCAGTGCGTATCACGGGGTAGCTGTCCAGTATCGGGCTGTCGACCCACATCTCGTCCAGCGTGAGCTCTGTTCCGTTTGCCTTCTGGGCGACCGGCACCACGCGGTTGATCAGGTTCGATGTGTCCCTTTTCCAGCTGACGCCGGTCAGGTTCCTGCCGTAGCTCAGCCGAAGTCCCCGGTCGACGGACGTGTTTTTGTTGACGAAGATGTCCCAGTTGTCCCTTATCAGCTTGCCCTTTAGGTTGGCAACGATGCCGGTGTCCGGGTCCAGCAGCGCGTTGATCGGGTTTTTCCAGCTGAAATCGCCGGTAAAAAGCCCGTCCTCCTCGGTAAGGTTCGTGGCAAGCGTGCACTCCTCGTCAAACAGCAGGCTGCTGCGCAGGCGGCTCAGCGCCACCGCAGCATCCACGCTCTTTACCGCGCAGTTGGTCACGAGGTTGCCGGCCAGATCGTAGCTTACGTGCCGCGCCTTTACGGATACGGTCTTCCTCGCGCTGTCGGCCTGCACCTCGTAGATGCGAAAAAGCTGCGTGGCCACCTGGCGCGCGCTCATCTCCTCGGTGGTCTCGGTGCGCACGTATGTGACCTTGGATGCCTCGATGTAGCCCTGTATGCCCTTTTTCGTCTGGATGTACAGCCAGCTGGAGGAGTAGACGCTGATCAGGTAAAACTCCTCGTTCTGAGGCAGCTTCGCAAGCTCCGCGCTGCCTTTTGTGTAGTTGCCGATCTCTTTCCACGCGGCGCTGTTGTCGGGCGGGGCTGCCCTGGCCGCGGATTCATTCATGATGTTTACGATCGCCTGGTAATTTTGACCGGTCGGCGTGTAGGTGACCTTGACGCCCTCGCTCACGTAGGGCATTGTGGGGTAGTACGTGTCGTGCTGGGTGATGATGCTGTTTGCATCCCAGGCCGTGTAGGTGATCCTCTGCGGCGCGCTGGGCTTTGCGTACACGCTCGCGCCGGCACTCTCCGTCACGCGGTAGATGTCCACGTCCTCGCCGCTGATCGCGCTTTCGATGGCCTGTGCCGGCACCGAGCATTTGAGGATGTTGCCGGGGATCAGCAGCGACCAGATGCCCATGCGGTCCACCGGGTGGGTGAGCGTGAGCTCGTACATGCCGCCCGCCTGTTCGCGCACTTCGCTGGTTATGGGCGCGAGGATCGCCGCGCCGTTTTTATCGTAGTCGATGTCGCTTACGCCGTAAACGTTGATCACAGCCATCTTTGCCGCCTCCCGATGGTCACGATGCCCGTGTGGCTGCCGCTGATGGACAGCGCGCTTTTGCCGACCGGAATCTCGGGAAAGTCGCCCGAGGACAGGTTGGTGATCAGCTGCGTCTGATCGTAGCTCAGCACATATCCTGCGCCGCAGTCGATCACGCAGCCGCCCAGCTCCTGCGGTAAGCCTGTGATCGTCAGCGTTTTGCCGCCCGCGCCAACGGTCAAATCACCGTATGCGCCCGCGAGCGTGATCACTGGCCGCTCAATCACGTCGCCCAGGTTGGTGAGCTGCGCGCCGTTCGTGATCGTGTACTCCGGCTCGTGGATCAGCTCTTTAAGCGGCTGGCACCGGAATTGCACCGGGCCTTCCCAGTAAGACAGGTGCTTGCTAATCTTCTTGAATTGCGTCTGGTTGATCACGCGGGCCTTTTGCCTGCGGTCCGGCTCGCCCGAAAAAGTGACGTAGCCGTCGCCTCGCAGCCATTTGTTGATCTCGCTGATCGGCTCCCTGGCCCGGACCGTCACCTGCACTATGTAAGGCTCGTAATTGTCCTCGCCGTCCGGCAGCGTCAGCGTCCCGGCGCGCCCCAGCACGGTCTGCTCGATCACGCGCTCCTTGCCGCGAATGATCGGCGCGGGGCCGTCGAGGTAGATGCCCATGTCGCGGCTGTTCGTTCCGTTCCAAACAAAATAACTAAAACTCATCCGCCGTACCCCGCTGTCTGCTTCTTCAAAACCTCACGGTATGCCGCCGCGATCTGGTCCGGATTTGTGACCCCGTACACGTTGACCGCGTTGACGTACTCGCTGTTGTAGGTAGCGCTGCCGCCGTTTCCTGCGCCGACGGAGCTTGCCCCGTCCGCAAACGCCGCGGCCAGCGCAGCGCCCGCGTTGTAGGCCGCCGCGATGTTCGCCGTCGCGCCCTCGTAGACGCTCTCGCTCATCTGTTCGCCGGCCTCGGTCATCTTGTCGTTCACCGCGGTCTCGCTCGCCCATTCCTTGACGAACGTATTCACGTCCGCGATGTAGGCGGTCATGAGCTCGCCCGCCTCGTTGATCTGCACAAGCAGGCCGTCCGCGCTGTCTTCACTTTCCTGCAGAAGCTGGTAATAAGTGCCTCCCGTGGCTTTGCCTTCGAAGGCGTTGCGGAAAGCATCCTGGAAGCCGAAATAGCCTTCCTCGCCGAAGATCCTCAGGCCGGCATAGTCGCCGCCCAATGTGCGCGCATAGCCGTTTTGGTCATAGCTGAAATAGCCCATGCCGTTGACGTAAAGGTCTTTTCCCTTGTACGAGCCGATCTTTGCGCCCTTTCCCCAATACGGCTCGTCCTCCGCGTCGCCGCTCTGGTTTAGCAGGCTGTGCGCCGCAAGCGCGCCCAGGCCGATGCCGCTGCCCCACTTGAGGATTCCAAGCAGCGTGCTGCCTATCCCGCTTCCGGCTGCAGCGCCCGCGGCGCCGCCCGCCGCGCCCCCGGCGTTTCCGCCAAGGCCCAGCGACTTTATGAGGCTCCACGTCTTTATGCCCGTCTCCGCGATCTTCCACCCGGCGATGATCTTGCCGATGGTTTCGAGCGCGCTGAGCATGTCGCCGCCGGTGATGGTCTGCAAAAACTCGCTGATCTTTTCGACCGCGCCCACCGCCGTGTCGAAAAGGCTTTCAAATGTGCCGTCGGCAAAGCTGTCAATCAGGTTTGCGACCGCGTCGCCCAGGCGGCTCATCGTCGCCTGCCCCTCGTCGCTCTCTGCCCACTCGCCGATCCTGTCCATCATGCGATCCAGCGCGTCGGCGACCTTTTCAAACGCCGGCGCGAGGTTGGCAAGCAGCGTCATGCGCGTGGTTTGCCATTTCTGGTCGAGCTCGTCCATCGTGTCGTTCATCTTGACGAGCTTGTTCACGTTGTCCTCGCTGACCACGTCCGCGCCTTCGGCGGCCTGCTCCCACGCGTCGCGCCCCGCCTTGATCAACGGGATCAACTCGCGGTAGCTCCGCCCGAAATATTCCTGTGCGAGTGCGTTCCTGTCGGTTTCGTTTTCGATCTCGCCTAAAAGATCGAGGAAGTCCCACATCACGTCCATCTGGCTGCGCGCCTCGCCGGCGGCGTCCGTCAGCGCGATGCCGAACTGTGTGCTGCCCTGGGTGATCAGCGCGATGCCGTCCCCGGTGTCCTTGGCCTTGGCGCGCAGCTTGTCGCTGGCCTTTACGATCGTGTCTACCTCGGTGTCGATGAGCTTTGCCGCGTACTCGTAGCCCTGCAGCGTCTCCACGTCCATGTCGTACATGGACGCGCGCGTCGCAAGGTCGTCCGCCCAGCTGCCCGCGTCCCTGCCCCAGTTCCAGACCGTCTCGCTGATGCGCACGGCCTTGGTCAGTATGTTTTTGAGGATGTTGTCGACGCCATCGAACACCTTCGACAGGTTTTGAAACGCCATGCCGGCGCTCAGCTTGCTAAGGCTTTTGGCCGTGCTGTCGGCGGTCTTGCCGGTCTCCTGCAGCTCGTCGCCCGCGCCGTTTGCCGCCTGCTGCATCTCGACCAGGCGCGTCTTGGCCTGCGCGAGGGTCGCCTGCATCTGCGTGTAAGCCTTGTCGGCCTTCTTTACACCCTGGCTCGTCATCGTCTCCAGCGCTTTTTCGGCGTTCGAGACGACCTCTTCCTGCGCCTTTATCTGGTCGGCCAGTATCTTTGCGCGGTTGGCGTAGTAGGTCTCCGCGTCCCCGCTGGCCTTGTACTGCGCGGCGTTCAGTTTCAGTTCCGCGTCCAGCGCCTTGACGGAGCCCTTGGCGTCGTTCATCGCGCTTTTGAACTGCGAGACGCCCGATACCGACATTTTTACGCCGATGTCACTTGGCATTGTTTCACCACCCACGGCCCCGCAGGGCCTCGTCGTATTTCCGCTTCACGAAGAAAGCGTCCAGGATGAACCCCGGCTGCATCTTGCCCGCCTCACGGACCGCGATGCCCGCGATCAGCGCGTAGATCCGCAGCATGCGCGGGGTCAGCTGTTTGCTGTTTTTTTTTGATTTATCTCTTCAAGCACGAGGTCGCGCGGCTCGTCCGGGTTTTCCTTCTTGGTCTCCATCTCCATCGCCGTGTCGATCTCGTTGATGACCGCAAGCTTGATCGCAAAGAGCTGCGAGGGCTTTATGTTCTTTTTGAGCCATGCGTCCGTGAGGTCGCGCTCCTGCCCTTCCAGCTCAAGGCCCTGATTGCCGAATATGCGTATCAGGCTTATCAGGTCGCTCAGCTGCGTGCTCGTCTTTTCGGTGTTTTTTCTGAGCACAAGCACGTCGTTGACCTTCGCAAGCACGACGACGGTGCGCTCCATCTCGTCCCAACTGTCGACGTTAAATACGAGCGGGATCTTCCTGCCCGCGATTGTGATCTCAGTCATACTCGCTCCTTTATTCAAAAAACGCCCCCGGTGTCAGCCGGGGGTTTGATTGTCAGGTGATACCGGCGCGGGCCTTGATCCAAGCGATAGCCTCCGCCTCGGTGTCAAATTTCATGTGGTCGTAAAAATGGGTTTCCCCGGTGCTGTCCAGCTCCACGCCGAAGCCGGTGCCGTTGATCTGGTAGGTGCCCCACTCGATGTTCTGGTTCTTCGTGGTCGCGTTCTCGTCGGCCTTGGCAAACTGAACCTGGTGATACCAGAACGATTCGAAATACTTGACGTTGTCCACCATCAGCACGCGATAGTAGCCAAAACCCACGTAGGGCGGGTTGCTGTCCTTTATCGCGTAGTGCGTAACCGCCGCGGGCGTGCCGCTGGAGACCTCGGTCTCGCCGAGCAGCTCCGTCCAGCTGGAAACCGGCAAATCGTCACCGGTAAAGGTGATACTGTAGTCCGTGATGCCCTTGTCGTTTTCGATCTTGGTGTCGTCGCCGTAGAGAGGATTGTCCCTGCGGTTGATGGTCACGTCCGCGCTGATCGCGTGGCACAGCTTTTTGCCCGTGCCGTAAGTGATCGCGGTGCCGGGCGTGTGCGTGCCGGAAAAGGGGGCGTAGACCGCATATTTCATGCCTATCTTTGCCATTGTTGTTACCTCAATCCTTGAATATTTGTTGCAGCCGGGCTTCCGCTTCGGCGGCGATCTTCGCACTGGCCTCGCCTTTTGCGCGGTTGATGGCCTTGCGCACGACCGGCTGAGCGACCATGAAGCTCGTGCCGGACTGGATGGATCTGAGCACCATCGCGACCGGCACGCGCTTGTTTCCGATCATGCCGTAGCCGTCACCGGCGATGCCGACCACGGTGTTGACTTCCGCGCCGCTGCCCTGGTGCTTGGCTACGCCGTATTGCGCGTTGACAACAAGCGCCTTTTCCTCGGGAGAGGGCAGGCGCTTGTTGTCGCTGTTTGCGTAGCGGTATGGCTCCGTCTTGATCTGGGAAAGGCTTCCGCGGATTGCATCCGCGACCACGCCCGCGCCTTCGTAAAGGCTCGCCTTGGCGATGCCCTGCGCGGCCCGTTCTGCAAGCGCAAGCTTGTCGCTCAGCTCGTCCAGCCCGGTCATCTGCATCGTGCGCATGTCACACGTCCTCCAACAGGTGCTGGGTGAGGTTTTCGTCCTCATCCACGTACAGCCCCAGCGGGTCAATGACCACGTACTCGCCGTCCATCGTCGCGCTGGGCGCGGAGATGTCGCCTTCGTCGTAGTACACCTGCAGGCCGGGGAACTGCTCGTAAAACAGCGCGTCCGCCTCGGGATCCGCGCTCTCAAGCTCAAACACCCACTCGTAGTGGTAGAGCCTGCGCCCGATCTCCCGCTGGATGCTGTTTAAGTCCCAGCTTACGCCCGACCGCTTGAGCGCCGCCTGTATGCGGTGGAAGTCCGCCATATCGGGCGTCCGGCAAAACAGGTTGATCGTGCCCGATACGGCCTGCTGCCTTTGCCCGCTGTCGGCCCAGAGCGTGCTGCCCTCCATGTCCAGCGCGACCGCGGCGTAGGGCCCCGTCTCCGGGGCCTTGTTCCAGTCGCCCTCCGCAAAGGGGATGCCGGTCGACCACAGCAGCGTTTTGAACGCGTCATACATCGCCCGTCATCCTCTCTGCGTAAAGCTCGATTCCGTCGCCGCTCATGTACGTGCGCACAATCTTGTACTCATCGCCCCTGTAGCGCAGGCGCCTTTCGTTTTGGTAGTCCTCGGCGATCCGGATGACGAAGCGCAGCTCGGGGGACAGGCCCACGCTCCGCGCCTCATACGTCTCGCTCATGCCGACGGACCCGACCTCGACAAAGACCTCGCGCTCGACGGGGGAGTAGTCGTCCCACATTCCGCGCTCTCTCGGGTCCTCGCCGATCAGCGTGATCACGTCCGCTCTATACATAGCTTTCCTCCATGCCGTAGCCGCTGGCCGTCTGCAGCTGCGCCTTGTTCTCGTCGTAGGCCGCTTTCAGCCGGTCGTAGTCCGCGGGGCTGCCGAAGTGCGCGCGAACGTACGCGCAGATCGCCCTGATCAGCGACGGGTCCGTAATCGTGCTGTGATCTGCGACGGTGATTTGTCCATTATCTTGAACCGTCGAGAACGACACGCCGAATACGGGGATGCCGGCGATCCTCAGATCGTTGGCTGCCGCCTCGATCAGCTGCGCGATCGACACGTCGTAGGCCGTGGTGCTGACCGGAATGGATAGCTTAACTGTATTGAGCAACATGGGATCCTCCAGTATGATCTATAGTGCGGGCGGGAAGGAGCGTCGACCCGCCGCGCACTGCCAAGCCGGGAGAAGGGTGTAAGCCCGGCGAGTGGCCTTAGGACTGCTTGACGGTCAGCTTCGCAAAGGACGCGGGCTGGATCAGCTTCGCGTCGTAGCGGGCGTAACCGCTGTGCGTGATCACGTGTTTCTTGATGTCGCGGTCGGACTCGATCATGATGTCCTGGATGGTGTTGCCGACCACGTTCTTGGGATAGCCGACGTAGATCTCGTTGGCGCCCACGGCGTCCTCCACCTTGACGGGGCAGCCGATGAGCGTGCCCTCCTGGCCCGCCTGCGCGTTGGGCTGGAATATTGGCCTGCCGGTGGTGTCCACCATGCCGACCAGGTAGTTGTAGATCGTGTTGCGCCTGGCGTAGAACACGGCCTGGCCCTTGGCGTTCTTAAGCAGCGCCATAAGGCCGGCAACGTCCTTGTAGGCCACGGCCTTGACCGCCGCGGTGTTGATGGCGTTGTTGGTGCTGTCGTAGCCGCTGGCGATCTTTCCAAAGGTGTAGGCGGCGAGCTTCGCGCCAAGCCTCCCGGCGATTTCGTTGATCAGGAAGGGCTCGAATGCGTCGATCGCCATCTTGGCCATCGCGTAGGAGATGTTGACGTGCTTGGAGAAGTCCTGGCCGGTCAGGGATACGGTGATGAAGTTGTTGACCTCATCGTCGTTGGCCTCGTTTTCGTCGACCGCGTCCGCGTCGCCCTGCACGATGCCGGTGTGCACTGCGATCTCGAGGATCGTGCCCGTGCGGTACATGGTGATATCGCCCAGGATCGCGTGCTCTTCCTCCATGCGCGTCCAGATTTCGTTGGCCATGGTCTTGCTGACCAGGAGCTTGGCGCCGTAGGTTTCGTCGGTGGTGGTGGCTACGTAGGAGATGGCGGTGCGCTCCTCGGCGGTCAGCGGATGGCCGAATTCTGCGCCGCCCAGCAGGGTCTTGAGGAAGCCGCTGCGGTATTCGGCAGATTCGCTCGTGTAGCTCTTTTTCTCGGGTTCGCCCGCGGGCGCTTTGCCCAGGGGATTGCCGGCGCCGGCGGCAACGCGGCTGCGCTGCTCCTGCACGCGCGCTGCGGCCAGGCGCATTTCGGCCATGCGCACGCGGATGTACTGCCTCTCTTCGTCGATGGCCACAAGCTCATCGGTGCTCAGGGTGCTCAGCTCCATGCCGTCGATCTCTCTGGCGCGCGCTTCGAGCTGGGTAAGGGTCATAGCGTTGATCTTTTCTTTCATGGTTTTACTCTCCACTTCTCAAGTGATTTGATCGCGGCGGCGCGCTTTTCATCGTCCTGCCGCTTCTGCGCTTCCGCTCTTGCGCTCTCCAGCGAGGCGCGCGCACCGTCCGGTGCCGCATCCTGCGAGCGGGCTTCGAGGGACGTGCCCTCGTAGGCCGGGAAAGCCACCGCGCTGACCTCGTACACGCGCTTGATCGATCGGATCGTGCGCGTGGGGTGATCGCTGTCGATGTCGTCCCAGCTATCGCCATCGACCACAAAGGTAAACGACATCCCGGAAATGTCGCCGCGCCTTGTGGCCGAGTATAGCTTTCTGCTGTCCGCGTTGTTTTCGATGTCAAGATCCACGCGGATGCTCATGCCCTTGTCGCCGACCTCCATCTGCATGGTGGAGTTTTTGTTGTTGTTTCGGCTGCGGGCCAGCGGCACCATGCTAAGGTCGTGGCCGATCAAAAAGCGCACGTCCTTGAGGTCCGTCATATCCAGCGCCCCGCGGGCAATGATCTCGTCATACCACCCGAGGTCCGTGCGCTGGTCGTATACAATAGGCACTCCCGAAAGGAAGTGCCCGTGCTCTTTGTTTTCGTCCGCCCTTACCTCGAAGGTAAAAGCCCTGGTCTCAGTTTTCAGCATCGTCTTTCTCCTTTTTCCCCTCGTCCGTAAAGTAATACTCGCCCCTGATCGGCGCATGCTGGCCGACGCCGTCCGGGAGCGGCGCGTAGTTGAACAGCTCGCGGATCTCGTCGATCAGTAAAATGCCCCGGTCGCCCAGCTGCTGGGCTAAGGAAATCTTGTTCCCGGTGGACATGTACTGCAGCCGGTTCGCGGTCACTTGTACGCGGTTGCCCATGCTGATCTCGTGGTCGGTAAACGTCATGCGGGTCAGGCCCTCGCTCAGCTGTATTGCAAAGGGCTCGATGCAGCCATCAAAAAACGCGTCCAAGTCGTCGCCGATGGCTGAGTTCTGCAGGATCTTTTCGTTTACGCCGAAATAGTTGAAAACGTTTGTCTGTATGATTCTCAGCTCATCGGGATCCACGTTGTAGGGCTTGCTGGTGACCTGCTGGATGTCCGAATATGTATTTGGGAAAAGCAGTATGCCGTTGTTCTCGCCCTGCAGGTTCTCTTTGTTAAATCGCTTGCGCTCTTTGGCCAGGTCTTCCGGCTTTGCGAAGTTGCTCAACCTCGCAATAAACCTAAACGTCGCGCTGTTTTTGATGCCTTCCTCCACACCCTGCTTCTGCAGGTCGAGCAGCGAAAGCGTCGTGTCCAGCGCTCTGTTGTTTTCGCCAAATACATCGTCCTTAAACTGGTGCCGGGTCAGAACTGTGCAGCGGTCGTACTCGATCGCCGCTTTCAGTCCGTTGGAAAACTGATACCGGACGTAGACCTTGCCCTCATACTCCGTAAGCTCGCAGGCCGTTGGCAACACGGGGAAATAGCCGACCGTTCGGCCAAACTCGTCGATCTCCGGTACGATCGGCAGATTGTTGCACAAAAATAAAATCGTCGCTGCGCGGTAAAGCATCTGGCTTGTGCTCTGCCAGGAGTTGGCGCCCTTTTTGATTGCGGCCTTCAGCTCCGGCTTCGCGCTGCCCGCAAACTCGATCTTTAGTTTGGATATATGTCGGGCAATCGCGTCCACAACCGCGCGGATCAGCGCGTCCTCGTACATCTGGCCGTGCCAGCTGGTAAATGCCGGCCTGTAGGCGGTCAGCGACTGAAAGCCGCCGCTTTTGCCGGCGACGAGGTTCATCTGCTGCCCTTTGCGCCCGAACAGCCTGTCAAAAAGTCCCATGCTTACTCCTCGTTCCGGAGCTGGCTTTGCAGCTCCTCCCAGTGATTATGGCGCATGCACATCGCATCCAGTAATGCCGCCACGCCGTCGATGTGCGCGTTTTTCGTGATTTTGATCAGTTTTCTGCGGTTGGTGTCGTCCTCAATTTTGAGCGCGCTGTCCATCCAGTGCACCTTCATCAAATCGTTGTCATCCGCGCACTGCAAAAGGCCGTCCTTCATTAACCCCTCGGTATCGTTGATCACGCCGGTGAGGTTCGGCCCTTGGCGGACTTTTTCGCAGTGGAAGCCGTAGTTTTCCAGATCCTGCACAAGATACGCGGCCATTGCCGCGTCGTATCCGATCTGCAGGCAGTAGATCCGGTGCTTTTCGATGAGCCCCACAAACCAGTCGTACACGTCGTGGTAGTCCACCTGGTTCTCGCCGCTGAGCGTCAAAAACCCGCGCTTTACATAGATTTCATATGGCAATCCGTCCCGCGCGCTGGCCTCGGCCAGCTTCCCCCGCGGCATGAAAAACTGCGTAAAATAATAAATGATGCCTCCCTTTTCGATCAGCACCAACGCCGCAGTCAGGTCGATCGCCACGCTCAGATCGATGCCTCCCAGGGCGTAGCAGTTTTCAAAGTCTTTTAATGTCTTATGGTTCGGCGGGAAAGATCGTGCGATGTCCTGACTGCTTAGCCAGGCCGTCGAAGCGTTTTGTTTGATATTGCAGTATTTTGTTAAAAATTCTGCCTTCTTGCTGAGGGATGTTTCCGCCTTGGCGATCTCGTCCAGTATGAAGTTTACCGACACGGACACGCCCAGGTTAGGTAGGCTTTTTCTTAGCTCGTTTATGTCATTCCATTTATTGACATCGTCAATTTGGTATAAAAAAGGCAGCAGCCGCGTTTCATGGCTGTTGCCCAGCAAAAACTGAGTAGACCGTTTATACAGCTCGTCGAAGATCCCGTCGCTCACATAGTTGGCCGTTGTGATCGGTAGTATTATCGGCTGCTCTCGTGAACCGAGGGCGGAAGTAAGTACCTCATACTGCCGGAGTCCTGCCACGCCTGCCCACGCGCCGATTTCGTCGCATACCGCAAAATGCGGGTTAAAGCCGTCGCTTGTTTTCTCGGCGAAGGGGATTTTCTTTATCGAGGTATTTGTTGCCGGTACATATAAGTCGTTTTTTCGCTTTTTTGTGAGTCTGTTCAGATCCGGCTCATTTTGTATCGACTGCGTAAAGCAGCTCCATACAATATCGGCCTGATCCAGCTTCGGCGCGATGAAGTACGTATCCGCGCCCGGTTCGCCGTCACCGTAAACCATGTACTCCGCGACGCCTGAGGCGATGAGCGACTTGCCGCATTTACGGCCCATAAGGTCAAACACCTCGTGGTATTGCCTGAGCCCGTTTCCGTCAACGAGTCCAAACATGCAGCTTAGCTGCGCTTTTTGCCAGGGCTCAAGCCGTACATTCTGCGGCGCGAGTTTCCCCTTGGAGTGGTGGCAAAAAGCCTCGATAAACCGTATCACCCGGTTTGCCTTTTTCTGGTCAAAAAAATAGACCTTGTCCTCAAGGTCCTGGATAAGTCTTTCGTAAAGCAGCCGGATCCATTTGCCGACGGTCACGCTCCCGTCTTGAATCTGCTGATAGTACGTCAGCAGCCAGTTGTCACTGTCCATTGGTGAATTGGCTCAGCTTGTCGCCGGTGATCTTTTTTTCTCCGAGCTTGGTCACGATGTCGAGCATCATGGCCAAGGATTTGTTCGCCGAGTCTATATGCTTGGGCAGTTCTTTGATGAGCGGGTGCGCTTGCAGGTTTTCCCGGTCCTTGACGTATTCCTTGGCGACGATCGTCTCGTCCTGCTCGATGGTTTCACTGATCCGGTCGATCAATTTTTTCTGAATCTGGTAATTGTTGGCGGCTGATAAAAAAAGCGCGTTCTCCGACACGCCATAATCCTCCGCCATCTGCATCAGCTCTTTGTATGTCGCCGTCTTTCGCGCCATCTTTGCCTCGCTCCTTTTATCTCGGCGCATCTCGCGCTTTCCACAAATTTCTTAGCCTGTCTCGTAGCGTCTCGGGCAGGAGCACACCTGACCTGCCGCCGGGCTCGAATCGAAAAATCACAAGGGGGGGAGTTCGATATGCCCGCACTCGTCCGCTCGCCAGCGTCTCCGGCTGTGCTCTTCCTTGTGGCACGGCTCGCATAGCAGCTCGAGGTTGTCCCAATTCAGCGCTACGTCAGGGTTTCTTAAATTCTCCCGCGTCAGCCTGATCTTGTGGTGAACGTGCTCGCCCGGCGTCACGATCCCTTTCTTCATGCACCTCTCGCAGTAAATCTGCTTCCTGGCGTACCCGGCCCGGCATCTGCGCCACTCGCGGCTGCTGTAAAACGCATCCGCAAAGCGCTCTTTCCTCTCGCTTCCTGTCGCCATTTTAATCATACTCCTCCCATTTTTCCCTGTCAACTTGCAAAACACCCGCAAAACACCCGCAAACCCCCCGCAAATCCCCCGCAAAACCCCCGCAAATCCCCCGCAAATCGGCTTTTTGGGCAGGCCATCAAAAAAATTTTTCCGGCCCGCTCCCGTCCTGGCTGCCGCGCGTTCGTCCGCGGTTCCCGTTTTGTATATCTTGAATTTTGTGAAGGGCTTTTCAAAGCGCCCAAATTTCGCGAACGTCAATATTTCTGGACTCGTGCGGCCCTGCATTTTTGGCGCATGTCCTCAACGCTTAACGTCTGCGAAATAAAGCTAATCGAACCCGCGAAAAGAAAGTGCGCTCATCCTCTTGTCGATTCCGTCCTGCTCTATGCCGATATAGCGCAGCGTCACGCTGGGCGCACTGTGGTTGAAGATCTTCATAAGCTCGGCCACGTCCTTGTATCGCTTGTAGTAGTGATAGCCGAACGTCTTCCGCATGCTGTGCGTTCCGAGCCCGGGCAGCCGGTTCTTTTCCCCGGCCTCGCGCAGCACCTGATACGCCCGCTCCCGGCTGATCGGCTTCTGCCTTGGAAACTTGGCGTCGCTGGGCACAAGAAATTCGCCCGCCTTCCGCCCCCTGCAATACTGATCCAGCACGGCCTTGAGCTCCGGATTGATCGCGAATGCCTTATACTTCCCAGTCTTCTTTTCCCTGATCTTGATATGCGTCTTGTGATTGACGTCCTCGACGCGCAGCTTTAGGATGTCGCTCACCCTGAGCCCGCTGTAGATCCCGATCTCGAACATGACGAAATACTTTGCGTTGTACTTTTTCAGCCAGTCCTCGATGTCGTGCAGCTGGGCCTTGCTCCTGATCGGCTCGACAAAATTCATCCGTCCTCCCGCCTTTCCGCCATCTCGCGCACCTTTTCGATCGCCATCTCGATGCCCTGTTCGATACCCTGCGCCCTGTCCGATTTATACCACTCGCCCCGCGGCTGCTTCGCCACGAACGCGTCGCGCAGATCCATCAGGGCGGTGATGACCTGCTTCACGGGTACAGCATCGACGGCTGGAATCTGCGCGACCCTCTCCCGGATAGCCGCTTGGTTTTTGACGGCCGTATTCAGACTCCTCCCATAAAAATACTTCATCGGCAACTCTTCATAGAGCAGGTTATCGACCGCTTTTGCTTCAATCACTTTCATTTGCTTTCCGCCTTTTCTCCGTCTGCGCAGAACCACTTTGGATTGAATACACGTGCAAAAAATCCTGAACCTAAATGACTGCACATGATACACGGGCGTTCTGCGTGTGTATAAACCATCGGCTGTCCGTGCTTACAGTCCTTGCACCTCACCACGGGTACAGCGTCCACGGTGGGCATCTCATCAATCATCTGGTATATGTTTTTGTTCTCGTAAACGTCCGATATTTTCTTTCTAAGCGCATCCGCATCAATCGGTCTCATCGCATACACTCCTCAATCTTTACTGTTGTCCCCTCGGGCACATAAATGACGTCAAAGTAATTTGGCAATATGATCACACCCGAGTTATTTTCCAGCTGTTTGATTACGCGTTCTTTTTCTCTGTTCAACGAATCTGGTTTCAGGAAAAGCCTGCATCGAAGTACCAGCGTGTTCTTATTCAGCCGCAGCATATGCAAAGCTTCACGGTTTGTCATACTTCCTCCTTCGGCGGTTCAGGCAGCGGCATCCAGTGGGTGACAGGGTTAAAGCTACTGTCCTGTTCATCCCATTTGCCGTTTTTATTTACGCGATCCATGTAGAAAAATCCAAGCTTGTCAATCGTAAGCACGAAGTTATTTGGGTCTGGCAGTCTGTCCTTGACGCTGACCCACTGTCGCTCTTTCAGCAGTTTCAGCGCGTCGCCTTTCAGAATCGTAAAACATCCGTTATCCTCACCGTCGTACGGACACGAAGCGCAGTCCATTAATGAGCCACAGCACTCCAGCCCCTTTATCACCTTTTCAGCCTTCGTCATCCTACATCTCCCTCGCGATCAGCTCGATCGTCCTGTCCCGCATCCTCCTCAGCGTGTCCTCGCTCATCTCGTCGCCGAAGGCCTTTTTATACTCGGCCGCGGTCTCCCACCAGCTTCGCTTTTGCACGGTCTGCAGCGTGATGATCATCCTTTCCCGCTCCATCAGCGCGCCCAGCCAGCCCTCGGCCATGTGGATCTCAAATTGCAGGTTGCTGAGCTCGTCCCTCTTTACCTGCATCCTCTCGCGCAGCCTGGCTTCCTCGCGGCTCATGGACTGGCCGTCCGCAAGCTGCACGGCCTTCTTTCCGGTCGGGTCGCTCTTGCCGCCCTTGCGCCGCGGCATGCCGTCCGGCGCGGTGGCTTTCAGCGGATCCGCTTCCAGTGCGCGCAGCTGCGCGGCCTCGGTTTCCATCCTGGCGATCTCCGCCGTCAGCCGCGCGGCGCGTCCCCGGTTGGCGCTCAGCCTTCCAAGCTTGTCTTTCACGTCTTCAATCGTCATACCGCCACCATCCTGTGTTTTATTTCGATGTCCTTCAAAAAGCGGCTCAGCTTCTCCCGTCCCTTGGCCGCGATGTCGGGCCGCGTCATGGACGCCATCTGGCTGAAGCGCTCGTAGGTCTCCAGCTCTTCCAGCGTGCGCAGGCCCGTGTCGCCCCAGCTCATGAGGCAGGTCACTGCGTACTTGCTCGGGTAGTTCGCCGACGCCCCGCGTTCGATCGCCTCCCTTACAAGGCTCGCGTCCGCCCGGTTCCACTCGGCAATCTCCGTT
>JAFWVV010000045.1 GCA_017518225.1 Oscillospiraceae bacterium | reverse complement strand
TCCGAACGAACAGCCGGAGATCGTCGTTTTGGAGCGTCTATACGAGATTTTTAACCTCAACCATCCCAAGGACTATCGCGGGCGCAGCCTGTCGATGTCTGATGTGGTGGAGCTCTATGACGATACAAGCCGGAAATACTACTATTGTGATGAAACGGGCTTTGCCCCGACCGGCTTCTCCCCCATGCTTGCTCAGCCAATGGATGCAGAATGAGCGCGGGAAAAGCCGAACAGCTTGCCTGTATGCTCAACGTCTGCCGCGATCTGGACGCCGATGTGCGTTGTTCCGCAGCAGACGGACACATCACCGTACAGGCATGGGAAGACCGCGCGGAGCTTGCGCGCTCCGTTCAGCAAACACTATTACAGCAATCCGCTCAATAACCTCTCGTTCATAGAGGAGCTGGAGCTGATGCCGGGCAACCGCATTCTCGTATCCAAGCGAAACATGATCATCCCGCACGTTGAGGAAAACCTTGACCGCGGCGGGTTTGACCTGCGCCGGCTGGCGCCTGTCGCCTGCCCGTGCTGCGGGATGCCGACGCGCGTACAGGTAAGCGGCGAGAACTGCACTAAAACGCTCTTTTGCGACAATACTGCCTGTCCGACGCGCTATCTGCGCCAGTTTGTCCACTTCGCAGGAGAAAAGGCAATGGACATTGAGGGCTTATCCGAGAGCAAGCTGGAAAAGCTGCTCGGCTGGGGTTTTCTCCACAGCTTCACGGATATCTACCGTCTGGACGCGCACAAGGACGACATTGTGACAATGGACGGCTTTGGTGAGAAGTCCTGGCAGAACCTTTGGGAGGCGATCCAGCGCAGCCGCGAGACCACGTTCGAGCGGTATCTCTGCGCGATGGACATTCCGATGGTCGGCAGCACCGCGAGCCGCGCGCTGGCAAAGCAGTTCCATTCGAGCCTTGACGAGTTTGAGGCGGCGATCCTGGACGGCTTTGATTTCAGCAGCCTTCCGGACTTCGGCGCGACGCTCTCCGGCAATATCCACGATTGGTTTCAGGTCGAGGAGCACTGGTATCTCTGGACGGAGCTGCGCGAGTGGGTGCATATCGCGCCCCCCGAAGCTCCCGCGGAGACGCCCGTCGCGGCGGAAAATCCGTTCGCGGGCAAGACGGTCGTGGTAACGGGCAAGGTCGAGCCGTACACGCGCGGCGAGATGAACAGCTTTATTGAATCCATCGGCGCCGTTGCCGGCAGCTCCGTCACGAGCAAGACCAATTACCTTGTCTGCGGAGATAAAGCGGGCAGCAAGCTCGACAAGGCGCGTTCGCTGGGTATCCCGGTGCTGACGCCCGACGAGTTCTTCGCTATGGCTCAGGCGTCGTAACACGGCAGCGCAGCGTGATGAACTGAATTATCATGCTCAACGCATAAAATGAATCCGTTGACAAAGTATATATATTAGTATATACTTTGAGCAAGGGAGGTGTTTCTTATGGAAAGCGCAAGGTTATTTTCAAATGGCGGAAGTCAGGCTGTACGGTTGCCGAAAGACTGCCGTTTCGATGCTGATGAGGTTTTGATCAACCGCATCGGAAGCACCGTCATCCTTATACCGAAAGATGATCCATGGAAAGGGATGCTGGACAGCCTTGATATGTTCACGGAAGACTTTCTTGCGGATGGCATCGACGATCTGCCTGTACAGGAGAGACCGGGCTTATGAAGTATATGCTGGATACCAACATCATCGTCTATGCCAAAAACAATCGTCCCGAGAGCGTGCTGAACCAACTTACGGCCCAGCGCCCGTCAGACGTCTGTATTTCGGCAATCTCGATGGCAGAGCTGGAGTTCGGAGTCTGTCACAGCTCACGGCCTGATCAGAACCGTCTGGCGCTTATGTCGTTTCTCTCCGCGATTCAGATTATTCCCTTTGACAGCGATGCAGCGAGAGAATATGGGCAGATCCGTCAAGATCTGACGCAAGACGGCAACCTGATTGGATCAAACGATATGTTGATTGCGGCGCACGCAAAGGCTTTAGGCTTGATTCTCGTTACAAATAATACGAGAGAGTTTGAGCGCGTCAAAGGTCTACACGTTGAAAACTGGGCGTAAATCGGTATCGAGTATTATGCCCACCTGTGAAAATGCACGCGGAGGGAGCGGGTGTAATTACCTGTTCCCTCCGCAAGCTCAGTGCGGTAATGCGGCTGTGCGCTATAATTAAGTGAGGTCATCTTCTGGATGGACAAGGTGATCCGGGAGATCGACACATTTGACCGCCCCGCGCTCGCAGCGGGATAAACATGATCGGAGGGGAACGGGTGCCATGCCTGTTCCCCTCCGCAATTCTTGATTGGAGGAGCTTTACCTATGAAATCCTTTCGCATCAACTATTTCCGCAAAAACAACAACGAATCCGACGCCATGCAGCCGGACGAGCTGACAGTCTTCGATCAGGTGGAGTTTGACGTCGAGGACGGCAACGAGACCGCGCTTCTGCGGCTGTTCAGCGCCTTTGTCGCCGAAAACAAGTATGAGGTGCTGTCTATCTCCACCATTGACGAGGTGCCGTTTGACGGCCGTGAGGAGTATCCGTTCCAAAACACATTCATGGATCGCATGAACACGCTGACGGCCTCGGCGCACTCGTTCCTGTCCGCGCTTGCCATCGGCGGCGTCGAGCGGAAAGACGACCTGATCGAGAGCTTGGCACTTTGCGGCAAAGCGATCCTTGAAAAGCAGCACATCGACACTTGCGTCCCGTCCTATGGCCCAAACGGCGCGCCGTGTTACAGGCGCGGGAGCTGCCCGGACAAAAAATGCCCGTTTCGGAAAGGCGCTCAGCTGGTCAGAAACGACGTGAGGACCAATGCCAAGTGGGAAAAGAGCCGCGCCGAGAGGTATGCCGAACGCTGGTTCATCAATCACGGCTTCGACTGCTATCTTGTCAAGCAGTATATCAACAAGACCGTGTACCGGGTGTCAAAGGACGGCATCGAAGACCGCTTTGAGCTGCCCCGCGCGGTGGAAAAGCCAAAAGAGTTTATGCAGATGTACGAAAGCTCCTTTGCCATGAAGCAGGCGCTTTCCAAGAAATCCAGCGAGAACAAGTGATTTGGAGGTAATGCAGTATGGAACTTCACGATGCGATCTTGTATCTGAAAAAGAATCAGGGCTATCTGCCCATCAGCAAAGAGGAAGGTGTACGGAAACACGCTTTTGACCTCACCGACGAAACGGTTGACGCCCTCCTCGCCGCGCTCTCCCGTGCGGCGCAGCCGGCGAGCCATGCCGCCGACAGTTCCTTTGAAGACTTCCTGACCGAGCGCAACGACGAGATCGACCGGACGGCGTTTGCGCTGCTCTGCGCGCTCTCCGGCTCCAAGCTCGCTTGGGACATGGAGAAGATCGGCACGCTGGTCGATAGCGCGGAGGCTCTGCTTGCGGAGCGCGGCGTAGATACCTGCCGTCCCTTCTATGAGGGCGACGAGGAAGTACCCTGCATCTCCGGCACGGACTGCAAAAACCCGTCGTGCGCGTTTCGCGCCAAGCGAGAGAAGGCGAGCTGATGGGCTATCTCGGAGGCGGCCAGCAAACGGCTGTCAGATCGACTTGAACGCTTTGTTTGATTTCTAAAGCATCCAATCACAACTCAAAATGTCCGCATTCCGCAGTCTCGCGGGATACGGGCATTTTTCTTATGCGCCCATAATGCGTTGAAAAAGGCGTATTGCGTCCGTATAACCATAATGAGGAGGCGAAAGCTATGTTAATATCAATCGACCACGGAAATAAGCTCATCAAAACGTGCAACAGCGAACCGTTCACCGGCGGGCTTCTTGAAACCGATGCGATGCCCTTTGGCTCCGATGTGCTGGAGTACAAGGGAAAATTCTATCAGCTCACCGACCAGCGCATCCCATATCATCGGAATAAGTTCGAAGATGAACGGTATTTTGTGCTGACTCTGTTCGCGATTGCCCGCGAGATCGAGGCGAAAGGCGGTTACCACCCGGGCGCAATCGACGTTCAGCTTGCCGTTGGGCTGCTGCCGGCGCACTACGGAACGCAATATCAGCAGTTTTGCGCTTTTTTCCTGAACAGAGGCCCGATCCACTTTGAGTACCACAGCAGAAAATACAGCATTGTCATCACCAAAGCCGTCTGCTACCCACAGTCCTACGCCGCAGCGATCACGATGTTCCAGGCGCTCAAGCGTATCCCGCGTGCGCTTATCCTTGATATCGGCGGCGTCACGGTGGACTATATGCAGATCAAGAATGGCGGAGGCGATATGTCCGTTTCTGATTCGCTCGAAAGCGGCGTGATCATGATGTATAACAAGATCGTCTCAAAAGTCCGCGCCGAACATGATATCATTCTCTCTGAACCGGAGATTGACGCCATCCTGCTCGGTCAGAACGTTCAGACAACGCCCGAAGTCATCCAGCTGACAGAACGGCTGGCGCAGGAGTTCATACTGGATCTTCTCAGTGCGCTGCGGGAGCGTCAGTTGGAGCTGCGCTCCGGGCAGATCGTATTCGTCGGCGGTGGTTCCATCCTGCTGCGGCGTCAGATCGAGTCCTCCGGCAAGGTGGTAAACCCTATTTTTGTCGATGACATCAACGCCAACGCAAAGGGCTATGAGCTGCTGTACCAGCTCGGTCAGAAGTAGGTGGGCGCATGGATGATAAGAAGCATCCCGAACGCTTCACCATCGCGTTCAATCTGAATGACGAGCGCCAGCGCGCGGCGAGTGAAGAACTCCGGCGGCACGGGCGGCGAAAGGCTCTTTTTCTCACAGATGCCATACTCAGCTATGTGCGGGGCCAATCTCCGCAGGCGGACTCGGCGCAGGTCGAGGAGATCGTCAAGCGGTGTGTAGACAGTGTTCTGCAAAGCATGGGCGCAGAGCCGCCTGCACAGGAGCCTATCCAACCAGTTCCAGCCGTCGAGAATCCCGCTACCACACCATTGTCAGAGAAATGGAGCAGAGAAGATATGTCGGTCATTGCCGATACGCTCCTTACTTTTCAGAAATAGAAGAAACCGGGCGCGCATCGCGTCCGGTTTGCTTATACACTGTTTGTTATGCCATGCCTTCCAGATCAGGGGCTCTGAACTCCCTGACCGCGCTGACAAATTCATCACACAGCTCGCTGTAGACGTCTTGATCCAACACGCCGTCAATCGTAGCCTGCTTCGTCAGCATCGGTTGATACAGTTTTAATAGTTGTTCCATCGCCAAGTCGTCGCCCGATTGGGCAGCGTCAAGCAGTTCCTTGAATTCCATGTCTCTTGCTCCTTCGCAGCTGATCGTACTTACTGCTTATGATTGCTTGCCTGCAAGCTCCTTTGCCAACGTATCCATCGCTGCCAGCGCAGGCCCATCGAGTCTTTTCATGTTCTCGATGATCGGTCGGAGGCGTTCCGGGTCAGCGTTCTCCAT
>JAFWVV010000044.1 GCA_017518225.1 Oscillospiraceae bacterium | reverse complement strand
TGCTGCTGTTCGCGGATATGCCCTTTCTGTCCTCAGGGACTCCGTTCTTCCTTGTCCGCACAAACCGGCGCACTTGGATCACCGGGCAAATGCTGTATACCGCCGCCGCGACCACGGTCTATCTGCCTTTCATCCTGCTCTCCACGGCGCTGATCTGCGAGCGGCAAAGTTACCTTGCCAACATGTGGAGTCCGACCGCCGCGATCCTCGGTTATTCCGGGGCCGGACAGCAGGTGGCACTCCCGGCGCTGGTCAAGACGCTGGAAATGAGCTGGCCCTATCCGGTGACGGTCACGATCTTCCTCCTGATGCTCGGGTATGCGCTGACGTTGGTGTTCATCATGCTGTTTTTCAATCTCCGCTTCGGACAGACCGCCGGGGTGATCAGCGTGTTTCTATACAGCGTCTATGGTTTTCTGCTCAATCCGGATACCATTCAAAAGCTGTTCAAGCTCCCCGATCAAGCTTATTATCTGGCGAACGTCGCCATCGGCTGGGCCTCACCGCTCAATCACGCCACCTATCACATGCACAATTTCGGCTATGATCTGCTGCCCCGAATGTGGCAGTCCTTTACGATTTTCGGCGTACTGTTCAGCCTCGGCTGGCTTGCATCCTTGTGGGCAATCAAAAACTACAATTTCAACTTTACTGGAACGGAGGGATGAGCGTGGACGCGGTCATCGAAGTGCAGAACCTGAGCAAGAGCTTTGGTGAAGAGCAGGTGCTCAAGAGCGTTTCCCGCGATTTTGAGATTGGGAAAATCCACGGCATCGTCGGCAACAACGGAAGCGGCAAGACGGTGCTGATGAAGTGCATCTGTGGCTTCCTCAAGCCCAGCGGCGGGTGTGTGCTTGTGAATGGCAAGGAGGTTGGGAAAGACATGGATTTCCCCGACGATCTTGGCATTATTATCGAGACGCCGGGCTTTCTGCCCAATCTCTCTGGAATGAAGAATCTGCAAATCCTCGCCTCTCTGAAAAGGAGGGCAAGCAATGAGGTGATCCGCGAGGTGATCCGAAAAGTCGGGCTCGACCCGGACAGCCGGAAGCCCGTGGGGAAATACTCGCTGGGCATGCGGCAGCGCCTGGGACTGGCCCAAGCGCTGATGGAAGATCCGAGTATTCTGATTCTGGACGAGCCGCTGAACGGGCTGGACAAGCACGGCGTGATTCACATTCGCGAGCTGATCAAATCCCTGCGCACCGAGGGAAAGACGATCCTGCTGGCAAGCCACAACCAAATGGACATCGACGAGCTCTGCGACACAGTCTGCGAGATTGACGGCGGCGTGATGACAATGGTGAGACAATGAACACTTTGCTAGTGAACGATCTCTACTGCTTCCGTGACGGCAGCTCCCGGCTGATTCGCGGTCTTTCGCTGGAAGTCGAATTGGGAAATAATATTCTGATCCAAGGCTCCGACCTTCAGCGGAAAGCGCTGTTTGATTGTCTGACCGGGCTGTGCGCCCCGGACAAAGGACAGGTTCTCGTCTGCGGGCAAGATCTTTCCGAACCGCACGGAAAGGAGTTGGCGCACTTTCGCTGTCAGCATATCGGGGCGGCATATTCGGAGAATGGCTTTGTATCGGAATTCAGCGTCATGGAAAATCTGTGTCTACCTCTGATCGCCATGGGAAAACGCGAGTCGGAGGCAAGAGAACGAATCCGCTGGCTGACACAAAAGGTGCTTCCCGTGGAGCTTCTCTATCGCAGGCCAAAGCATCTTTCCCCCTTCCAACGCTCCGCCACCTCGCTGATCCGTGCGGTGAGCTGCGAGCCGGAGTTGCTGATTCTGGGCGATTTATTCGGAAATCTGGACGAGCGTGAGCGGGAGCGACTCTGGCAGCTTTTTCTCAGCCTGCGCCCGGAACATAGCGCCTTGATTCTGCTTTCCGGGAGCAGCATTCCCGATATGCTCCATTGGACGAAAACCTTAACTGTGTAAGGAGGGCCTATGAAACGAAGCCTCTCACTTCTTCTCGTACTGTTATTGCTGCTCCCCTGTGGGCCGCGTGCCATTGCCGAGGACTCGGAGAGCGAAGGTGAAATCGTAATTGTGACGGAGCCGCCTGTTCCCGAAGAAACACCGCTGCCGAAAGAAACACCGGAACCGACATTGCCAGAAGAAACGCCTATCCCAACTGAAACACCCACACCAACCGAAGCTCCTGCTCCCACAGACACGCCGGAACCAACGCCGACAGTACCTGTACTGCCGACCAGCATCGAGATTGACACAGAGAATTGGTACTTCGGAATGGATTGCGCCTACCGGGACGGGTATCAGCCAACGATCGAAAACGAGATCGTGACCATTGTGCTCCCACTGCAAAGCACTGACCTTTTGCTGGACGATAAAATCACCGTGACTCCGGATCTCAGCGCCACGGGCACGACCTTTGTCATTGCAAATTATCAAAAAACGGTTTCGCTTTCTCAGCAGAGAATCAACGGAACAGAGGAAACGCGGGAGATCTTCTATGTGGATTTCTCGATCCCACTGTCCCCCTCCCGCGTCAATGGGAGCTATCCCGTGCGACTCCAGGTCAAGGCTTACGATCTAAACTATACACCCATCGAAACGGTCTTCACCGTCTATGTCAACATTACCGATGTGCCGCCGAAGCCAACCAACACCGGCGGCGCGGAAACGCCGACCGCAGAGCCAGTCGTGCTGATCGCTCACCGTGAGACCACGCCGGAGATCGTTATGGCCGGAGAAGCCTTCACCGTCAAGCTGACGCTCCGAAACTCGCTGGATACCAAGCTCGTGCGCAATATGCTCCTCCGGGTGGATACCGGCAATCTGCAAATCAATCTGGATGAGGACAGCCCTGTGCTGCAGTTGGAAGGCCTGGATCGTGGCGGAGAAAGCGAAATTGAACTGCATTTCTGCAGCGATCCATACATCCCGGCCGGGAAGTACATCATTAACTTTTCTTTTTCCTATGACAGCAATAAAACTTTGAACCTCTCCTCTTCCGGCTCTGTGGTCGTGGAAATCGCGCAGCCGACCAACGCAGAACTGGTCGTGCCCCGCATCCCAGGCGAGATGACGGCTGGCGAAACAATTCCGCTGTCTTTTCAGGTGATGAACATGGGGCGGGACAATCTGTACAATGTGCGCTGCGTGATTTCCGGCGTTGGTCTGTTTCCTTCCAATATCGGCTATATCGGTACGATGGCGCCCGGCTCTTCCTCAAGCACGAGCGTCGAGCTGTTTGTCGGTTCAAAAACCATGTCCGACGATTACCGCGGCGAGGATAAATACGGAGAAACCTCAGGCACCGTCACCCTGATCTATGAGGACTCCGGAGGCAGAGAATACACGCAAGAGGAATACTTCCGCACGACGATCAAAGCGCCCTCTATTCTCTCAGAGCCATCGGATACGCCGGTTGAGGTCAGCTCGGAGGATCGCGCCGTGCAGTATCAATGGTGGATCATCATAGGTGGCTTGGGGCTTGTAGCACTCGGCCTTGTTGCTGCGTTAATTCTCAAGCGGAGGAAGCGGTGATGACAAAGCAAATCTTGAAGCTCGCCATCCGCACGATCCCCCGGATGGGACTCGTGACAATCCTGTTTCTGTTTTTGGGAATATATCTTATCTTTCCCACGGCTAGGCTATATGCGGATATGAAGCAGGGCAATACCGTCCCCTGTGAGTTGTTGGCAAGCACGGATAGCAGCTTTGACGAGAAAACGCTGTTGGACTTGCCGGGTATTCGTTCCATCACGCCGATCCTGCACTTTAATGCCAGTCTGTCCACGGGGAAAGCCTCTTGCTTGCTTACTGTGGAGGCCGTGCGCAGCAGTTCCATGACCGCAGAGCAAATCTCCGGCAGTATCTTTCCCGAAGAGGGCAATATGCCAGTTCTTGTGCTGAATACGGCTGCAGTAAAGGCGTTTCGTGATGAGGCCGGAAGAAAAACGGACAGCCTCGACCTCGACGGGAGCTTTGTCCTGTCGGCAGATCGAGAGCTGCCCGCAAAGGTCTGCGGCGTATGGGAAGATGGAGCGGCGGAGCCGATGGCGTACATGAGCTATACCTCCGCACATTCGCTTCTTGGCACAAGCGTGCAGCACGACATCACTCTGCGCTTCACGCTGGAAAACGCTGGTGCGGAGCCCAGCGTCGTGAGCAAGCTGCAAGAGCTTGGTTTTGCGGCAGAAGTAGACGAAACCCGCGCAATCCAATGGGCCGCCTATCAAGAGCGGCTGAAAAGCTCTTTCCTGCTGTGCATTGGTATTCTTATCAGCGCCGCTGTGTTGATGTGGCAAAGATGGAAGGTGGAGATGGTGCAATATGAAATGAGTTATCAGACGTTAGAACTGTGCGGGATTAGCAAAGAAGGCATGTTAATTCTATGTTTGCTGCGAACATTTGCAATCGTTTCGGTTTTCTTCGTGATTACATGCTACATTTATGTTACGAGCTTTTGATAATCAGAACAATTCTTCGAGCAGAGTGACGGTTCGACGTTAGTCAGAAGAATAATTGATTGATTTTGTTAATAGGGCCAAAAATTGTCAATTCATAGTGCAAATTGTGTTTTTCATAGCATTTATCTCTTCTTGTTTCGTCATTTTTTTCTCTTACAAAATAATATATTTTGTAAGAGAGTTTGATATTGACGCCAAAACACAACCGTTGCTATAATACAAGGAGGTAAAGGAGGTATGAAAAACGTGAAAGAACTCCAATTAATGAATATTCGTAGTCTTAAAGATACCGGTGCTATTCCCATTTTACCTATTACTGTGCTTGTGGGCGAGAACAGTTCTGGAAAGAGTACTTTTCTTCGCATTTTTCCATTGATAAAGCAATCTATACAAAAGAAAACCAACGGTCCTATTCTATGGGCTGGTGATGTTGATGATTATGTTGACTTTGGTAGTTTTGAGGAAACTGTCACAAATGATGGCTCTAAATGGATGAGTATTGGTTTTTCTTTTGATGCAAAACTAAACGAAGTTATGGCAAGATATTACTGGTCGATGTCACGGTTTGTTACATATGATTCACCAATTGAAGTAAAATACTCTATCCAGATAGAAAAAAAGAAGGAAAGGGAATATGTTTCTTCTTTGGTAGTTGAGTTAAATGATACTTTAATTCAGTTTGATAGGCTTCAAGAGAAAAGTACATCAGTTCAAGTTGATAATCAGATTATTTCTTTTTCTCCTGAGATCAATGATGAATTCAAAGAATCAGAAAGCTATTTTTTGTGGAGAGCTTTTTCTGGTCGAAGTATATTTGGAATCCAAATGCCAGCTGTTGCTTCTTGGATACTGAAGCTTTTCAACGAAAAGATAGAAAAACAGGGAACTAATCGGGTCGAACGAGATTACACAGAGTCTGCTTTGTTTGCTATTGGTGAAGGTCTAGTTTTTAAGTTATCCCTTAATCAAATAAAAGACATCTTTTCTAAAATCGATTCAAGTTCGAAGAAAAACGCAAAACGGGATATAACCAATTTGATCGGTAATCATATTAAGAATATCATAGATTGGCTGAGTTCTTTATCCGAAGAAGAACAGCAAGTCGAACTCAATCGTATAAAATTGCTGTATTTTGCGATTAATTATTTCCCAATAGAAGAGTACATAAGGGAATACTTTTCGCAAGTTCACTATATTGCACCAATTAGGGCTACAGCAGAACGTTACTATCGGCTTAGAAACTCAGCAATCGACGAGGTGGATTATCAGGGGAAGAACCTTGCTATCTTTTTGAATAGCCTTCCTGAATCAAGGCTTAATCAGTTTCAGGATTGGACAGCCAAACACTTTGGGTTCAAGGCATCTGTCAGCAGAACAGAGGGACATCTGTCAATTGATATTAGCAGGGTTGGTCAAGAAAAGAAAATTAACCTATCTGATACTGGGTTTGGTTACAGTCAGATTCTTCCAATCATTACCCAGCTTTGGGAATTGTCAAGCAGGAAAAAAGCGCAAAAGGGTGATGCGCAGATTGTCCCTCTGGTGGTTGCAATTGAACAGCCCGAATTGCATCTACACCCCGCAATGCAGGCCAGATTGGCAGAAGCTTTTATTGCATGCATTGACCTAGCAAAAGAGAATGGTTATTCTCTTCAATTGATTCTAGAAACGCACAGTGAAACTATGATTAATTACTTTGGAAGAGCAATTGCATTGAAAAAGCTAAATAGCAACGAT
This sequence comes from Oscillospiraceae bacterium, assembly GCA_017518225.1. Taxonomy (GTDB): domain Bacteria; phylum Bacillota; class Clostridia; order Oscillospirales; family Oscillospiraceae; genus Limivicinus. Next base: position 51,350 of record JAFWVV010000044.1, on the reverse strand, counting down.
GTTGCTGTTGTGTTGTTTACTCGAGATGAAAACACCGGTTGCACAGTAACTAGTACCAGTAGTTATGACGATGAAGGATATCTTACCGATTGGCCTATTGGTTTCTTTGCTCCGGAGGATTAAATGCTGTGTTGATATATATAGATAACACAATAGCAGATTATCTAAAAGATAATCGGTTTAGCGAACAACAGGTATTGCTTTTCAGTTCATTAGCAATTGCTTATCGTCGGGGAAAATGTATCATTGCAGGAAACCTCCAAAGTTTAAATGCACTTATTATTTCTTTTGGCTCTCCCATTGATGGCATTTTTAGGACAATTCGTGCAAAGTATTCTGAGAATGGTTCGTTTGCACAATGGGCAGCCATGGCTTATATCATTACGTGTCAAGAAATATGCGGAACATCTTCGAAACTACCTGCCGGGTTAGAGGATAAGGCTCGCTACCTCTCTATTGAAGAGGCGCAAAGTATTAATTGGTCTCTAGGATCATGCCTGTTAGCCGAGAATCTTTCGGATTGTGAGTTTTATGAAAGCATAGGTAAATACTACACGAAAAAACACAAAATAAAAAATACACACATATGTTTCCATCGAGAGCAAGGCGGCGGGAGTGATATATCTTCTGTTTTAGAAAAATGCGTCACTGAAGATGCGATTCCCACATTATGTCTGGCTGATTCGGACATTAAGTTTGGATCAACAAGACAATTTGGTGAACCACCAAAAGGAGATACATATAATAACTGCCAAAGTATGTCTAATGCACTAATAAAAAAAGGTTTTGGATCACGTTTTGCCTTCCCGCCCATCGACGTGCATGAAATTGAAAACTTGGTTCCTTTTTCAGCCCTTAACAAACTGGGGGATCAATACTGCTCATCAGCGGGTCTTCAGATTCTAAATGCCTTTAGAATGGTTGATAACGGCATGCCTATTCGTTATTATGATTTCAAAAATGGGATAACAGTAGATTTGTCTACTTCTCATGGCCGGTATTGGGATTCCGTTATTAACCAGACCAGCATACCTAAGGGGACGCCAAATTTTAGTAGTGTCGTAAATAATCATTTTCTTGAAAGATTAAATCAGTTTATTGTTGACAACGGACTAATCTCAATTGAGCTTGATACTTCTATAGATTCTTATTTAGTCGGCATATGGGAAGAGCTGGGAAAAATCATTTTCTCTTGGGGATGCTCTGTATGTCCAATACGTGCATAGAAACGTTTTTCCTAATGGCGCACTTCTATACGGGTCAGCTTCGGCTGGCCCGTTTGTGCGTCCTGCGGAGTAAGACGAAACGCCCGAGCGTTTGTTTTTGCGTCGCGCTGCTCCGTACAAGGGGCTGCACCCCTTGCGATGCTTCGCATCTATCCTTGCGCACCCATGAAAGAAATCCGACTGCGAATATTCGGATTCCTTTCATGGGTTTCATCTTTTCTTCGACACATTTCTGTAGACGCGGCATGGAACCTGTCGTATAATATCCATGAATTTTTTGTTAAGTATGTTTTGTGGTAACATTTTAGTATAGCTTTTGTCGTTGATAAATAGAGATATTCTTTATGCCTGCTATTTCTTTTAAAATTCCATATGACAGCAACCTTCGCTATCTTCCGCTGGTCTATCTCTTGCCCGAAGAGCTCTGGTACAGATGCCCCACGCTGATGAAGATCCCCCGCAATCCGCGTCAGGTGTTTCGCTCGGAAGAGCTCTTGAGCTTGATCGACAGCGATGCGTTTCTCGATGAGATCATGGACGCTGTTTCCTCTCTGGCCTTTCCGCATTTCGGCTTTCCCGGATGGAAGGAACATTACACCGGAGATTTTCCCGTGTGGCGTCTTTCCTACTCCCTGCCGCTTTGGTCAAAGGGCATTGAACAGGAAACCGGATGGAATCTCCAGCAACTGTTTCTGCTCCCCAAAGACGCCGAGATTCTTTTCCTTCCGAAGGAACAGATCGATGCTCTTTTTGAGAAAGTGGTCAAGAAGGTCATCGAGGAACAGGGCTGGCAGCCAATGTTGGACGTACTCTATGAGATGCCATGCGCCGAGGATTTTGAGAATCAGCGCACAAACGTTCGGACAGACTTCGTTCGCAAGTGGTATCACTCGAGATCCAAACGCGTGCAATCAGTTTCCTTGGAACGACTGCGTTCAAAGAACCTGGATGAAGACGATGATCGTCCGTTCGACTACCCCGATCCCCGACTGGATCTGGAGAAATATGTCTGCACTAAAGTTGACGCAGAGCGTTTTCTTGCTACGCTGTCGGAGACAGATCGACGCATTGTTCAAATGCGGGAGGAAGGATATACTTATATGGAAATCGCTGTTGAGCTTGGCTTTGCCAATCACAGCAGCATGATCAAACGAATGAAAGGCATCAAGAAAGAATACCGACAATACATGAAGGCATGAGCCACGCAAGTCTGGAAAGATGAGTGTGGCTTTTTTCATGCCCAAAATCAGAAAGGAGAAATCAAAATCATTCCAAACCCACTCGCGGCCATTGAGAGGAAACCCGACGGTTCCCTCTACCGCATGGCCCCTCAGCAGCACCGCGAGGCCAGGCGACTCATCCGAAGCATTTGCAGCAACTGCGACAATGGCAACTGCATCCGCCTCGATACACCTTGCCCTCAACTGTACTCCGCTTCCGTAAGCTGCCGATTCTTTCGGAACGTTCTGTTAAAGGACTCCGAGGCCGGCACGCTGGAGGCGGAGATTTTTCATCCCGGCATCGGCAAGCGCTGCGCCGTTTGCGGGAAGATCTTTTATTCCACCGGCAACCGGGCAAAATACTGCGCGGATTGCAAGGCAGAGGCGCAGCGGAAGCAGAAGGCAGAATACGCCAAAAGGAAACGCGCAGCAGTCGAATAATAGAGCTGAAAAAAACAAGGAAAATCAGGGCTTTCCGAATGCCGAACCGGGCGGGGCGGTATCTCGGTATTCGGAAGGCAGAAAACTACAAATCTAATGGTTAGGAGGCTTGGTATTGAACCAGAAAATCGAAAAACTACGAGAGCAAAACGAGAAGGACAAGACGCGGCTGGAACAGCTGCTGCATGAACAGCAGCGGCTAAAGAACAGGATAACATATCTGGAAAAGGGCGAGCGGCAAAAGCGGGCACATCGGCTGATCACCAAAGGCGCGGCCATTGAGTGTCTTGCCCCTTCAACAAAAGAAATGGGAGAAACAGAATTCTTCTCCTTGATGGAGCAAATTCTGTCCCACCCTTCTGTCCTTCCTCTGCTTCCGAAGGGTGGTGATAAATAATCGCACTCTTTCATTTTCACGTCACGCAAATCAAGAGGAGCGCTGGGCAGTCGGCTATCGCTGCAGCCGCCTACCACGCAGGAGAGAAACTACATAGCGAGTATTACGGGGACAGCCCGGACTACACGCGCAAGAGCGGCGTTGTCTGCTCGGAGATTTTGCTGCCACCTCATGCGCCGGAGCGGTTCCGGGATCGAGAAACGCTCTGGAACGAGGTCGAGAGAATTGAGCAGCACCCGAAGGCGCAGCTGGCTTACAGCTTTGACATTGCCTTACAGAACGAGTTTTCCCGAGAGGAAAACCTTGCTCTGGTAAGGCAATTTTTGTTGGAGAACTTCGTGAGCCACGGAATGATCGTGGACTACGCCGTGCACAAGAAGGACGCCGGAGAAGGCGGCATCCAGAATCCGCACTTTCATGTGCTGTGTCCGATCCGGCCGCTGAACCCGGACGGCAGCTGGGGCAACAAGCAGCGGCGGGAGTACCTTCTGGACGAGCATGGCAACCGCATCCCGGACGGCAGGGGTGACTATGAGTTCAAGGCTGTTCCGACCACCGATTGGGGCAGCCCGGAACGGCTGGAATCCTGGCGGCAGGCATGGGCGGACTTGTGCAACAGCAAATTTGAAGAGAAGGGTTTGCCCGAGCGCATCGACCATCGTTCCTTTGCACGACAGGGCATCGAGCAGATCCCCACTGTGCACGAAGGCCCGGTTGTGCGGCAGATGGAGGCGCGCGGGCTCGCCACCGACAAGGGCAGCCTGAATCGGTTGATCCGTGCGACGAATCAAAGGCTTCGGGAGATCGCCCGGCGCATCAAGGAACTGCTGCAGGGGCTTGCCGAGATCAAGGAGCAGCTGAACACGCCACAGTCGCCCGTGTTGGTGGACTTGCTCACGCAGCGACTTGAGCAGCGCAATGCCGGCGCTTGGTCGAACAAAGCAAAGATCGGCAACCTCAAGGAGTTTTCCGAGCTGGTGCTGATCCTGCAGGAGCGCGGGATCGTCACGCTGGCAGACTTCGACGCCTACCTGCAGGACTTCCAGCAGAAGTCCGCAGCCATGACCGCGGAGCTGAATGCCAGGTCTGCGCGGATGAAAGAACTCAGCGAGCTGATCCGCTTCGCCGGGGAGTTCAAGCGCCTGACGCCGATTTACGAAGAGTGGAACAGCATCCGCTTCAAGAAAGCCCGCGACAAGTACAAGGCCGAGCATGAGCGTGAGATCAATCTCTTCCTGCTCGCCAAGCGGAAGCTGGACGCCGCCGCGCCGGATCACAAGCTCCCGGTGAAGACCTGGCAGAAAGAGCTGGACAAGCTGACCGCTGAGTACCAAACGGAATCCGAACAGCTCAAGCCGATCCGTGACGAGCTGAAGGAACTGTACCGGATCAAATCCAAATTAGGACCCTTCCTGCGTGAGGCAGCGCAGGACAAAAATAATGAAACACGAAAGGAGAACTATGCCCAGGAAGAAGAAACCCATTAACCATAGCGACCTTCCGGACCACGAGATCGAGGCCATCGCCCGGTGTATCCTGCCGGACATTCTGGCCCTGTTCGAGAGCGAGGAAGGCCAAAAAGAATTCGCTGCGTGGAAGGCACAGCAAGAGAACAAAGGAGCTGAAAATGAAGAGTAAGAAAAATGTGAAAAAGCCCTTGCAAGTTGTATGTAGTTATGTTAATATCTCATTAGAAAGAATGTTGATTTTAAGGATAGATGACAAGGTGCAGATTCTTGGAGAGCGTTTGCGCATCCTGCGCGAGGAGGCCGGCTTCTCGCAGAACAAGCTGGCAAAGCTGATCGGCATCCAGCAGTCGAGCCTCAACCGCTATGAGAGCGGCTTCTCCAACCCCACGCCGGAGACGCTGCTTTGGTTCGCGGACTACTTCGATGTGTCCATGGATTACATCTACGGCCGCACGGACAAGCCCCAGGGCAAGACCTACAAGTACAAGCCCCGGCTTGATCCGGATATGGCAAAGTTCGTGGAGATGTGCTTTGAGCCGGGCACGCGGGCCAACAAGGAGCTCAAGGCGTCGATTCTGAAAATGATATCGGAGGAAAAGAAATGAGCAGCAAGAAAACGTCTTTGATTAAAGTCCAGGATGTTCCCGTTACCGTCATCAGCCTGGATCAGAATGATTATATCAGCTTGACCGATATGGCGAAAGCGCGCACAGACGCATCTCGCGCTGCCGATGTGATCAAAAACTGGCTACGCTCCCGGACGACACTGGAATTTCTCGGTACATGGGAAGTCATGTACAACCCCAACTTTAAAGTGGTCGAATTCGACCACTTTAAAGCCGAGGCTGGATTACATACCTTTACTCTCAGCGCCAAAGAGTGGATCGAAAAGACTAATGCCATTGGCATGTATGTGCAGGCCGGACGCTACGGCGGAACCTATGCGCACAAGGATATCGCGTTTGAATTCGGCTCGGCGATCAGCCCGGTTTTCAAGCTCTATCTGCTCAAGGAGTATCAGCGGCTGAAAGACGAGGAAAATGACCGCCTGAAGCTGCAATGGAGCGCGAAGCGTTTCCTGTCCAAGAGCAACTACCTTATTCATACAGACGCCGTCAAAAACTATGTACTGCCCCGGAGCAACTACACCAGGAACACGGAGTGGCTGGCCTACGCGGATGAAGCCGACCTGCTGAATGTGGCCTTGTTCGGCTGCACGGCCAAATCATGGCGCGAGGCCAATCCCGATTTGGCGAAAAACTACAATATCCGCGACTTTGCTTCGATTGCAGAATTGACTGTGCTTTCCAATCTGGAGACGCATAATGCCGAGCTGATCAAAAGCGGGATGGACAAGGCTGAACGCTTTGAAACGCTTCAAAAGATTGCCGAGTATCAGCTCCATGTGCTGACGGAGGCTGAGCGGATCAAGGAGTTGCCCGAAGGGGGCGGCAAGAAATGAAGGCTGTGATCTATGCCCGCTATTCTTCCGACAACCAGCGGGAAGAGAGCATAGAGGGACAGATCCGCGAGTGCACCGCCTTTGCCGAGCAGAACGACATTACAATCCTGAGGCACTACATTGACCGGGCTTTCTCGGCAAAGACCGATAACCGTCCGGAATTCCAAAACATGATCAAGGACAGTGCCCAGGGCTTGTTCGATATCGTCCTCGTCTGGAAACTGGATCGTTTTTCTCGCAACCGCTATGACAGCGCCCGTTACAAGACCATTCTTAAGAAGAACAATGTCAAAGTGGTCTCTGCCACAGAGAAGATTTCGGAAGGCTCCGAAGGTATCTTGATGGAGTCTATTCTGGAAGGGTTCGCCGAGTATTACTCGGCGGATCTCTCCGAAAAGATCGTGCGCGGCATGACAGAGAACGCCCTCAAGTGCAAATACAACGGCGGCGGTCAAACAATTGGCTATGTCATTGATGAAGAACAGTATTTCCAGATCGACCCGCTCACTGCCCCGCTTGTCCTGGAAGCCTTCAAGATGTACGACAAAGGCGCAACGATGAAAGAGATCCGCGACTGGATGAACGATCAGGGCTTTCACAACAGCCGCGGAAAGCCGATTGGCTTCAACGATGTAGAAAACATTTTGAAGAATCGCCGCTATCTCGGAGAGTACCGATTCCGGGATATTCTTGTTCCGGATGGCATCCCCCAGATCGTACCGCAGGATTTGTTTGACCGGGTACAGGCCAGAATGGAGAAAAACAAAAAGTCCCCCGCCCGATATAAGGCAGAGGATGAGTACATACTCTCCGGCAAATTGTTTTGCGGATACTGCGGTGAACCAATGATCGGTGAGAGTGGCACCGGTCGGAACGGTGTGCATCATTACTACAAGTGCTCGTCGATCAAGCGCAAGCTGAAGGACTGTTCCAAGAAGACGATGAAGAAGGAATGGCTGGAAGATACCGTCATTCAGGCAATCAAAGAGTTCTTGGATGAGCCGGGTACTGTGGATGCAGTCATCGAGCTTGTGATGGATTTGCAGGGGCGCGACAGCCTAAGCCTGCCAGCCTTTGAAAAGCAGCTCAGCGAGACGAACGCGGCCATTGATAATCTGTTGAACGCTATCCAGCAGGGAATCCTGACGAAATCCACGAAAGAGCGGCTGGAACAGTTGGAAGCCTCGCGGGACGAGCTGGACCAAAAGATTGCCTTGGAGAAGATGGCCAAGCCCAGGATGTCCGAGGACTTCATTCGTTTCTGGCTCAAGCGTTTCCAGCATCTCGACACGACCAAGCTGGAGCACCGGAAGATGCTGATTGGCACCTTCGTCAATGCAATCTACCTTTACGATGACAAAGCCGTCATCGCACTGAACTACAAGGACGGGACTAAAACTGTAAATTTTAACGACATGGAGTGCGCGCTCGCACAGCGCGCCTCCATCACCGGTTCGGATTTGGAAATCTTATCTCCACCACAATAAAAAGCACCCCTTGTGGGTGCTTTTTATTGTGGCTATGGATCGGGAATCGAACGGGAGCGGTGTTAGAAAACGTGCCGGTGGCACGTTTTCCCCGCGACCTGGCCTGCGCCGCAGCGCAGGTCGATTACCCCCCCACCTCAATTACCGTATCAATTACTTTTGCTTAAAAGCTACATTGTTTTCATTATTGATATCTTTTATCTATCTGGTATAATCAAGGCAGTTACAAACGCGGAGGCTGCTCTGATGAATGTGTGGGAAAAGGCGCAATCTGTTCAGCTTCAGATTTCAGATGAGATTGAGTCTGGCTTCAACATTGGTTTTGACAAAAAGATCCCGCCTGAAACTGTAAAGGAAATGCGCTCCTTTGTAAGCTGGGTTGAGAGCCGGTATTCTGTACCCATATCACTATGGGTTGATTTTGAATTTAAGCAATATCTCATCAGCCGTGAAGGCAAGCGGGTCGGTTATCAGTTTTATTGGACTGATTTTACTGATTACCCAGTTTTCAATGATCCAAACAGCATTCCCGTGATCCGTTTACCAGTACGGACTGAGAATACTACGTTGGAAGAGGTCTTAACATCTTTTATCGAAGCAATTTCTGATTACTATGCATGGCTCTGCAACGAAATCCATGAAGGATATGCGCCAAATGAAAGTGACGTTGAAGAAATCCTGGAGGATTATCTGAGTTCTCGATCATCGTAACACTTCAACTGTGCAAACTCATATTACGGAGGAAACGCATATGGTTTATGGTGTAATCGACAAAGAGAGCAGCCGCTTTTATACTTTTCTTACAACTGTTTTTGAAGCCATAGACAATAAGCAGCTCAATTATAATTGGCTGATTACTAACGCCGAAATTGTTGCCCACAGTGAAAAGCTAGATGCGCTCAATACGAGTGTGCGCTGGAGGTACGAAAACGGAAAGCCGATTGCGGTTCCTGCACCGGATTATCACTTTTTGTCCGGCGAAGAACTTACTAACATGATAAAGGAAGACGATTCTCAATGGATTTGGGGTGTTCTTTCCGGATTTGAAAAGAGCATTCCACTTGAAGAGATTCTGAAATACCCTCTTCCTAAAGCAGACGGATACGAAGGTTTCTGGAACAATCCACCTACCATGCAAGTTGCCCTTGCATCGCTGGAAATAGTACCTTGGGATGGTTCATGCGTTCTTCTTCTCAGCAAAAGGAAAGATATTATTGATCAATTCAAAAATGCATTTCCCAAGTGTCAGGACTTAAGTTCATATAATTCATAAAATCAAATTATATGTTTTTGCAGCAGAGCCGATTACGGTAATTATACGGAGGAAACGCATTATGATCTGCTTTCTGACCAGCAGGACCGATCTTCCCGGGCATGAGGAATTGAATCCGGCCAATCGCTTCATCGAAGAGCTGCGGCGCGTTTTGCCGAATCCCTGCCGCGCGCTGAATATCTGCTCCGACCCGGACGGCTGGGAGAAAACAGACTTCTACGCCGCGCTGACCCGACTGTATTTTGAAAACGCCGGCTTTCGCTTCGACAGTTTCCGCGCTCTGGACGGGAGGAACGCAGCCCGGGCGGATGAACTTGTCCGGGACGCAGATCTTCTGATCCTCGGCGGCGGACACGTGCCGACGCAGAACCGCTTTTTTCAAAGGATCGGACTGCGTGCAGATGAAAGACTACGACGGCGTCGTGGTCGGCATCAGCGCCGGCAGCATGAACAGCGCGGAGCTCGTATATGCGCAGCCCGAGGAAGAGAGCGAGGCGCTCGATCCCGATTACCGGCGCTTTCTGCCCGGCCTGGGTCTGACGAAGACGATGCTTCTCCCCCACTATCAGGAAGTGAAGGACGACGTGCTGGACGGACTGCGGCTGTTTGAGGATATCACCTACCCCGACAGCTTGGGACGGTGTTTTTATGCGATCACGGACGGCACTTATCTGTTCATCGAAAACGGACGGGAGGAGCTGCGCGGCGAAGCATACCGGATCCGCGGCGGCGTATTGACGCAAATCAGCGAAAACGGAGAGATCTATCCTCTGTCGGCACTTGAATAACGAATCAGAATAAACAGCATGCGGCCTCGCCGGGTGCTGTTTTTTGATTCGCGTGGCTGCACTTGGCAATTCATACGAAAGACGAATCATAAACATAGCACAAATGCGCATTGACATATGATTGAATATTTGTTAAAATATAAACAATAGTCGGACAAGTTGTTTGCGTTGTCTGACAACGCAAAAGGAGGCATGCGTACATGAAGGAATACTGGGTCATGCTGGGCAGCTTCGGCGGCGGAAAAAGCGAAATGTCGCTGAACATGGCGGTCCGCGCCGCGGCCAAAGGAAAATGTACGCTGATCGACCTTGACGTCATCAACCCCTACTTTCGCAGCAGCGAGCGCGGCGACGTGCTGGACGCTGCGGGCGTCGAGCTGATCTCCCCTCCCTACGCACTGAAAAAGATCGAGATCCTCTCGGTCTCGCCGCGCGTGTATTCCGCTTTCACGCAGGGCGAAGGCACCGTGATCTTCGACGTGGGCGGCGACCATATCGGCGCGGTCGCGCTGGGGCAGTACAAGCCAAACTTCGACGCGATCCCGCCGGAGAAACTGCACGTGCTCTTCGTCGTCAATCCCCTGCGTCCCCTGTCTGCGGACTTTGACAGCGCGATGTCGATGCTCATGAAGATCCAGAAGGTCTCGCGCCTGCCGGTGACCGGCATCGTCAACAACGGCAATCTCGCGGAGCTGACGAGCATTCAACATCTGAAAATGGGCTACGATCTGGTCAAGGGCCTGTCTGAGGCGACCGGGATCCCCGTCTGGGGCACCTGCGGCCGGCCGGACATTCTTGATCAGTTTACGCAATATGCCGCCGGGCACGGGCTCGACGAAAAGTATATCGGTATCAAATATCCGATCGAGGTGATGATGCACAGAAGCTGGGACAAATTCCTGAACGAGGGACTCTGAAACTGTAAAAATCATATTTTGAAAGCGAGGAAATGCCATGATAAAAGTGACCATCCTGGAAGACACCTGCAAGGGCTGCGGGCTGTGTGTCCGCGCTTGCCCGAAAGGCGTGCTGGAGATCTCGAAGTCTCATCTGAACGCGAAGGGCTACTATCCTGCTGTTGTCGCGCACCAGGAGAACTGCATCGCCTGCAAGTCCTGCGCGCTGACCTGCCCCGACGTTGCCATTCAGATCGAAAAGTAAGGAGGAAGGACGATGGCTTTGAAACTGATGAAGGGTTGCGAAGCAATAGCCGAGGCCGCAATCCAGGCGGGATGCCGCTACTTCTTCGGCTACCCCATCACCCCGCAGAACGATATCCCCGAGTATATGTCCCTGCGTCTGCCCCAGGTCGGCGGCTGCTTCCTGCAGGCCGAGAGCGAACTGGCGGCCATCAATATGGTCTACGGCGCCGGCGGCGCCGGTGCGAGAGTCATGACCTCTTCCTCCAGCCCCGGAATCAGCCTCAAGCAGGAGGGTATTTCCACCTGCTGCGCGGCCGAGATCCCCTGCGTCATTGTCAACATGATGCGCGGCGGCCCCGGCCTCGGCAACATTCAGGCCTCCCAGGGCGACTATTTCCAGGCTGTCAAGGGCGGCGGCCACGGCGATTACCGTCTGGTCGTTTACGCCCCCTCTTCCATTCAGGAGACCGTCGACCTGATGCCGAAGGCCTTTGACGTGGCAGACGAATACCGCACGCCCGTCATGATCCTCGCCGACGGTCTGATCGGCCAGATGATGGAGCCGGTTGATCTGAAACTGAACCCCGATCCGGTCATGCCGCCCAAGCCCTGGGCCGCTACCGGCTGGGATCCCAAAGGCGATCGCGAGCGCGCCGTCATCAACTCCCTGTACATCGAGACCGAGGATCTGGACGTGCTGATCGATCGCCTGCACGAGCGCTACGCGGTCATTGAACAGAAGGAAAAGATGGTTGAGACCTACAACACCGAGGGCGCCGAGTATATTCTCTGCGCGTACGGCACGGTTGCGCGCGTCTGCAAGGCCGCTGTCCGCATTCTGGAAGAGCAGGGCGTCAAGGTCGGCCTCGTCCGTCCGATCACCCTCTGGCCCTTCCCGAGCGAGGCTGTTCACGACGCAATCGCGCAGGACGGCGTCAAGGCTGCGCTGACCGTTGAGATGAGTGACGGACAGCTCGTTGAGGACGTTCGTCTGGCAGTCAACGGCTGCAAGCCGGTTGAGTTCATGGGCAAGGCCGGCAGCCAGATCCCGACGGCAGAGGATATCGCCGAACGCATTTTGAACATGAGGAGGGCATAAGCATGGCGACGATTTTTCAGAGAACACCTGTTCTGACCGATAAGCCTTTCCACTACTGCCCCGGCTGCGGTCACGGCATCGTCCATCGCATGGTAGCCGAGGTCATTGAAGAGTTGGGCATCCACGAAAAAACCGCCGGCGTCGCACCGGTCGGCTGCGCGGTCTTTGCCTATAACTATTTCAATATTGATATGTACGAAGCGGCGCACGGCCGCGCCCCCGCTGTTGCCACCGGCTTCAAGCGCGTGCATCCCGACAAGTACATCTTCACCTATCAGGGCGACGGCGACCTGGCCTCCATCGGCACCGCTGAGATCGTCCACGCCGCCCACCGCGGTGAGAAGATCACCACGATCTTCATCAACAACGCGATCTACGGCATGACCGGCGGTCAGATGGCTCCGACCTCTCTGGTCGGCCAGAAGACCACCACCAGCCCCCTTGGCCGCGACAAGGATCACTGCGGCGAGCCCATCCGCATCGCGGAAATGCTTTCCACGATCAACGGCTCCGCTTTCGTTGCCCGCACGGCGCTCAACAGCACCGCCAACCTCGTCAAGACCAAGGCCGCGATCAAAAAAGCCTTTGAGACCCAGATCGCCGGCAAGGGCTTCTCTCTGGTCGAGGTCCTTTCCCCCTGCCCCACCAACTGGGGCAAATCCCCCGCCGAGTCCATGGACTGGCTGACCGATAACATGATCCCGTATTATCCTCTGGGCATTCTGAAGGAGGTATAAGACATGGTCGAAAGAAACATTTTTGCAGGCTTTGGCGGACAGGGCGTACTGCTGATGGGCCAGCTGCTGGCAGCCGCCGGCATGATGGAAGGCAAGCACACCACCTGGGTTCCCTCCTACGGCCCCGAAATGCGCGGCGGCACGGCCAACTGCAGCGTCATGCTCTCCGACGAGCCGATCGACAGCCCGCTGGTCACCCGCCCCACTTCCCTGATCGTCATGAACCGCCCCTCTCTCGAGAAATTTGAGAGCAAGGTTGTCCCCGGCGGCTCCATCTTCGTCAACAGCTCCCTGATCGACGTCAAGGTTTCCCGCGACGACGTGAACGCCTACTATGTCCCCTGCAACGAGATCGCAGCCGAGCTCGGCAACGACAAGGTCTCCAACATGATCATGCTCGGCGCCTATCTGGGCAAGGCCAAGTGTGTCGACGTTGAAACCGTTCTTGAGGCGCTGCTGGAGAAGCTCGGCGCGAAGAAGGCCAAGCTCATCCCGCTCAACCGCGAGGCTCTGCTGCGCGGCGCCGCCTGCATCGAGTAAAACGGCAAACAGGAAAAAGGCTTTTCCGCGCGCTATCACGCGAAAAAGCCTTTTCTCCGGTGTTTTTCTCCAGCCACTCAATCGACCTCAATGGAGAAGGAGCGCATGGTGTTGATGATATGCAGGTGCATTGCCGCCTGTGCCGCCTGCGGATTTCTCTCCTTGAGATACTGCATCAGCACACGGTGATCGCGCAGCGTCATCTCCGCCACCTGCGGCGCTTCATTGGCAAGGATAATGCCCTGATGGATCGCCCGGTTGAAGATCGGCAGCAGCGCCGTGATGAACTGATTGTGGGTTGCCGAGGCGATGGCGTTATGAAAACGCTGCTCATACTCGTCCCACTTCGGATCGTTCTGAAGGATCGCCTGCTCGTCCAAATGACCGTAATGGAGGATGGTCTCCAGTTCGTCGTCCGTGGCTCGCAGGCAGACGTAGTAGGCCGCCTGCGGCTCGAACATCAGGCGCATCTCATAGAGATCCTTGATGCTGACGTTCGTATTTTGGATTTTCAGCAGCTCGAAATCGGCACGGATGCTCTGGCTGCGCGTGACAAAGGTGCCGATCCCCCGCCGGGCCTCAACAAGACCGCGGGTCGACAGAATCCGCAGCGCCTCCCGCAGCGTCGTCCGGCTGACCTTCAGCTCTTCAGCCAAGTCCAATTCGTTGGGCAGCTTGTCCCCCGGGCGGAATTTTTGCTGGGCGATCATCTCTGTGATATCGTCGGCGATTCGTCCCGACAGCGCGTTGCTTTTTCGTGGCATACAGCATCCCTCCCGTCTGGGATTATACCGAAAAAACATTAGTAATACAACAATAAAATGAATGCGAGGTAGTGTTAGACGTGAAAGACCTGATCATTGAAAAAACCACCCATCCCAAGCAGAAGCCCGGCAAGGGCGACAAGCTCGGCTTCGGCAGCGTGTTCACCGACCACATGATGCTGATGGACTACAAGGCCGGCATCGGCTGGCACAATGCGCGCATCGTGCCTTACGGCCCCATCACACTCAGCCCCGCGAGCACTGTTCTCCACTACGCGCAGGAGACCTTCGAGGGCATGAAGGCCTACCGCAGCGAAGACGGCCGCGTCCTGCTGTTCCGTCCGGAGGAGAACTTCAAGCGCCTGAATCTCTCCAACGAGCGTATGTGCATTCCTCAGCTCGACGTGGACTTCTGCGTAGAGAGCCTGAAAGAGCTCGTTATGCTCGAGAAGGAATGGATTCCCGAGGCCGAAGGTTCCTCCCTCTACATCCGCCCCTTCATCATCGGCAACGAGTCCAAGCTCGGCGTCAAGGAAGCGGACGCATACATCTACTGCGTGCTGCTCAGCCCCAGCGGCGCTTACTATGAAAACGGTCTCAAGCCCGTTCCCATCTACGTCGAAGAGGAATATGTCCGCGCCGTGCGCGGCGGCACCGGCTTTGCCAAGACCGGCGGTAACTATGCCTCCAGCATGCGCGCGCAGACCATCGCCCACGAGAAGGGCTATTCCCAGGTTCTCTGGCTCGACGGTGTAGAGAAGAAATACGTCGGCGAGGTTGGCGCAATGAACATCTTCTTCGTCATCGACGGCGAGGTTGTTACCCCTGCGCTCGACGGCAGCATCCTGCCCGGCATTACCAGAAAGTCCATGATCGAGCTGCTGCGCCGCGACGGCTACACCGTCACCGAGCGCCAGATCGCCATTCAGGAGGTCGCTGACGCCTACGACGCCGGCAAGCTCAACGAGATGTTCGGCACCGGCACCGCCGCCGTCATCAGCCCCGTTGGCGAGCTGAAGTGGGGCGACAAGGTCATGACCATCAACAATGGCGAGATTGGCCCGATCTCCGCCCACGCTTACAAAGAGCTGACCGACATCCAGTGGGGCCGCGCCAAGGGTCCCGATGGCTGGTCTGTCGAAATCGGCCACATGTAATCGAGTATGATTCAAGGGCGTGTTGCAAAATATAAATTTTAAAAAAGTATTTGCGAGAAAAGTTACTGGGAACCGCCAAAATCGGCGGTTCCCAGTAACTATATAGAGATGTTCTTTTGTGACTTTAGCCCCAAAAGCGCATTTTGCAACACGCCCTTTATCTCTGCCGCATATTCTTATGAATGGGTGGACGGGCTTAATCTTTTTTCCTGAAAAACTTCGGATCGTTTTCCCAGCCGTGATCGAGCAGCCAGAAGCTCAGCGGATCATCGTCGATGGGATCGCCATCGGGGATGGGCTCATCCGGCTGCACGTGCTTCAACTTTAATCGCGTCTCATAGGCGCGCAGCTCCTCGACGGTAAAGGGCAGCCCGATCTCATGCGCGATCGGCAGAAGCACGTATTCCACAACAGACTCACGGACTTCAAGGCTCCCCGGATAGACAGCCTCCGACTCCGCAATGCGCCGACGCAGCGTCTCGTCTTCCCGATAACGTTCAAAAAAGGCTTTTACATTTTCGATCATCGGTATCGCTCCTTGCTCGCTGATTTCTTAAAAATTATAAACGATCCTTGCTTTCCTGTCAAATTTGGGCCGGAACACCTTGACAATATTTTGAGATACTTTTATAATTTAATGTAATCAGCACAAAGGGGTTAATCGGCATGGCAAAAATCCGCGGAGAATCGAAATTGAGCTTTTGGGAAGCCTCCGGCATCATCGTCGGTCACGGCGTAGGCGCGGGGATTTTGGCCGTTCCGGCCTTGGCTGCGCGAAACAGTCTGCGCGAAATTTTGCTGATCCTCTGCTTTTGCTATCTTTTTAATCTTCTGCTGCATCTGATCATTGCCGAACTCAGCTACAACAACGACGGCGCGCAGTTCATCTCCTGCTTTGACCGCGAGCTTTTTTCCGGCAAGTTTAAGCAGATCTTCACATGGCTTGCTTTTGGACTGCTCGGCCTGTCCGTTCTGATGAACGTCAGCAGCTTTTTGACGGGCGCAGCCAACGTCTTTCACGAGTGGCTTGGTTTGAACAGCACGCTCGGCATGCTGCTGTTTTACGTTCTCGGCGCGGGCGTCGTCTTCTTCGGCATGAAAATTGTCGGCATTTTTGAAAAATACGCTGTGGCGGCGATGGTTTTGGTCATGACCGTGCTGTTTGTCGTTACGATCAGCCGCGGCGGCGAAGAACTGCCCGCTGCTTTCGGCGGCGGAAAAAATGCGCTGGCGCTATTGAGCGTCATTTCCTTTTCTCTCTCCGCCGTCATGTCCACGCCGCAGGTCGTTAAGGGCTTGGAGGGCGATGCCCGGCGCATTCGCCTGTCCATTGCAACAGGGCTTGCCGTCAACGCTGCGCTGATTTTACTCGTAACGATCACCACCCTCTTGGGCGTTGGCGCGCAGAACGTCACTGAGCGCGGCGCGCTGGTCGATCTGGCCGGACGGCTGGGCGGCTGGGTCAGCATCGTGGGCTACGTCTTCTCCCTGCTGGCGCTGGCAACCTCGTTCTGGGCCAACACCCTGAATTTGCGCGATATCGTCCACGAGCAGACGAAATGGAACCAAAACCGCAGTTGGCTGGCCGCCTCCCTTCCCTGCCTGCTGCTGGCGCTTTTGAGCAGCATCAGCTTTGTCAAATTCACACTCTTTGCCAGCGCAATTCAGGTTGTGACGGGGCTCGGCATTATCCTCGCCTATTATCTGTCTCGCAAACGCGTTGGCGAATCCCCGCTCGTCGGCCGCTTTGGTACGCTTCCCTTCCAGATTTTCGTGCTGCTGTGCACGCTGCTGGCGACGGCAGGCTCGTTCATGGGTTGACGTATGAAAAAAGCTTTATGGATATTTCCGGCGCTCGCGCTCGGTACGGCGGCGCTGTTTAGCGAGGAGCTGTACCGCTATACCTTCTGCCGCAGCTCCTCCCCCCTGCTCGCACATTTTCTGGATAAAAAGGGTCACGGGGAGGACTATTACCAAAAGCGTGACGCCGCCGCAGAGGCGCTGCGAAAGCGGCCGCGTGAGCGCATGGAGATCCGGTCCGCGCGCGGAAATCGTCTGGTCGGCTACTATTATCCCGGCGCCGGAGACGGCAAGCGTATTGCCTTTTTCATCCACGGCTACCGCTCGGAGCATGCGGAGACCGCCGGACTGTTTTATGATCTCTATTGCTCGCTCGGCTTTGACCTGTTTTGCTGTGATCACAGCGCACATGGGGAGAGCGAGGGTCAACTCATTGGCTTTGACGTCTATGAGTCGGCGGACTGCCTGCGCTGGATCGACACGCTGCGCCGCCGCTTCGGCGAGGATATCCAAGTCCTTCTGCACGGCTTTTCGATGGGCTCGGCCACGGTGCTGAAAATGAGCGGAGACTGCCCGGACTGTGTGAAAGCAATTGTTTCCGACTGCGGCTATATGGACGGCGCACAGCAGTTAAAAAGCTCTCTGGGCGCGTTCTACCCGCTCATGCGCACTGTCAACCGGCTTGTTGCCGGTTATGACCTCAAGGATACCGATGTGCGGCCGAGCTTGCTTCGCGCACGCCTGCCGATCCTCTTTGTCCACGGACGGCAGGATCGTTCCGTCAGCTTTGAAAACGCGGAAAAGCTTTACGCGCTTTACCCCGGGGAAAAAGACTGCTTATTCATCGACGACGCCAAGCACATGGAGTGTATATATTTGGACGCGCCAAGCTACCGCCGGAAATTGGCGGAGCTGATCGAGCGCAGTTTATCAAAAGAAAAAGAGGGATGAACGATGTGGAAATGTGAACACTGTCAGAACGAGAACAAGGATAGCTACCGCTACTGCCTGCAATGCGGCGAGCCGCGCCCGGATCTCTCGGCGCACGCTGTAGACGAAGAGGAGGAAGCACAGGAGCCGGGGAAACGCAGCTCTTTTGCTCTGATTCTGCTGCTGATCGCCTCGCTGCTGATGATCATTGCCATTGTCGCCTTCGTCATGCTGTTTCAGCGTGTGCACAACACCGACGGGCACAGCGACGCCGTGACGGCCGGCCCAAGTGATCGTTATCAGCGTTACAGCGACACCCAGGCGTCTGCCAGCCCCTCCGGCGGCACCAGCAGCTTTGTGTTCGGCGGCAGCGGAAATTCCGGCGACGGCGCTGTACAGACGCCCATTCCCATCCCGACGGCAACACCTGCGCCATCGCCGGAGCCGAGCGCAGAGCCGTCTGTTGCGCCAAGCGCCGCACCCGCAGCCGGCGAGTATCTGATCCCGGAAAGTCATACCCGCTACATCACCGATGCAGACCTCAAGGATCTGACGCATCAGCAATGCACGCTGGCAAGAAATGAGATTTTTGCCCGCCACGGCCGTATCTTCAGCACTCCGGAGATTGCCCGTTATTTTGAAAGCAAAAGCTGGTACAAGGGTACGATCAGCGCCGCCAATTTCAGTGAAAACGTGTTCAACGAATTTGAAAAGGCCAATGTCGCCTTCATTATCAACTATGAAGCTTCGCATTGGGGAGGTTCCTATTATTGAAAATGCCGCCTAACGCGCGACAGCTTTTCATAAAGCTGTTCAGCGTTCTCCTCATTACTCTGTCAGGCGTCGCTCTTCTCGTCCTGATACCGCTTATGACGCACCGCCGTCCTGTTCCGATCGAGCCGGCTCTTCCCCAACCCAGTCAAACGACTGTACCGTCCGAAACGTCGGTTCCCCCCTCTGCCGTGCCGACAGCCGCGCCGGTCACACCTCATGCTGATGAAGCGCTGTCCTCGCTGCTGGAGGACTTTGCCGCGTCACACCAGGGACAATGGGATCTCTGCGTTGTTAACATGAGCTACGGGGAAACCGTATCCTACTCGCAGACAGATAAGCCTATGGTCTCTGCCAGTCTGATTAAGCTGTATATCATGGGCGCGCTCTTTGAACAGTTTCAGGACGGCACACTCTCCTATAACAACAACCGCTATCTGCTGCGTGAAATGATCACCCGCAGCGACAGCAATGCCGCCAACCGCCTGATCAAGGCCTTGGGCGGGGATGACGTGGAAGCGGGCATGTCCGCCGTCAATGCCTTCACACAGTCCATCGGCTGTCTGGATACCAGTCTTAATCGGCTGATGCTGGAGGATACTGAGCATGAAAACTATACAAGCGCCAAGGACTGTGCGCTGTTTTTCAAGCTGCTGTACCGCTTTGAGCTGGTCTCTCCGGAGGCGTCCGCGGAGATGCTGGAGCTCCTGAAAGAGCAAAAGGTCAACGACCGCATTCCCGCCGGTCTTCCTGAAAATACGATCTGCGCTCATAAGACCGGTGAACTGAGCTCACTCTGCTGGGCGGATGTCGGGCTGGTATTCTCTCCCCACGCGGATTATATCCTGTGCGCAATCTGCAACAGTCCCCCGGAGGATGCCGCCGCGGTGGAAGATATTGCATCGCTATCGCAGCTCGTCTATGAACACTTCAATCCCCCTGCCGAAGCTCCCGTTGACAGCGAGGAAGTCGCATAAGCATTGTCGACATTGGACATTACAAAAGCCGGATGGAACGATCGCGTTCCATCCGGCTTATCGTTTTCTTGCAAGCGATTGGATTGCATCCCAGGCTTGTATCCATCACAAAAATATGTTACGATATATAAGAAAAGAGGTGGGGCATGTGGACGCATACGGCAGACATCAAAAGCTATGGCCGCTCCTGCAGCGAACCATTGGTTCTTGGGTTATACGCAAACTCAATATTCGCCGAGAAACGCTGGAAATAGACGGGCCAATTCTTCTGATCTCCAACCACGTCAGCGCTTGGGATCCGCTGATTGTCGCCTGTTGCCTGCCGAAAAAGCAGATATATTTTGTCGCCAGCGAGCACATTTTCCGTCTGGGCCTTCTCACGCGTCTGCTCAACTGGCTGGTCGCACCGATCCCTCGCCGCAAAGCCTCACTGGGTACAGACACCGTTAAAAGCTGTCTGCGGCATCTTCGTGACGGGCATTCCGTCTGTCTCTTTGCCGAGGGAGAACAGAGTTGGGACGGGATGAACGTTCCCGTTTTTCCTGCCACGGGAAAGCTTGTCAAAAGCTGTGGCGCAACGCTTGTGACCTTTCGCATCGAGGGCGGATATCTCAGTCTCCCCCGCTGGGGCAAGGGTGTTCGTCGCGGGCTGGTGCAGGTTTACCCTGTCGGCATTTATCCGCCGGAGCAGCTGAAAACCATGTCCGGTGAAGAAATCAACGCCTTGATCAACCGCGACATCGCCGAAAACGCCTGGCAGCGGCAGCGGCAGCAGCCCATCGCCTTTCGTGGAAGACGGAGAGCCGAGGGTTTGGAGACCGCTTTATATCTCTGCCCGCGCTGTCGGCACATTTCGAGTCTGCACAGCCGCGGCGACCGCGTGTTTTGTGACTGCGGATTTTCCCTTCGCTATACCGAAATCGGCTTCTTTGAGCCGAAGGAGCCCTTTGAAAGCATTGCCGAATGGGAACGCTGGCAGCGCAGCGCGCTGCCAGAGCAGTTGTCAAAAACGGATGGGCTGCTGTTTTCCGATGCGCCGGCAGTTCTCAGCCGGATTGACGCCGGACATCGTGATGAGCTGGTCGGCAGCGGCGAGCTGCAGCAGTACAAGGATCGCCTGTGCTGTGCCGGGCGGGAATTTCCCCTCGCCGCGATCCGCTACATGGCCATGGTGCAGGCAAATCTTTTGCTGATAGGCTGTGAAGACGGTTATTATCAGATTCGCGCCAAGGGGCGTATGAATCTGCGAAAATACCTGGAGGTCTGGAAGGAGAAATAACATGGATTATTCATCTGCCAATTATGCGCTCTGGAACATTATCATTCAGCTTGGACTGATTGCCGGTGCGATCCTTCTGGCCGGCTTTCTGCGCCGCCGCATCCCTTTGATCCGCAAAAGCCTGATGCCCATTGCGGTTTTAGCGGGTTTTCTCCTGCTCGCCGCCAAATATCTCGGTCTGGTGAAGCTGGACGGCGCACTGCTGGAGATCCTCGTCTATCACGGCATTGCCCTTGGCTTCATCGCAATGAGCCTGCGCGTACCGCCGGAGGATCAAGCACACCGCGGCGATTTGACCGGGCTTAAATCCGGCGCTGTCATCGTCAGCACCTATCTGGTGCAGGGCGTGACGGGTCTTCTGATTACGCTGCTGCTGTCCTATACCTTCATGCCCGGCCTGTTCAAAGCGGCAGGACTGCTGCTGCCCATGGGCTACGGGCAGGGGCCCGGGCAGGCCAACAACGTCGGCTCAAGCTATGAGGCGCTTGGTTTCGGCGGCGGACGCAGCTTTGGCCTGTCCATCGCCGCAGCCGGCTATCTTGTCGCCTGTATTGTCGGCGTTATCATCTTAAACCTGCTGTCGCGCCGCGGCAAGGTGCGCACGGCGCTCAAGCAGGCGGAACAACCGGAGGTCGATTATTTTCAGAGCAAGGACGAGATCCCCATCTCTGATTCCATCGACAAGCTCTCTGTTCAGCTCGCCATGGTGCTGCTCGTATACCTCACGACCTATCTCTGTGCTCGCGGCATCACCGCCGGCTTGCGCGCAGTCGCGCCGGGGCTGGCCGAAACGGTCAACACGCTGATTTGGGGCTTCAACTTTATCATTGGCTCGGCTCTGGCGATTCTGCTGCGTGCGCTTCTTGAAAAGGGCAAGCGGGCCGGGATTATCCAACGGCAGTATCAGAACAACTTCCTGCTCAACCGCGTCTCCGGCTTTTTCTTTGACCTTATGATCGTCGCCGGCATCGCCTCTATCAATTTAGAGGATATCCGCGGCCTCTGGCTCCCCTTCCTGCTGATGGCGATTGTCGGCGGCGTGATCACCTGGCTGCATCTGCGCTTTGTCTGCAAGGCGGTCTATCAGGATTACTACTATGAGGGCTTGACCTCCATGTTCGGTATGCTGACCGGAACGATCAGCTCCGGCGTACTGCTGCTGCGTGAGATCGACCCCGATCTTTCCACCCCCGCAGCAAACAACCTGATTACCGGCAGCAGCTTTGGTATCATCCTCGGCGCGCCGGTGCTGGTGCTTGTCGGTCTTGCGCCGAAATCCGACCTACTGTGCTGGGTCACGCTTGCTCTTGCCGCCGTCTATATGCTGCTGCTCGAGCTGCTGATCTTCAAGCTGAAAAAGAAGCGCAGATAAGCGTCATTCTCAAAAAAATGAAGAAGGGCGTGTTGCAAAATGCGCTTTTGGGGCTAAAGTCACAAAAGAATATCTCAATATAGTTACTGGGAACCGCCGATTTTGGCGGTTCCCAGTAACTTTTCTCGCAAATACTTTTTTAAAAAATTATATTTTGCAACGGCCCCTTTTCGTGCAAATGAGACTTTTGATAATTACAGGCCCAGAGAACGGCTGAGACCGATGACGAAGTCCTGTACGTTCGTCACGATACCCTTGGCCGAAAGACTGCCGCGGTCGGAGAGCTTGTTGACGGTAAACTCCGCCGTATCGACGCAGTAGAAGTAGATCTGACGCACCGTGCCATCCGGCATGACGCGGTAAGACGGGGTCATGTTGCCGACGGCAATGGAGTGCAGCATAGTGGCCAGGCAAATCACGGTCGTTGCGCCGCGGATCTCGTCGCGCATACGGTTTTGTCCGGCGTACACGTCCGCAATCACCTCGGGCAGCGGGCCGTCGTCACGGATGGAGCCGCAGAGCACAAAGGGAACGTTCTTCTTCACGCAGTTGTAGATGATGCCGGTGTTGACGCCCTCCGCCTCCAGGAAGGCAGGGATGCTGCCGCACTGACGGACACGGTTGATGGTATCAAGGTGGTTGTAATGGCCGAGAGGCACGTTCTGGGTGGTGTGAATATCCTGTCCCAGCGCCGTGTGCAGCCAGCCGCCCTCGAGGTCGTGCGTGGCGAGCGCGTTGCCTGCCATCAGCGTGTGGACGTAGCCGTTGGCGACCAGCTTGCCGACCGCCTCGCGCGCACCGCCGTCAAAGCAGAGCGCAGGTCCGGCGACCCAGACGATCTTGCCGTGGTCGCGATCATGCTTGAGAAGCTCCACAAGCTCCTGATAGTCCTTGGAGAAACCCGTCTCGCGGGAGCGGCCCTGACGGAAAGCAAAGACCTCGGGGCCGTTGCCGCCGCCCTCGTTAAAGCCGTCGGGATGAACGTAGATGCCCTCGCTGCCGTCCTCGGCACGGCCGGTCACAACGAGATCGCCCTTCTTGAGCATGCGGAACTCGCGCACGTGGATCTTGCCGCCCTCATAGACCGCAACACAGTCCATACGGCTTTCCTCGGCCAGAAGCCACTCGCCCTTGATTTTGAAATATTCGGGGAAAATGCTCATCGCGTGGTAATTGGAGGGCGCGGCGTGGTCACAGGGAGCCTCGACCAGCTTTGCCTCTGGGGCGCGCAGGAAGCGCTCCTGCGTAAAATCGGGAGCATGGAATTGTCTCAGCTGAAAGCCCATGGCGGTTCGGTCCTTTCTCTGTTGTATTTTGAATGAACTATTTTGTTATTTGCTGAAATCATTATATCACAGCCGGGCAAATAAGCAACTGTGAAAACAACGAATTATTCGGTGAAATGGATATGGTTGTTGATGTGTTCCTCACAAAAGCAGTGATAACCCTGACAGCGTGAGCAATAGCGAAACTCCAATTCCGGGTGATCCTTTTCCGTCCGTCCGCAGACCGCGCATTTATGGCGGTACAGCTGCTGTGCCTGCTCCTGCCGGATGCGGCGCGACTCGCGGCGGAAGTGAATGGTGGTGGACGAGCGCCGTCCTCCGCCCATGCGGCGCAAGAGTTCCGCCCCACAAAAAACCAAAAAGTTGAGCATGGCGACCACCGGCAGCAGATTGACCGGGAAAGGCTTGTTGATCACACCAACGACAAAAAAGGCCGCGTCCAGATAGGCAAGATATTTAATTTTAATTGGCAGAATAAACATCAGCAGAATCTGCATATCCGGGTAAAGCACCGCAAAAGCAAAAAACATCGCCAGATATACGTAGGTCGGCGTTAGATAAAAGTCCGCCTGCAAAAGCAAGGCCATCAACACGCCGTAGAGCATTGTCAGCAGCGCGCCGGAGAAAAAATAGATGGTAAAAGGCCCTGTTCCCCACTGCTGCTCCAGCGTATTTCCAATCCAATAGTAGAAATAGACGGTGATCAACCCGAGAAAGCCCATATTTTCCGGAATAAAGAAAAACGTAAACAGCCGCCAGACTTCCCCCTGCAGCACACGCATCGGCGAGAAGCTCATATACGAGATCAAGGTGGGATTGACCATACCCAGAAGCCAAAAAGCAACGTTTCCTATCGCAATATAACGCATCAGATTTGGAATGCCAAACCGGGGATGCCGATAGCAAAAATCATTCACCGCGCGCATCGGATCTTTCATTTCCGCGCCTCCTTTGCTTGAGTGTATTTACAAAATATCATTTTCTCGCTGCAAAGTCCATAAAAAAAATGTAAAAGAGAAAAATAGTCCTTTGCGTTTTGGAAAAGCTGTGGTATGATGGTAAATGGATTATTATTGTGTTCGGAGTAGAATCATGTCGGATGAACGAAAAATTGAAGTAGAAAACGAGCTGATCGAAGGTCGAAACGCCGTCATTGAGGCGCTGCGCGCCGGTCGAGCCATGGACAAGATTTATCTGGCTCGCGGTGACGTGGACAAGACCCTTGGGCATATCGCATCACGGGCGCGCGAAAAGGGCGTTGTCGTCGTCGAGTGTGACCGAAGGAAGCTCGATTTTATGAGCCATACACACGCCCATCAGGGCGTGATCGCCGTCTGTGCAGTACAGCAGGGCTGCAGCGTCGAGGACATTCTGGCTATTGCTGAATCACGCGGCGAGGCGCCATTCGTCGTCGTTTGCGATGAGATCAGCGATCCGCACAATCTCGGCGCGATCATCCGCAGCGCGGAGTGCGCCGGCGTACACGGTGTGATCATCCCCAAGCGACGCAGCGCCGGGCTGACCGCGATCGTGGACAAGGCCTCCGCCGGCGCCGCCGAGCATATGGCGGTGGCGCGCGTGGCCAATATCCCCGCCGCGCTGGAGACGTTAAAAAAGCGTGGGCTCTGGGTCTATGGCACTGCAGCCGACGGGCAAAATGAGCTTTGGAAGACGGATTTTTCCGGCGCTGTTGCGCTCGTTATCGGTTCGGAGGGCGACGGCATGGGCCGCCTCGTCCGCGAAAGCTGCGATTTTATTGTCAGTCTGCCTATGCGCGGGCAAATCAACTCATTGAACGCCTCCAACGCCGCCGCGATCGTCATGTACGAGGTATTGCGGCAGAGAAGCTGATTTTTACAAGGATTGATCGTATGTCATTGACAGAAAAGACGAGCGAAGACAATTCCCTGTTTTCTCTCGACGAAATCATAAATGAATATCAGGCGAACAGCGACAATCACGCGCTTAAAACGCCGGAGCCGGTACGCGAGCGCGGCAGCGCTTTGCCTACAGAGGAGGAAATCCGCGCTTATCTCAGCGCCTATGCGCGTGGCGAGGCTGATCCGTCTTTCCAGTCCGGGAAACGAACAAGCGACGACACGCAGGTCTTTGATCCGCGTTTTCGCATGGCGGCGGATCGCGACGAGCAGCGCCGTGCGCGCTATGGCGGCCGCGAGATCGACACCAGCGCCGAGTGGGATTACCAGCCTCCGCATGCGATCCACAGCGTTTCCACCCATGTCCCGGAACCTGAAGAAGATCAACCGTCTTCCTCCGATGAAAAGCCCGGCGTTTTCCGACGTATGAAGGACGGGATGGAGCGACGGCGTGTAGAACGCGACCGTCAGGAGTCTGAACGACGGGAAGCCGCCGCACGTATTGTACCGCCCGCGCCGGAGGACTTGATTCTCCCCGGAGAGACAAGAACGGAACGCCGCCCGCGCGGCGCTCATACGGCCGTCCCCGTGTCTGAGACGGGCGATCCCCTTGCGGAAGCCTCTCGTCCGGCACAGCGCCGCACCGGGGAATCGCACATTACGCCCAGCTGGAGCAGACAATCCACCTCGCATCGTGAATATGCTTCCGTGTTTCCCGACACCAGCGCATCCCCCGCCATCTATGCTGCGCCGCAGCCGGAAGCCGATGAGCCTTTGGCGGGCGACGGAGAGATACCTCGCAAGCCCGACAAGTTTTTCCCGGCCAGTTTTCGCGAATATCTTTCCTCGCTGTTTACGACGGCGTTTTACGGTTTGCGCAAAAGTGCCGTTACGATTTTGACCGCAGAGGAAGACGACGAAGAATTGGGTTCTGAGGCCACGCCGGCTTTCGCTTCACGCTATTACGCCCGTTCGATCCGTTCTCTTCGATTGCGTCTTCGCGTCTGCGGCGCTTTACTTCTGGTGCTGGCCTGGCTCTCCCTCGGTCTTCCCGTAACCGGGCAGCTGGCCAACATCCGTGTGGCCGCCCTGCTTTGTCTGTGTATCCAATGCACGATCATGCTGCTGTGTCAGGATGTTTTGACCGGTGGCATACTCAACGCCTTTCGGAAACGTCTCGGCGCGGATAGTCTGGCTGTGATTGCCTGTGTCGCCAGCTCCCTTGACGCACTGCTTGTCGGGCTCGGCGTGATGACCGCCGCGCACATGCCGCTGTGTTTCATCTCCTCGCTCTCTCTGGTCGGCGTTCTGCTCTCCGCGCTCCTCAGCTGCCGCGCACTGCGCAAGTCCTTGCGAGTGCCCTCCATTGCCGCACGCAGCTACAGCGTTACCGGAGAAATGGACATGGAGAACCGGGGCACGACCATTCTCAAATCCCTTCGTCCCTATACGGGCTTTGTCCGCCGCAGCGAAGAGGCGCCGCCCGATGAAACGCTGTTTCAAAAGCTCTCGCTGCCTTTGCTGCTGCTGTGCGCGCTGCTGACGCTGCTGACCGTGATTCTCACGCGTAATGTCCGTGATTTCTTTTACATTCTCTCGGTGCTGCTTTGCGCCGCCGTTCCCTTTGCCTCACTTTTATGCTTTGCGCTGCCTTTCTTTAACGGCACACATCGCATCTTTCCCAGCGGCGCCGCCATTGCCGGCTGGTCCGGGCTGTGCGATGTCGGTCAGAGTAAAAACATCATCGTTACCGACCGTGATCTCTTCCCGGACGGTACCGTAGAGATCGAACAGGTTCGTATCTTTGCCGACGCGCGCGCCGATCGAATCATCTCCTATGCCGGCAGCATGCTGGCTGCCTGCGGCAGCAGCGTCTCGGGCTGCTTTGCCGATATCATGGAGCGGCACAACTGCGCCATGCGTCAGATCGAAAATTTTGAATATCTGCCGGGCGGCGGAATGAAGGGCGTTATCGATTCCAGCGTTATTCTCTGCGGCAGCAGCGAGCTGATGCAGTTGATGAACGTGCGCATTCCCTACCGGCTCGTCGGCCAGGGAAGTATTTTGTTGGCCGTTGATGGAATCCTGTACGGAATCTTTAACGTCAAATACCACGCCGATGAGCGTGTCCGCAAGGCGCTGTTGGAGCTGATGCGCTCCAACCGTCATCCGATCTTTGCCATTCGCGATTTCAACGTCAGCCCGTCCATGCTGCGAGAATGCTTCAAGGTGGCTACCGACGGCTACGACTTCCCGCCCTATGTTGACCGCTTCCCCATCTCTTCTGCCGCTCCCGGCGAGGACAGCAAGGTTGCCGCCGTCGTCTGCCGCGACGGACTTGGCCCTTTGAGCAACATGGCAAGCGTCGGACGAAACATGTACGTTGCCGTTAAAACCAGCCTGCGCTGGACGGCGCTCAGCGCCTTTATCGGCGTTGTTCTGAGCTTTTTGCGCATGGTGTCTCATGGCGGCGTAAGCGTTGCTTACCTGTTTGTTTTTATGCTGCTATGTGCGCTGCCTGTGCTGTTTTTCGGAACCTTTCTTAATTTTGAATAACACCCAATTATGCGGAAAACGGCGAGCTCCCCCCTTGGGATCTCGCCGTTTTTGCTATATTCAGTTTTGCTTATTTCTTTTCCAGCGTGGCCTCCAGCTCATCCAGTTCACGCTGGAAAAAGCCTATTTCCGCATCCGATGGCATACGCAGGCCGCTGCGGGGGGAGATGGAAAAATCCATCACCGCCGGACCATCCATCAGACAGCTGCGCTTGAACTGCTGGCTCACCAGACGCTTGCCATAGCTGCGCAGCCAATGAATCAGCTCCCCATCGCTGAATTCTTTTCCATAGGCGAGCTTTGCCAGACGAAATGTTTTGCGCGGGCCAAAACCGCAGACCAAAATCTGGTGGGTAAAGAAATCCTGCAGACTGTACGAGCCTACCGTATCCTCGCTCTTTTGTGTTATTTGATCGTCCTGCGCAGGCAGCAGTTCCGGCGAAACCGGACAGTCAAGCACGTCGTACAGCGCTGCACACAGCGCTTTGTCCTCGCCGTTATCGGCCAGATAACGCACGATTGTACGCACCTGCGTCTTGGTCAACCCAAGGTTTACGTCGTACATGCTGGTGTGATCGCCGTTGTAGGTGCACCAGCCGTCGATATACTCGCTCAAATCCTCCGTGCCGACGTTCAGTCCGTTGACCTTGTTGGCAAGATCCATCAGCACCTGCGTACGCTCACGCGCCTGGGCGTTTTCAAAGGCAACAGAATAATCGTCACGCGCGTGTCCAATATCCTCAAAATGCTGATAGACGCTCTTGCCGATGTCGATCACGCGCAGATCCGCGCCGAGCTGCTCGGCCATCACCATCGCGTTGGACTTGGTGCGGCTGGTCGTACCAAAGCATGGCATGGTGCAGGCGATCAGATTCTTTGCCGGAAGTCCCATTCGCCGGATCGCCCGCGCACAGACCAGCAGACACAGCGTCGAGTCCACGCCGCCGGAGATGCCGACCACACAGCGCTCAAGCCCGGCATATTGCATCCGCTTGACCAGTCCGGAAACCTGCAGATCAAGAATCCGTTCACAGTAGGCAGGCAAATCCGCCTGGTTCTCAGGCAGCTGCGGATGCCGGGCAAAGCGGCGGCTGAGCGCCGTCTCCGTATGCTTGTCTCCCCAAATGCGTTCTGTGCCGATGCTCCGGCACGGAAAATCTCCGTCACGGCGGCGAAGATTGGTCAAATACTGCACGTCAATCTCGCTGACGGCCAGACTGTCGTCTCCCTCGCTCTGCGCGAGCAGCTCGCCGTTTTCTACAACAGCGCAAAGGCCGGTATAAACATGGTCGGTCGTGCTCTCCCCCTTGCCGGGCGCAGCAAGTACCAGTCCGGCTTTCATTCTTTTGGCGTCGGCGCAAACGAGCTGCATGCGCTCCCGTGTGCTGTCCACCGTAGCGGGAAAAGCCGCCATTTGACAAATCAGCGTTGCGCCCGCCGCCGCGTAACGCAGTGCGGGTCGATCCAGCGCATCCATATCCGCACCAAGCTCGACGCCTATTTTGAGTTCCGAAAGGTATTCGTGGACAAGAAGCGTATCACTGTCCATCCGTGTGACGATTTCTCCATCTGCCAAGAGAACGCCGGAGCCCTCCAGTGGCGGGCTGA
The DNA here is from genome assembly GCA_017518225.1 of Oscillospiraceae bacterium. Classification (GTDB taxonomy): domain Bacteria; phylum Bacillota; class Clostridia; order Oscillospirales; family Oscillospiraceae; genus Limivicinus. The sequence goes on along the minus strand of JAFWVV010000044.1, from coordinate 21,692 downwards.
ACAGACTTCCCCGGACATGTTCACGAGGAATCATCCCCTGTACTGTTCCCCGGTATATCACGGCTGCCGCACTATAGATTTGCGCATCGATTGCCACCGGCAGTCCGACAAGGCAAAGCATATCCTTTCCCGCGCAGGCCGCCGCAACCTTTTTCAGCGCTTTTTTCGCATCCTCCAACAGCATCCGATGTCCGAGAAGATCATAGCAGCTCACACCCGTCAGCGTCAGTTCCGGAAAAACCAGCACCTTGACGCCGAGCGACTCGGCTTTTCGGATCGTTTCGATGACCCGATCCGCATTATAATCACAGTCGGCTACGCGGATGAGCGGAGATGCCGCCGCAACCTTGACAAATCCGTCTCTCATATCTTTCCCTTCTTTTCCTTGTCACTGCAAATAAAATTCAGTAAATTAGAACTTTACTTTCTCCGCAATATACGCCTTGACCTCGCTGATGGGCAGTCTCACCTGTTCCATGCTGTCGCGTTCACGCACCGTAACACAGCCGTCGGTCTCGGAATCAAAGTCATAGGTCACACAGAAGGGCGTACCGACCTCGTCCTGCCGACGGTAACGCTTGCCGATCGAGCCGGCATCGTCATAGTCGCACATAAACTCCCTGGCAAGCTCGTCGCGAATTTCCAGCGCCTGGTCGCTGAGTTTCTTTGACAGCGGCAGCACGGCGGCCTTATAGGGCGCCACCGCCGGGTGGAGATGCAGCACGACGCGCACATCGTTTTTCTCCGCGTCGACCAGCTCTTCATCATAGGCCTGGCACAGCAGCGCCAGCACGGTTCGGTCAAGACCATAGGTGCTCTCGACGATATACGGCACAAAACGCTCGTTGGTAAAGGGATCGATATACTCCAGCTTCTGTCCGCTGTACTCCTGATGGCGGCTCAGATCGAAATCGGTGCGGTCGTGCGTGCCGTTGATCTCGCCCCAGCCAATGGAGGGGAACAGGAACTCGATATCACAGGCGGCTTTCGCATAGTGCGCCAGCTTTTCATGGTCGTGGAAACGGAGATTTTCCTCGGTCAGGCCGAGATCCATGTAAAACTGCCGCCCGTACTCCTTGAAATAGTTGTAAAGATCAAGATCCTCGCCGGGCGCGCAAAAGGTCTGGAACTCCATCTGCTCAAACTCGATCGTCCGGAAGATAAAGTTGCCCGGAGTAATCTCGTTGCGGAAAGCCTTGCCGATTTGCCCGATGGAGAACGGAAGCTTCGCGCGCATCGTGCGCTGGACGTTCGGATAGTTCACATACTCGCCCTGCGCATTTTCCGGGCGCAGATAGATGACGGACTTTGCATCGTTCGTCACGCCGCGATAGGTCTGGAACATAAGGTTAAACTCACGAATATCGGTGAAGTTGTGTTTGCCGCAGTTGGGGCACGCAATTGCGTGCGCTTTGATGTATTCAAACATCTCACTCTTGCTCATGCCGTCGGCGTGCGCCTCAGGATTAAACTCGTCGATCAGATTGTCCGCGCGAAAGCGCATTTTGCACTCTTTGCAGTCGAGCAGCGGATCGGCAAAGCTTGCCACGTGTCCGCTCGCCTCCCACACACGGGGATTCATCAGGATGTCGGCGTCCACCTCATAGCTGTTGCGGCGCTCCTGGATAAAGCGCTTGCGCCAGGCGTCCTTCACGTTATTTTTCAGCCGTGCGCCAAGAGGGCCGTAGTCCCAGGTGTTGGCAAGCCCCCCGTAAATCTCGCTGCCGGCAAAAATAAAGCCGCGGTTTTTGCAAAGGGCGATGATCTTTTCCATCGTTTTTTCGGTGTTGTTCATTGTTCATCCTTTCCCGCGGCTGGCTGCCGCGGCAATGTTTTCATTGTTTTCCAACAATTTTATATTATACCATTCTCTTTGGCTCAGAGCAACATTATTTGAAAATTAACACGATAGGTTTACGCTTTCGCCGCTCTTCATTGACAAAAAATGTTTGCCGTCTGCTGTCGGTCTTTCTTGCTTTTACAGGAAAAGCATGGTATTCTCTCTCTGGAATAAAAAAAGCTGGAGAGGAGATTTTTCCATGGAACTGGCAAAAACCATCCATCTGGTCAAACTGGACGGCCATCATCTGACCCTTGACGAGCTCGTTGCCGTCGCCCGCTACGGCGCCGCTGTTGAGCTGACGGACAGCGCCCGCGAGGCAATCCGCCGCTCTCGCGCGCTGGCGGAAAAGATTTCAGCGGAAAAGCGCGTCGCCTACGGCATCACCACCGGCTTTGGCGATTTTGCCACAGTCGCCGTGCCCGAGGAGATGAGCAGCCGCCTGTCTACCAATCTTGTATTGAGCCACTGCACCGGCACGGGCGAGCCCTATAAGGCTGAGGTCGTGCGCGGCATGATGCTGCTGCGCGCCAACGCCCTGTGTGTCGGCGTCAGCGGCGTGCGTCTGGTGATGGTGGAAAAGCTCGTGGAGCTTTTAAACAAAAATGTCACCCCCGTCGTACCGCAAAAGGGCTCGCTGGGCGCCTCGGGCGACCTTGCTCCTCTGAGCCACATGGGTCTGGTGCTGATGGGTCTGGGCGAAGCGGAGTTTAACGGGCGTGTGCTGCCCGGCGCCGAAGCCCTCGCCGCCGCCGGTATCGAGCCGCTGGAGGGTCTCGCCTCCAAGGAGGGTCTCGGCATCACCAACGGCACCTGCGCGATGACCAGCGTCGGCGCGCTGAACCTCTACGATACGCTGCGTGCATCGAGCCTTGCCGACCTGATCGCCTCCCTCTCCTTCACCGCGCTCACCGGTCAGCGCGACGCTTTTCAGGAGCGTCTGCACACCATTCGCGGGCAGGAGGGACAGATTCAGGTTGCGCGCAATTTCCGTCGTTTGACCGAAAACTGCGAGATTCTGGATCGCGCCAAGGGCGACCGCGTGCAGGACGCCTACGCGCTGCGCTGCATCCCGCAGGTGCACGGCGCGGTGCGCGACGCGCTCGCCTTCATCAAATCCCGCGTGGAGATCGAGCTCAATGCCGTCACCGACAATCCCCTGCTCTTCCTTGAGGACGAGGCCGTCATCTCCGGCGGCAACTTCCACGGAGAGCCGATGGCCCTGCCCTTTGATTTTCTCGGCATCGCCTGCTCGGAGCTGGCGAGCATCTCCGAGCGCCGCACCGAACGCATGGTCAACGCCGCGCTTTCCAACGGCCTGACCCCCTTCCTCACCACCGAGGGCGGCGTCAACAGCGGATTTATGATCGTGCAGTATTCCGCGGCCTCCATGGTCAGCGAAAACAAGGTTCTCGCTCACCCGGCATCGGTGGACTCGATCCCCTCCTCGGCCAACCAGGAGGACTTCGTTTCCATGGGCACCACCGCCGCACGAAAATCCGGACAGATTTTGGAAAACACCCTGTCCGTGCTGGCCTTTGAACTGCTCACCGCCTGTCAGGCCGTCGATATCCGCCGTCGTCTGAACACACACGGCGCGGGGCTCTCCCCTGTGCACGAGGCGCTGTTTTCCCATGTGCGCAAGCGCGTGGCCTTCTACGAGACCGACCGGGAGATCTGGCAGGATATCCGCGCCGTCGAAGAGATGGTTCGCAGCGGCGAGCTGCTGGAGCTGGCGCAGCGCGTGCTGCCGGAGATCGAATAAAAACTTATATAGCAAAACCGCCGTCTGTTCGGACGGCGGTTTTGCTATGTTCACTTGCGATCCTTGATCCTGCGGGCCAGTTCAAGACCCTGCTGCGCCAGATGGCAGCGCATATCCTTGGTCATGCGCCATTCCCAGCGCGGATCCTCCGGCTTTTCCGGGTGGATATCCGAAACCATCAAGAGCGCCACGGCCCTCATGCCGAGATACTTTGCCACACTGAACACCGCTGAGCACTCCATATCGACGCCGACCGCGCCCTTTTCCCGCCACAGACACTCTTTTTCAAAGGTCTGCCGGTACACCGCGTCGGTGGACACCGTCGGAAAGCTTTTTCCGATCTGCATGGACGAGGCAATGGAAAGCAAGTCTTCATCCGGCTGCGCGTTGTCGATCTGCTCGTAGTAGTGCAGCGACGTGCCCTCTTCCACAAACACCTTGTTTGGGATGATAATATCTCCCGGCGCGACCTTGCGGTCAAAAGCGCCGCACATGCCGACGGCAACAACGTTTCGGACGCCCAGCACATTGAGCGTCTCCATGGTGTCCGCCGCCTGCGGCGCGCCGCGCCCGCCGTCCAGAAAACACAGCCCCATCTCCGGTATCTCCCAAACCGGGCAGCGATTGAGAAAGCGCGGAAAGGGCTCCGGCAGCAGCTTTGCTCTCTGCGTTTGGCACAGGTAGTCCACACCGACGCTCATAAAGAACACGATGGCGGTCTCCGGCAGGCAAAGATGACAGCCGTTCTTGATGTTGATTTGATCTTGCGCACGGATGATTGCCTCTGAACAATCGTCCTTCAGCTTCCACATCGATCAAACCACCACTTTTCCCTTTTTCACCACCGTGTGTGCGAGATTGCTGCCCATGCGGTAGCAGATATAGTTGAGATCCGGCGCGTCCCAAATCACGAGATCCGCCTGCTTGCCCGCCTCCAGCGAGCCGATGCGGTCTGCGCGGCGGATCGCGGCGGCTGCGTTGAGCGTGACCGCCGTCAGAACCTCCTCGGGCGTCATGCGGTATTTGAGACAGCCGAGGTTCATCACAAACTGCAGATTGAGGCTCGGGCAGGAGCCGGGGTTGAAGTCCGAAGCCATCGCCACGGGTACGCCGGCGCTGATCATGTCGCGCACGGGCGCGAAGGTCGCGCCCAGATAAAAGCTCGTCGCCGGCAGGCAGCAGGCCACGGTGCCAGCCTCCGCCATCGCCGCGATCCCCTCCGGTGGGCAGACGATCAGATGCTCGGCGGATATCGCGCCGACCTCGCGCGTCAGCTGCGAACCGCCGATCGGATCGATCTCGTCGGCGTGGATCTTCGGAATGAGGCCGCAGCGCTTGCCTGCCTCGAGGATCCGGCGGCTCTCCTCGGCGGTGAAAACGCCCGTTTCGCAAAACACGTCGCAAAATTCGGCCAAATGCTCCCGCGCCACCTGCGGAATCATCTCCTCGCACAGCAGACGCAGGTATTCCTCGCGATTTTCCTTATACTCAGGCGGCAGCGCATGCGCGCCCATAAAGGTCGCAGCAAGCTCCACCGGCTGCTCGCTGTTGAGGCGGCGGATGACGCGCAGCGCCTTGAGCTCATCCTCGGTATTCAAGCCGTAGCCGCTCTTTGCCTCCGCTGTCGTCACGCCAAAGCACAACATCTCATGAAGCGCCGCCGCGGCCTTGTCCGACAATTCCTGCTCCGTTGCCGCGCGTGTAGCGCGCACGGTGGACAAAATGCCGCCGCCCTGCGCCAAAATCTCCAGATAGCTCACGCCGCGCAGCTTGAGCGCCAGCTCATGCTGCCGCCAGCCACCAAAAATCAGGTGCGTGTGCGCATCGACAAGCCCGGGCGTAACAAGCTTTCCCTGCGCGTCAAGCACCTGCGCATCGAGCTGCGGCGCAGCTCCGCTGCCGACGGCGGCAACGCGCCCGTCCTCCGCCAGAAGCCATGCTTTCTCCAGCAGTTTTATCTTTCCTTGCTGCTCGCCGCAGCGGGCGCTCTGTCCCTCCGGCGTCGCCAGCAGACCGATATTGTTGATCAAAAGCCGTTCCATAGATGTTCCTTTCTAAAACGGGGAATTGTTCCTAAACATAACAATTCCCCATCTATATATTCCGAACTCCGAATTATTTCAGCGCTTCCTCGATCAGCGCATCGTCCGCGAGATAGGGCATGGTGATATGATCCTGCCCGGCGTAGAGCTTGTTATACTCCGCAACCGTCGTCATTGCATTTTCGTTGCGCGCCCAGCTGCGCCTTGCAACGCCCACCATCGTATCCCAGGGCATCGCCATCTTGAGGATGTTGTCCACGCGCTCGGAGCCGTCGAGCACCATACCGAAGCCGCCGTTGATCGAGCGGCCAATGCCGGTGCCGCCGCCGTTGTGGAGCGCGATATAGCTCATGCCGCGCGCGGCGTTGCCCGCGTAGCACTGCGTCGCCATCTCCGCCATGATGTTCGAGCCGTCCTTGATGTTGCTCGTCTCGCGGAAGGGCGCGTCGGTGCCGCCGGTGTCGTGGTGGTCGCGCCCGAGGACGACCGGGCCGATCTCGCCCTTGCGAACCATCTCGTTGAATTTCAGCGCAAGGTTCATGCGGCCCATCGCGTCCTGATACAGGATGCGGCACTGCGTGCCGACAACGAGCTGGTTCTTCATCGCGTCGCGCACCCAGACATAGTTGTCGTAGTCCTGATAGCGGCGGTTGTGCTCCTTGATGTACTCGGCGGCAGCCTTGTCGGTCTTCTCCAGATCCTTCGGATCGCGGCTCAGGCAGCACCAGCGGAAGGGGCCGTAGCCGTAGTCAAAGAGGCAGGGGCCGAGGATATCTTCCACATAGGAGGGATACACAAAGCCGTCGAGGTCGTTTTCGCCGTTTTTACAGATGGACTTGACGCCGGTGTCGTACACGGCCTTGAGGAAGCTGTTGCCGTAGTCGAAGAAGTAGGTACCGCGCTCGTGGAAACGCTCGATCAGCTCGTAGTGGTGCTGCAGGGTCTTGTCGACGAGCTTGTGGAAGCTCTCCGGATCCTTGTCGAGCATCTCGGTGCGCTCTTCAAAGCTCAAGCCCTGCGGGCAGTAGCCGCCGTCATAGGGCACATGGCAGGAGGTCTGGTCGCTCATCAGATCGACGTGGACGTCTTTTTCCAGCAAATATTCCAGCAGATCGACCACGTTGCCGTGGTAGGCAACGGCGCAGCCCTTGCCCGCCTTCTGGTGCTCGAGCGCGATGCGCAGCGCCTCGTCGAGGTCGCCCGTGCGGTGCGTAACCCAGCCCTGATCGTAGCGCGTGGTGATCCGCGAATCGTCAACCTCTGCGATGATGGACGCTGCGCCGACGATGACCGCCGCCTTGCCCTGCGCGCCGCTCATACCGCCGAGGCCGGAGGAGATAAAGAGCTTCCCGGACAGATCCTTGTCGTTGGGGATGCCGAGCTTGAGACGCCCCGCGTTAAGCAGGGTGTTGAAGGTGCCGTGGACAATGCCCTGCGGCCCGATGTACATCCAGCCGCCGGCCGTCATCTGGCCGTAGTTGGCGACGCCCAGCGCCGCGGCGCGGTTAAAGTTCTCCTGATCGTCAAAGGTGCCGACCATCAGACCGTTGGAGATAATAACGCGCGGAGCAAGCTTATGAGAATGGAACAGGCCGAGCGGATGGCCGGACATGACCACCAGGGTCTGCTCGTCGGTCATCTCCTCAAGATACTTCTTAATGAGGCGGTACTGCATCCAGTTTTGGCAAACCTGTCCCGTCTCACCGTAGGTCACAAGCTCATAGGGATAGAGCGCCACGTCAAAATCGAGGTTGTTGTCGATCATCACCTGGATCGCGCGCCCCTCGACGCATTTCCCCTTATACTGCTCAATGGGCTTGCCGGTCAGCTTGCCCTCGGGGCGGAAGCGATAGCCGTAGATACGGCCGTGCTGCTTAAGCTCTTCGGCAAACTCCTTCGCCATCTGCGCGTGGTGGTCGGGATGGACGTAGCGCAGGGCATTTTTGATCGCCAGCGCCTTGTCGGCCTCGCTCAGCTTGGATTCGCGGCGCGGCGCGCGGCGATAGCCGGGATCCATTTTCGGGTAAGCGGGCAGCTCGTAGTCAAGCTTGATGGTCATGGCCTCGTCGGCAATGTTGAACATAGGACTTATCCTCGCTTTCAATGTCTTTTGGTTTCGCCGCAGCCGGCGGCGCGGCGTTTTTGCTTCATAATCGCAGAAATCTCTTCCAGTATATCATAATTTTCAAAAATGTATAGAAGAAATCCGTTTTTTCTGTTCTCTTTTTTTCGGAAAAATGAAAAAAAGCATTGTATGCAGACTCTTTATGCGTTATAATATCCACGCTTTATCCATGCTTTACAAAAAAATCAGTTTTCGGAGGAACGATTCATGGCAAAGCTTGTTGAGTGCATCCCCAACTTCAGCGTCAGCAAAGAACAGGACGAGGCCGTCTTTCAGGGACTCGTTGACACCGCCAACAGCGTCCCCGGCTGCACGCTTTTCGACGTGCAGACCGACGGCAGCCACAACCGCTGCGTGTTCACGCTGATCGGCTCCCCCGCGGCCATCGAGGAGGTCGCCTTCCAGCTCACCAAAAAAGCCACCGAGACCATCGATATGACCAGGCACGTCGGTCAGCACCCTCGTATGGGCGCCACGGACGTCATTCCCTTTGTTCCGCAGATGGACGTCTCGGTCGCCGAGTGCGTAGAGATGTCCAAGCGCGTCGCCCAGCGCATCTGGGACGAGCTGCGCGTTCCCTCCTTCCTGTATGAGGACTCCGCCACCCGCCCCGAGCGCAAGAACCTCGCCACCTGCCGCAAGGGTCAGTTTGAGGGCATGAGCGAAAAACTGCTTGAGCCGGACTGGGCGCCCGATTACGGTGAGCGCAAGATCCACCCCACTGCCGGCATCGTCGCCATCGGCGCTCGCATGCCGCTGATCGCGTTCAACGTCAATCTCGGCACCTCCGATTTGGAGATTGCAAAGAAGATCGCTAAGGCCATTCGCGGCTCCTCCGGCGGCTTCCAGTTCTGCAAAGCCATCGGCATCATGCTTGAGGATCGCAACATCGCGCAGGTCTCCATGAACATGGTTAACTTTGAAGGTACCCCGCTCTACTACGCTTATGAGATGATCCGCGCTCTCGCCGAGCGCTACGGCGTGCCTATCATCGGCTCTGAGCTCGTCGGCCTGACCCCCGGCAAGGCGCTGATTGACTGCGCCGAGCACTATCTCAAGCTTGAAAACTTTGACTGCAAGAATCAGGTCATGGAATATCACCTGATCGACATGAACCAGTGAAACGGAGACTAAAGACATGAAATTAGCTGATCATTCCGTCGCCTCTTTTGTCGATACTCTCGCCTCAAATGCGCCCGCGCCCGGCGGCGGCTCCTGTGCCGCGCTGGAGGGCGCGCTGGGCGTCGCTTTGACCGCCATGGTCGCCTCACTGACGCAGGGGCGCAAAAAGTTCGAGGCTTATGCGCCCTTTGCCGCCGAGGCCGAGGCGAAAGCCAACGCGCTGAAGGCTGCTCTGGTGGACGTCATCGACCGCGACACGGAGGCTTTTAATGCCGTCAGCGCTGCCTTTGCGCTGCCCAAAGATACGGACGAGCAGAAGTCTGTCCGCTCCGCCGCCATTCAGCAGGCGCTCAAGGGCTGCACCGAAACGCCGATGGAAATGCTGCGGCTGATGGACAAAAGCATCGCCCTCACCGCCGAGCTGATGAGCCGTGGATACAACGACAGCGCCGCCAGCGATCTTGGCGTCGCCTTTGCCAGTCTGAAGACCGGACTGCAGGGCGCCTGGCTGAACGTGCTGATCAACATCGGCTCCATCAAAGACGAGCAATTCGTCGCCGCCTGCCGCACCGAGGGCGAGAAGATCCTTGCGCGCGCCATCCCCGTCGCCGACGAGGGTCTTGCCAAGGTCTTTGCGCTGCTGGACGCTTGATCGACTTCAAACAACGAAAAAACCTCTTTTGCCAATGAAAACGGCAAAAGAGGTTTTTTCTTTTTCCTTGTTATCAGGTGGATGATCCGGAGCTGCTTGAGGAGCTCGACGAGGCGGCATTCTGCCGGTCACGAATCATGTGCTGCAGCGTGAGGAGGATCGTCACCACGATCTGCTCGTACTCCGGACGATAGATGTCAATGCAGTATTTGTCGTGCAGTGAAAGCATTTTCTGCGAAATCACGGCGATGATCTCTTCATTCTGATCGTAGAGTTCAAAGTTCAGCCCGAGGATGTTTCCGCGCAGCTGCCAGCCAAGCCCTTCGATATTGGTAATGTCCTTGACAAAATGCCAGAGCTCCGTGGCCAGTTGGAAAGCCGTTCCGTCCTCCATCGTGATGAAGTGTCGCTGATGGAGCGTAAAAATCTTCTTCTCAAAATGCGCCACGTGATTCCCCTGCGCGTCGTAAACCTCCGTCTTGTCGTGCAGCGAAGGAAACTTCGTCTCCGCGTAATAAACCAGGTTCTCGCTGCCATCCGTCACATCGATATGCCGGCGGATCGAGATGAGCTTGCTGGTGGTAAACAGCGAGCGCTGCGGCAGGCCGAACTTCTCCACGTTTTTCACGTTGGCGTCCTCTCCGGCCTCACGAAAACGGTGAATGTTTGAAAATACGCCCATAGGTTCATCCTCCCTTTCTGTTTATGCTTTCATTATATCAAACGTGATCCCATGCTTCAAGTTTCTTCGGTCAAAAACCTTTCTTGGCAAAAACTTTTCTTGTCTCTTGTCGAAAAAGCCCTACTGTGCTATACTGTCCTTAAATCACGCAAGGAGATTATCATTTATGCGTATTTTGATCGTCAACGACGACGGCATCCACGCCAAAGGCATCGAAGCGCTCGCGCGCATGGCCGCACAGCTTGGCGAGGTCTGGATCGTCGCGCCTGACCGGCAATGCAGCGGCATGAGCCAAAAGCTGACCATATTTGAAAAAATGCCTGTCCGGGAAGAGCCCTTTCCCGTTCCCGTCCGCGGCGCGTGGAGCGTCGGCGGCACACCGGCGGACTGCGTCAAGCTCGCGCTGAACTGTTTGCTCGACGAGCGCCCGGATTACATCTTTTCCGGCGTCAACGACGGCTGTAACGCCGGCTTTGACATCGGCTACTCCGGTACGATCGGCGCCTGCTTTGAGGCTGTTCTTAACGGCATACCCGCCATTGCTTTCTCCTGCATGTCGCACAGCTCGCTGGAAATTGCCGAAGCCCACATGCGCCCCATTGCCGAAGAACTGATTGCGCTCGGTCTCGCGCCCGGAGAGATCTGGAACGTCAATTTTCCGGCCGGCGATACCGGCGCGGTGCGCGGCATCCTGCGCGATCGCCGCATCGCGCCGATGCAGATGTACGATGCGGTTTATACGCGCAATGCTGACGAACACGGCCTCGTCCATTACACACAGCAGGGCGTCATCATCGCGCCGGACAAAGCGCCGGAGGGCACGGACATTGCCGCTGTGCTGAACGGGTATATCTCCATCGGAAAAATCAAATGCGCCCTGATCGGATGATTACGGAATTATTAACAATTTATTTCATCAGTTTCCATAACACACTTGTCAAATTGAATAAACGATGTTAGAATTATCTCGATCAGCTTATATTCTATTCATATTCTGTATTTACCGGCCATGCCGTGGTAAATAAAAAAAATTTTCAGGAGGACACACATTCCATGAAAAAGACGATTGCCCTGATCCTTGCGCTCGTCATGGTGTTCGCGCTGTGCGCCTGCGGCAAAACCGCTCCCGCTGCGAACGGCAATGACAAACACTTTGAGAAGCTGACGCTTGAGTTCGTCCCCTCCAAGGACGCTGACGTCATCATCGCCGGCACTGCCAACCTGCCCGAGCTTGTGAAGGCCGAGATGGCCAAGCTCGGCTACGAGATTGACGAAGTGCACATCTCTGTCGGCACCAACTACGACGCCACCGGCGAAGGCATGTCTGCCGGCGCGATCGACATCGGCTGGCTGCCCGGCGGCACCTATGCGCTCTATTCCAACGACACCGAGGTCATCCTGACCGCCACCCGCAACGGCCTGTCCAACGACAGCACCAACCCCGCCGACTGGAACGGCGAAGCCAACGCCACCAAGAAGGACGGCGAGCAGGTCACCTTCTACCGCGCGCTGATTTACGCTGCTCCCTCCGAATACGGCAAGAAGCTGGCCGAGAAGGTCAACAATGGCGAGAAGCTTACCTGGGAAGAGCTCGACGGCGCCAAGTGGGCCGTGCAGAAGACCTCCTCCTCCGCCGGTTACATCTACCCCACCATGTGGCTGATGGAAAACTACGACGGCAAGAAGATTTCTGACCTGTCCAATGTCATCCCCATCGACTCCGGCTACGGCACCGCGTTCTCCTACGCTGCCAATGAGCAGGTCGACATCATTGTCTGCTACGCCGACGGCCGCAACGACTACGAGGCCTCCTGGATGCTCGCTGCCGACAAGCAGGACGAGACCGGCAAGCAGGGTCTTGGCCGTCCCGACTCCATCTGGAACGAGCTGAACGTCATCGGCGTGACCGAGGGTATCTACAACGACACCGTCGCGATCTCCAAGAAGAGCCCCTTCTACACGCCCGAGCTGATGGCCGCGCTGCAGGACTGCTTCATCAACATCATCAACACCGAGGAAGGCAAGGCCATTTTCGATGTTTACAGCCACACCGGCTATGCCAAGGCTGTCGACTCCGACTACGATGGCGCCCGTGCCGCCCTGACCGCTGTTGACGGCTGATTATCGCATCTAAGCTTACGGGCTCTATATCCAAGTGAATATAGAGCCCGTATTCTTTTTACGCTGTTACAGGCGTTGAGCGGCAGAGTTCTGTCTCTGCCGCTGACCGGCTGCAACATGCACCAGGACTTCAAAAAGGGAGAGAGCCGCTTTATGATTGAATTCAAAAACGTTTACAAAACCTATCCCAACGGCTTTACCGCGCTGAAGGACGTGAACCTCCAGATCGAGCAGGGCGAGTTTGTCGCCATCATCGGTCTGTCCGGCGCTGGCAAATCCACGATTCTCCGCTGCATCAACCGCATGCACGACGTAAGCAAGGGCACGCTGACGGTTGACGGCGTCGACGTCAGCGGTCTCAAGGGCGCTGAACTGCGCCGCTTCCGCCGCAAGGTCGGCATGATTTTCCAGAGCTTCAACCTGGTCAACCGCTCCACCGCGATCAAGAACGTGCTGACGGCCGACGTGCCCGACATGAACTTCTTCCAGGTGCTGTTTGGCCTGTTCAACAAAGAGCAGAAGATGCGCGCGCTGGAAAGTCTCGACAAGGTCGGCATTCTCGATAAGGCCTACACCCGCTGCGACCAGCTCTCCGGCGGTCAGCAGCAGCGCGTCGCCCTCGCCCGTACGCTCAATCAGAATCCGAAGATCATCCTGGCCGACGAGCCGGTCGCCTCGCTCGACCCGATCACGGCGCGCCAGGTCATGCAGGACTTCGTGCGTATCAACAAGGACTATAAAATCTCCATCCTGCTGAACATCCACCACATCGATCTCGCGCTGCAGTACTGCGACCGCGTGATCGGCGTACGCGCCGGCGAGATTGTCTTTGACGGCCCGGCCTCTACCATCACGCAGGAGCAGATCGACTACGTTTACAACGGCACGAAGGCGCCCGTTCTGGGCGATGGGGAGTGAGCCGATGGATAAGGAAAACACCTCCCTGGTCAAGCTAACCTGGTTTGATAAAATCTTCAAGCCGCAGGTCATCACGCTTGCCAACGGCCATTCGACATTGCGCCGCCGCAGCCGCACCCCCTTGATCGTTGCGCTGCTTGCTATTGCAATTTTTCTGTCACTAAAGGCAACCCGTTTTGATTTTACCGTCATTATCAGCCGATTCAACGAACTGCTGAAGCTGTTTACCCAGCTCTTCCACCCGAAGTGGAGCTTCTTTGACAAGGTCACCGGCCCGCTGGTCGACACAATCAAAATGTCGATCCTCGGCACAGTCATCGGCTGCGCGCTGGCGCTGCCCGTTGCCGTGCTGTCTTCGACAAACATTAACAAGAGCCATGTGATCGTCAGCGTATTTCGTTTTATCCTTGCGCTGATCCGTACGCTGCCCACGCTCGTCATCGCGCTGGTCTGCGCGCTGGTCTTTGGCCTGGGCACCTTTGCCGGTACGCTGGCCATCTCGATTTTCACCTTTGGCATCGTCGCCAAAATGCTCTATGAGAGCATTGAGACCATCGACATGGGCCCCTTTGAGGCGATGGAGGCCATGGGCGCCAACAAGTTTCAGGCCTTCTGGGCTGCCTGCGTGCCGCAGATTTTGCCGGTCTATCTCAGCCACAGCCTTTACTGCTTTGAGATGAACATCCGCGCCTCCGCCATCCTCGGCTACGTCGGCGCCGGCGGTCTCGGCATCACGATCAACGAGCGTATCGGCTGGCGTGACTACAACGGCCTCGGCATGGTGCTGCTGACCTTGTTCGTGGTGGTTGTCGCCATCGAGTTCTTCAGCGAATACCTGCGCAAGAAGCTGAGCTGAAAGGAGGATCGACATGTCTGAAAAATTGAAACAGTTTGAGCAAAAGCTGGATCAAAAGCTGACCGCAGCGGAGATGTACGCCAATCGGCCGCGCAAGTGGTGGCTGTATCTGATCATCGTTTTGATCCTCACCCTCTTAGTCACCTGGTCCGGCAGCAGCATCCAGTTTGACGGCTTGACCGTCACCGGCAGTCAGGTCGCCAAGGGCGTCATCAGCGGCGTGACCCACCCGGATCTCAAGCTGATGTTCGGCACCGGCGATACCGACGTGCCTTTCCTGCTGCTGCAAACCATGGCCATTGCCGTGCTCGGCACGCTGATCGGCGCGATCCTCGCCATTCCCTTTGCCTTTCTCGCGTCCTCGAACATCATGCCCGCCCCCATTGCGTACCTCTTTCGTATTATCATTCTGCTGATTCGCACGATCCCCAGCCTGGTCTGGGCGCTGATGTGGATTCGCGTAACCGGCCCCGGCGCCTCCTGCGGTGTCATCACGCAGTCGGTCTGCTCCATCGGCATGATTGCAAAGATGTACATCACCGCCATTGAGGATCTGGACACCCGTATCCTTGAAAGTCTGGACGCTATGGGCTGCACCCCCTTCCAGAAAATCCGCTACGGCGTGATCCCGCAGCTGACAGCGAGCTTCATCTCCACAACGATCTACCGTTTCGACATCAACCTCAAGGACGCCACGACCCTCGGTATCGTCGGCGCAGGCGGCATTGGCGCATCGCTGGTACAATGCCTCAACAGCCGTCGCTGGGCGATGGTCGGCTCCTTTGTCTGGGGGCTGATGTTCCTCGTGCTGGTCATTGAATTCCTTTCTACCCGCATCCGCAAAAAGCTCGCTCGCGGCGAATAATCATCGTCCCATGCGCCACGCGCCAAGCGGCGCCGGGCTCTCCGGTAAAAAACGCCTCTGCGCTTTTTGCAGAGGCATTGATATCCTGTCACGTGATTGAGAGAGTTTTATGGATCGTAAGCTGACGCTGTTTTTCACCTCCGACGTCCACGGCTATTTTGCGCCGACGGACTACGCAAAGAATTGCCGCGCGCCAAGCGGCCTTGTCAACTGCGCTTCGCAGTTTATCAAGGACGGCAACAGCTTGGTTCTCGACGGCGGCGACACCCTGCAAGGGAGTCCCTTCACCTATTGGCTTTACAGCCGCACCCAGGAGCGCAGCCTGCTTGTCGCGGAGATTATGAACCGCTGCGGCTATGACTTCGTCACGCTCGGCAACCACGACTTCAACTATGGCGTCGCAGAGCTCGAGCGCTATCTCGCCGCGCTGGACGCACGCTGCCTCTGCGCCAACGTAGACGGCCTGCGCGGCGTAGAGAAAACCGCCGTCGTCACGATGAAAAACGGTCTGCGCGTCGGGCTGACCGGCGTGACGAGCCATTTTGTCCCGCGCTGGGAGAAGCCGGAGAACATCGAGGGTCTCAGCTTTACCGACGCTTTCGCGGCCGCAAAGGACGCGCTCTGCGCACTGAAAGCCCAGCAGGTGGATCTCACGGTCTGCCTCTATCACGGCGGCTTTGAAAACGACCTGGCGAGCGGCGAGCTGCTCTCGGACAGCGGCGAAAACCAGGGCTGGCGCATCTGCCGCGAGCTGGATTTCGACCTGCTGCTCACGGGGCACCAGCACATGCCTTTTGAAAACCGCAATCTCTTCGGCACACACTGCATCCAGCCGCCCGACAAAGCGCGGCAATATGCGCGCGTGGATCTCGCCTTTGATGTGGATGACGCGCTGGCCGTCTCGTCTGCGCTTTTGCCCGCGGGAGATCAAACGCCGACGGATTTAGCGGCGCTTCTTGCCTCACCCGAGGCGGAGACCGCCTCGTTTCTGGATACGCCCCTCGGGCATCTGGATACGGCTCTGACGCCGCTTGATCCGCTGACCATGGCGGCGGAGGGCTCACTGATTGCGAACTTCTTCAATCAGGTACAGCTCGAGGTTTCGGGCGCTGATCTCTCGTGCACCAGCCTTGCCAACGAAGTCAAGGGCTTCGATCGCGAGGTCACCGTGCGCGATATCGTCGCCACCTATGTCTTCCCAAACACGCTGAAAACCATTCGCGTCAACCGTGCGGTGTTGAAAGCCGCGCTGGAGCGCAGCGCCGAGTACTTTGCCTTTGACGCGCAGGGAAAGCTCTGTGTCAGCGAGAGCTTTCTGCAGCCCATCGTACAGCATTTCAATTATGATTATCTCGCAGGCGTATTCGTTACGATGGATCTGCGGCGCACACCGGGCGATCGCGTCCGCTCCATCGTCTATCAGGGCGAGGAGCTGAGCGAGGATAAAGAGCTTACGCTCTGTCTGAACAACTACCGCGCCTCCGGGGCGGGCGGCTACGGCTGCTACGCTGGCTGCGCGCTCGTGCGCGAGCAGACGGAGGAAATTTCTGAGCAGATCATCCGCTACGTCGACCAACACCGGGATATCCGCGTTGATCGTACGCAGTGGCTTAAGCTGAACTACTAATAAAGGAGAGAAAACAATGAGCAATCAGGTGTTTAAGGTCGTACTGCTGCAGGCGCTGCCCGCCTCCGGCAAGTCCGAGGTCAGAAACTTCATGGCCCAGCTTGAGGCCGAGCGTCTCAAGACCGAGTTCCACATCGGCGAAAATCTCCAGCTGGACGATTTTCCCTATGTCCACATGATGCGCCGCATCGACAACGAGCTGGAGGCCCTGGGCGAGCCGCGCATCTTCTACCCCGGTGAGGAGCCCTTCACCGACGGGCGCGACTGGGGTACGCTGATCAATCTCCTTAACGAGGACTTCCACGATTTGATGAACCGCAGCGTCACCAAGCCAGACTCCGCCGCCAAGCTCCTCTTCGAGCGTATTGACCGCGCCGGGCTTGGCGCAGGCATTCCGCCGCGCATGGGTCTTCTCCGCGAGGATTTGCGTGAAACGCTCGCTCAGAAGCTGGAGAAGGAAGCGCGCGATATGCTCGACGAGAAGCAGCGCGCCTATCCGGAGAGCTTTGAGGACAAGACCATCGTCATCGAGTGCGCCCGCGGCGGGCCGGACGGATCTTCCCTGCCGCTGACCGGCTTTTTCGGCTATCAGTACTCCCTGCCGATGTTCTGCCCGGAGATCCTGGAAAACGCCGTCATTCTCTACATCTGGGTCACGCCTGAGGAATCCCGCCGCAAGAACGCCGACCGCGCCGACCCGAACGATCCCGGCTCCAACCTGCACCACGGCGTGCCGATGGCCGTCATGCTGGGCGACTACGGCTGCGACGACATGGAGTATCTGATGCAGCACAGCGACAAGCCCGACTGCGTGAGCTTCGACGCGCACGGCAGGCATTGGCAAGTACCCATCGGCGTGTTTGACAACCGCGTAGACAAAACCTCCTTCCTGCGCGCCGACAAAGAGGCTTGGGATCCGGAAAAGGTCGAAGAAGTCACCCGCGCCATCCGCCACGCCACCGACACAATGTTTAAGAATTACGAGAAATAAAGGTTCTATAATAAATGTTGGGGGTGGATCCCGAAGGGGTCCGCACCCAACATTTATTATAGAACCAAAATATTATATACCAAGAACTATCAGGGAACTATAACATTGCTGTCAGCGCAATAAAGCACAGGCACATTATACCATACCAAGAACTATCAAAAAAAACATAATCCTGTGAGGACAAAACAAGAAAAGTCTCCCATCGATTTCCTTTGCAACCAACGGGAGACTTTGTACATTATCAGAACACCAGCAGGATGACTTTCACGGCAATCACGACGATCACCAGCGCGACGGGATAGGTCGCGGCGTAGGAGGCGGCGACCTCGTCGGTTCCGGCGGTGCTGATGAGCGCGCCGAGCGCCGGGGTGCTGGTCATGCCGCCGGTGATGGAGCCGAGATTGTTGAAGATATCCAGCTTGAAGACGTAGCGGCCGATCAGGTAGCTGCCGATCATCGGAATAAGCGTGATCAGCGCGCCGTAGATGAAGTAGGCCAGCTTGATGTTGGCGACGAAGTTCACGCCGCCGGGCACGCCCGCGCCGATCAGAAACAGCACGAGGCCGAGCTCGCGGAAGAAGTTCAGCGTACTCTTTTCGATACGCAGGTCGATCTTGCCGATATGGCCGAAGTGGCCGACCAGCAGGCCCGCGATCAGGCAGCCGCCGGAGTTGCCGAGGGAGAAGTTGATGCCGGGGATCTTCACCGCGCCGATCACACAGCCCATGGCGATCGCGAGGAAGAAAGGCAGAAAACCGAAGTCCTCCAGCTTTTTCAAATCGCCGCGCAGCTTGCCGCCCGAGACAGCGCTGGCCGCAACGAAGCGCTCGCGCTCAGCGGCAATATCGACCTTCAGAATACGCGGCAGCAGCTGTACGAAGAAGACCACGCCCAGCACGCCGAAAAGATAAGCAATACCGTAGCCCGCAGTCACGAGATCCGCACCCTCTCCGGCGACTTCCTTCGCCGCAGAGAGACCCGGAGTGCTGGTGAGCGCCCCGGTCATCAAGCCGACGGCCATCGAAGCCTCAAGCTTGCTGTCGATCAGCGTAAGCAGCACCGTCACCAGCGCGCCGAGGCAGATGGTGATGATGCCCATGTAGACGTAGGACATGGTCGCGCGGCTGAAGCTGCGGAAGAACTTCGGGCCGGCGATAAAGCCGACAGAGGTCACAAACATCGCCGTGCCGATGGAAGAGACCAGGCTGAACTTGGTCTTCAGGCCGGCGTCAAAGAGGATGATCTCTTTCTCCCCGACGTGAAAAGACGGCACATAGCTCGCCAGCACGCCGTACAGCAGCGCCGCAAGCAGCACGCCGGCCGTGCCGAGGGAAACGCCCTTCACGCTGATCGCGCCGAGCAGATAGCCCACCGCGCCGATGACAAACACGATAAAAATGATGGAGAAGATGCTGCTGACAAGTCCGCCCAGGTAGTCCATATTAGTAAAACTCCCCTTTTGTATTTCTCCGTATGGCTGCATTTGCTAAACCACACAAAACCTGGCTCATTGTACCACAGCTTACCGGAGAGTGCAAGCTTGACAGGCTCTGTCGATTTGACGATTTATCTGCTATTTTTCTCCGCATTTTTTGCATTTTAACGGCGGTTTCTTCCGTACAAGGCCGGATTGTTGCTGATACAGAAATACATCGTACCGTTGACGGCGTTTTCAAAGCTTCGGTAGACGCCGCTCCCCTGCTCAAAATAGGCCTGAAAAACCACCTGCGGCGCCATCAGCCGCTCGCCCTGCAGCAGACGCAGCGCCGCCTCGATGCTCAACTCATCCGGATTGAGCTCATAGCGAAAGTCATCGCAGTCCACCCCGGCGTACTGCCCTTTTTGAAAAATGACCTCCTCGATGCTGTCGGGAAATTCCGACGACGCAACCCGGTTGAGTACGACCTCGCCCACGCACATACGCCACTCAACGCCGCACAGACGGCTCCCCGCTTCATGCTCAATCAATTTGGACAGCCACATCAGCGCATCATAGTCAACGCGTACCGCCGCGATCCTTTGGTCTTCCAAGCGCTCGTTGTGGCAGATCGCCGCCGCACGTCCGGCGTCGTGGTCGCCGCAGGAAAGCGCCGTACAGGCAATCGTCAAATAATCCAAGCCGGGGTCATAATCCGCCGAAACGCCGGTTGAAAACAGGAAAATCAGCACCAAAAGCGCGCACAGAATCTTTTTCATCGTCTTTCTCCTTTTCTCGGATGATATCCACAGTATACGCCCCTGTCCGCGCGTATCCCGTCGGATTCCGGATGCTCATAGAAAAAGAAAAATAAACTTTGCCTTATGCGCGTGATCGTGTATAATATGCTTATACAAATACCGAAGGAGGATCATTGCTATGATTATGGATTGCTCAAAATACGTCGGCCCCTGCAGCTGCGGGCGTAATCACGAGCTGGAGACAAAGCTTGTTGTCGTGGAATACGGCGCTCTGAGCCGCTTTGAGGAATATATGGCGGCAGCCGGGCTGGCCGGCAAACGCCGCGCTGTCGTGTACGACAGCTTCGTTTATGGCTTGACCGAGGGCAAGCACGTTCAGGCCGATCAGGAGATCGTACTGAACGCGCAGGGGCTGCGCTCGGAGGATGTGCTGATTGAGGAGATGATGCAGCAGCTCGATCATCCCGAGGTCATTGTCGCCTTTGGCGCGGGCACCATCATGGACTTCGGCCGCTACCCCGCCTACAAGCTGGGCATCCCCTTTGTCGCCGTGCCGACGCTCGCCAGCTCCGACGGCTTTACCGCCAGCATCTGCTCGGTTATCATCCAGGGTCAGAAAAAATCCATCCACATGAAAGCGCCCGCGCTGGTCGTTGCAGATCTGGACATCATTCAGGGTGCGCCGGCGCGTCTGGTCGCCAGCGGCATCAACGACATTCTGTCCAAGTACATTTCCCTCGCCGACTGGAAAATCGCCACGCTGGTATCCGGCGAGGACTATTGCCCGATGGTAGCCGGCCTTGCGCAGGAGGCGCTGGACATCATGCGCGCCGCTGCGGATAAGATGGCGGCAACGAGCGAAGTTGATCACGAGGCCATGACCATGGCACAGATGACGAGCGGGCTGACCATGCAGCTCTGGGACAACTCCCGCGCCGCCTCCGGCGCCGAGCATCTGATGGCGCATCTGGTGGAGATGAAGCCGCCTCGCTTTGAGCAGGCCGAGGGCATCCACGGCGAGTGTGTCGGCGTCGGCACCTTTGCCTGCTGCCGCGAATATCACCGTCTGGCGGCGCTGCGCCCCAAAGCCCGTCCCTTCACGCCGCTCACCCGCGACTGGGTGCTGGAGAAATTCGGCGAGCGGCTGTGCGAGGGCATTCTGAAAGAAAACGCCGACGATATTCTCGGTCACTTTGAGGCGCAAAACATCGTCGATCATTGGGACGAAATCGTCGCCATCATCAACGAAATCCCGTCCGTGGAAGAAATGGAAACGCTCTATCGCGCCTGCGGCTGCAAGTATCTGCCGGAGCACATCGGCATTGATCCTGCGCTGGGCGATGAGGCGCTCAACATCTCCGCCGCCATCCGTAACCGCCTGACACTGATTCGCATGAAGCGTGTGCTCGATTTTGCGTAAATAAGCAAATAAAAAACTGCCATGTGGTATTTTCCACACGGCAGTTTTTATACAGAAAGCTCAGAAACCTTGTTTTACAGCTGCGGGCCGGCGGCAACCAGCGCCTTGCCGGCGTCGTTGCTCTCGTACTTGGCGAAGTTCTTGATGAAGCGCGCAGCCAGATCCTTGGCCTTGGCCTCCCACTCAGCGGGATCGGCGTAGGTGTCGCGCGGATCGAGGATGCCGCTGTCCACGCCCTCGAGCGCCGTGGGTACCTCAAAATTGAAGTACGGGATCGTCTTGGTGGGAGCGGAGAGGATCGCGCCGCCCAGGATCGCGTCGATGATGCCGCGGGTATCCTTGATAGAGATGCGCCTGCCGGTGCCGTTCCAGCCGGTGTTGACGAGATAGGCCTTCGCGCCGCTCTTTTCCATCTTCTTTACCAGTTCCTCGGCGTACTTGGTGGGATGCAGTTCGAGGAAGGCCTGGCCGAAGCAGGCGGAGAAGGT
>JAFWVV010000043.1 GCA_017518225.1 Oscillospiraceae bacterium | reverse complement strand
GGAATCAACAACAAAATCAAAACCCTCCGCCGCCAGGGCTACGGCTATCCCGATGACGATTACTTCTTCCTCAAGCTGTTCGACGCAAGCCGAAAGGCCTATGACCGTAACCCGAAATCACACAAGAAAAATGATTGACCCCCTATAAGACCAACGAAAATCGGATTCGTTACATTTTTGTATCGATTTAGTCGCCCCTTCCCTGCGTAGGGCGCGGCGGCCCGGGGGCAGGCCGCCCTACCAAGCGACTGAATAGATAATAACATTTTTGGAAAAAGGATCAGAGAATATCAATGTATTCGCCGTTGAGCGCTTTGTTCATACTGCGGACAGCGCAGAATTTTCCGCACATGGAGCAACTGTCATCGTGCTCGGGAGCGCGGCTGTCCCGGATCGAACGGGCCGTTTCCGGATCAATGGAGCATTCCCACTGCTTTTCCCAATCGAAAGCTTTTCTCGCGTCCGCCATCTGATCGTCGATGTCTCTGGCGTGGGGGACCTTTTTGGCAATATCCGCGGCGTGGGCGGCAATGCGGGAGGCGATGATGCCCTGCTTGACGTCCTCTACATTCGGCAGGGCCAGATGCTCGGCGGGGGTCACGTAGCAGAGGAAGGCGGCGCCGCTGGCTGCGGCAATCGCGCCGCCGATGGCGGAGGTGATGTGGTCGTAGCCGGGGGCAATATCTGTCACCAGCGGCCCCAGCACATAGAAGGGCGCGCCCATACAGATGGTCTGCTGCAGCTTCATATTTGCTTCAATCTGATCCATGGGCATGTGGCCGGGGCCCTCTACCATAACCTGGACGTCCCTGGCCCAGGCACGCCTGGTCAATTCTCCCAGGCGCACCAGCTCTTCAATCTGACAGACGTCGCTGGCGTCCGCCAGACAGCCGGGGCGGCAGGCGTCACCCAGAGAAATTGTCACGTCGTACTCCCGACAGATGTCGAGAATCTCGTCAAAGTATTCATAGAAGGGATTCTCATTTCCGGTCATGCACATCCAGGCAAAGACCAGCGAACCGCCGCGGGATACAATGTTCATCTTCCGCTTGTGCTTTTTGATCTGGTCAATGGTCTTTCGCGTGATGCCGCAGTGAAGGGTCACGAAGTCGACGCCGTCCTCGGCATGCAGGCGAACGACATCGATAAAGTCCTTCGCGGTCAGCTCAGCCAGATCCCGCTGATAGTGGATCACGCTGTCATACACGGGAACCGTGCCGATCATGGCAGGGCACTCGGCGGTGAGCTTCCTGCGGAAGGGCTGCGTGTTGCCATGGGAGGAAAGATCCATAATTGCCTCCGCGCCCATGTGGACAGCGGTCATCACCTTCTGCATCTCAACATCATAATCCTTGCAATCCCGGGAAACGCCGAGGTTCACGTTGATCTTGGTGCGAAGCATGGAGCCGACGCCGTTGGGGTCGATGCAGGTGTGCAGCTTGTTGGCGCAAATGGCAACGCGGCCCTCTGCCACAAGGGCTCGGATTTCTTCCTCGGTTCGGAATTCCTTTGCGGCAACCGCCTTCATTTCCGGCGTAATCATGCCGCGTTTGGCGGCGTCCATCTGGGTAGCGTAGTTTCTCATAGTGATTATTCCTTTCATGCTTAAAGATTACTTCCCTTCGGCATATACCGATTTCAGGTCAAAATTATGCTGCATCGGCCCAGAGCCATGCCCGAGATCCAACATGGCGGCCAGCGCCCCGGAAATATAAGCCTTGGCGCGGCGGATGGATTCCGCAAGATCAAAGCCCTTGGCAAGGTTGGCTGCAATCGCGCTGGACAGGGTGCAGCCGGTTCCGTGGGTGTTTGGATTGTCAATCCGCTTGCCCGTAAACCAGATTGCTCTGCCGTCGGCGTAGAGCAGGTCGTTGGCGTCGTTGATGCTGTGCCCGCCTTTTACCAAAACGGCACCGTGACAGCGTTCGCCGATCCGCTTCGCGGCGGCAATCATGTCGTCTGCACAGCCAATGGCGGAATCAGACAGTACCTCCGCTTCCGGGATATTCGGCGTCACAAGGCACGCCAAAGGCAGAAGCTCTGCCATCAGGCTCTGAGCCGCGTCGTTTTTCATCAGGGCGGAGCCGGAGGTGGCGGTCATCACCGGATCCAGCACAATATTTTTGGCACCGTAGAAGCGTAATCTTTCGGCAATTGTTCGAATCAGCTCACAGGAAGAAACCATTCCGATTTTTACGGCATCGGGAAAAATATCCTCAAATACCGCGTCCAACTGCTGCTTCAGAAACTCCGGTGTGGATTCCTGAACAGCCCGCACGCCGGTAGTGTTCTGCGCGGTGAGCGCCGTAATCACGCTCATGGCATAAACACCGTTCATAGTCATAGTTTTCAAATCTGCCTGAATGCCGGCGCCTCCACTGCAGTCGCTGCCCGCAATGGTCAATGCTGTTTTTAGTTTCATGTTTTCGTCTCCTTTTCAGCTTCAGCATTGTTTTATTCAGCGGCATAAGGTGGTGCCCCCAATATGCCGCCGGAAGCCCCGACCTATTCGGCCAGAGCAAATTCCCAAAAGTCCTCTGTATGCTCGTAATCGGGGATATAGCAATCCGCCAGGGCACGCAGAGCTTCCTGCCGCTTCTCGCTGCCGTCATAGACCGCGGCGACGGCAAAGCCGTCCGCCTTGGCGGTCTGTGCAGCGTGGAGCGCGTCCTCCAGCACGACGGCGGAAGCGCGGCTTGCGGCGAAGTAATCCATCGCCGCCCGGAAAATGATAGGCTCATCCTTGCCGTGGCCGAGCTCGCCGCAGGTGAAGATCGCGTCAAAATACCGCTCCAGGCCGCATCTGCGCAGAGCGGCGCGGATCATTGGACGATCTGTTGCCGTCGCAACGCACATCGCAATTCCGGTCTCACGCAAACGCCGCAGGAATGCTTCAACGCCGGGCTTTGGCTGAACCTCCTGCGCGTAAAAGCGCTCGACGGTCTGATTGATCCCGGCCAGAATCTCTTCGACGCTGAGCGAGAGCGCGTATTCGCGCTGCAAATAACGGGCTGCTTGCGCAAGACTCATGGGCTTGAGTGCCTCCCGCAGAGATGGCTTCGGCTCTCTGCCAAGGGCGCGGAGATAGGTCTCGCCCACGTCGTCCCAAATATACATGGAGTCAAACAGTGTCCCGTCAAAGTCAAAGATCGCGCAGCGCAGCCTCATGGACGTACCATTTCCTCTGACAGCGCGCGAAGCTCACGGCATGCACCTTCAATGTCGTCCGCGCCGAAAATCGCGCTTACCAGGGCAACGCCGTCCACGCCGGTGCCAGACAGCGCGGCAATGTTTTCCTTGTTGATTCCGCCGATAGCGACGACGGGAATATTCACGGCCTGGCAAATGGCGCGCAGGGTCTCACGCGGCATGGTTTGCACGTCTGTTTTGGTGGACGTGGCAAAAACCGCGCCCGCACCGAGACAATCGGCGCCGTTCCGAACCGCCTCGAGCGCTTCGGCGACCGAATGAACCGAGACGCCGATCATCATGTCGGGGCCGACGCGCTGGCGAACCTGCGCGGCCTGCATATCCTCCTGTCCGACGTGAATGCCGTCGGCGTGGCAGCGGATCGCAACGTCCACGTTATCGTTGATGAAGAACGGAACCCGATACCGCTTACAGAGCGTGGAAAGCTCCAGCGCCTCGCGCAGGAAGTCTTCGTCGTTCAACTCCTTCTCCCGAAGCTGTACGCAGCTTGCCCCGCCCTTCAGGGCGGCTTCCACCTGCTCATACAGGCTTTGCTTTCCGACCCACGCGCGGTCGGTGACGGCGTAGAGCCGCATCATTTCTTTATCGCACCTCATAGCTTGCGCCTTTCTCCAGAATATCCGGGGTCATACGGTAGATCGCGTCAATGATGTAATTTCGATAGCTTGCGTTTCCGTCAAGCTTGCCGAGCCTTTGGTGGGCAATTTCGCCCGCGAGGCCCATGGCGGAGACGGCCGCGGCGGCAGCCTCCAGCGGGTGATCGGGGGTTGCGGTCACAAAGGCTGACGTCATGGCGGAAAGCTGGCAGCCCGTTCCTGTCACGGAAGACATCATAGGGTGGCCGTTGCGGATGCAGTAGGCCGTCTTTCCGTCCGACACGACGTCGATTGCGCCGGTAATGGCGATAACGGCGCCGGTTTTTTCCGCAAAGGACTTTGCAAAGGTGGCAACGCCGCTGAGAGTTTGCTCCGTTACTTTGTCCGCCGCGTCGGCGTCTACGCCCTTTGTCGTGCCGCTTCCGGAGGCAAGGGCTTTGATTTCCGAGATATTGCCGCGGATGACGGCGAGGCGAAGCTGCGCCAAAAGCTCCAGCGCGGTTTGCGTCCGCAGCGTGGAAGCGCCGACGCCGACGGGGTCTAACACGACGGGATGCCCCAGCTCGTTCGCGCGCTTGCCCGCAAGCAGCATGGATTCGATCGTGCGGCTGTTCAGCGTGCCAATGTTGAGATTCAGTCCGCCGCAAAGCGAGGTGATTTCCGCCGCCTCGGCGCAGTCGTCCGCCATGATCGGGGACGCGCCGCAGGCCAGCAGGATATTCGCGCAATCATTCACGGTCACATAGTTGGTAATATTGTGGATGAGCGGGCAGCTTGCCCGGACGTTTTCAAGCATCTTTCCAAGCATGACAATCCTCCTTTAGCGATCAAGTGTTTTCTGCATCATAGTCAAAACGCCCAATTTTTTCAGGCTGAAGATCAACACCGCAGAGAACGCCGCGCCGACGGCGGTGGAGATCAGGAAGGGGACGATGTAGGCGTAAAACGCGACCTCTGCGGCATTTTTGCCCATAAAGAAAATCGCAATGGGGTAGGCGCACAGACCGCCGAGCACAGCCGTGCCAAACACTTCTCCGATCAGCGTTCCGGGAATGTTTTTGGTCTTGGCGTAAACCAGTCCGCAGAGCAGTGCCCCGAGCATACTGCCGGGAAAGGCCATAAGCGTTCCAAGACCGGTCAGATTGCGAATCAAGGACGCCGCAAAAGCCACGCCGATGCCATACCAGGGCCCAAGCAGCACCGCGCACAGAATGTTGACCATGTGCTGGACGGGCGCGCATTTGCTGCCGAAAACAGTAAACTGCAGCATACTTCCGACAACTGCCACGGCGCAAAACATACCGGAGATTGCCAATTTCAGAACATTCAATTTTTTCATTTTGTATTCTCCTTTTTGATAAACGGGAAACGTCAGATGCAGCGACGCTTCCGGAATGGTACAGCGCTCCGATAGAGCACCGCTTGGAAGTTTCGGTCGATGCTTACTGGCATCCTCTCACGCCGGAACACGGCTTCCCATCGCTGCGCTACAAAACTCAGGGCGCTCCCCCTCAGTCCGCCACAAATGTGGATGACGTTCCTCCTTTCCCAAAAAGGCTTTGCGTCAAAAACAGGAGGCATCCCGCGCGGACACCTCCTGTAAAAAATCGTGGTATGACTTCCTACGGCGGCATTATCCGCATCAGGTAATAGGGTCGAAGTTAGATGACTTCCTCTCAGCCCGCAAATACAAGCTCCCCTGTTTTTGATTTCGGTGGCATTATACATCTGTTTCTTGCAAAAAGCAAGAGGATTCTGAAAAAAGCGCAATCACTTTTATTGTGGGATGAGTAAAGCGGATCGCGCGGGAAGGATGAGCGGCGAAGTATAGCCGAAAAAGGTGCTGTCTCATTAAGAGGCAGCACCCAAAAATGTGAAAAATAACGACAGCCGGCACTTGAAACGTGTCGGCTGTCGGCTTATACTATTGGTGTGAAACAAAAACATAAGCTTTGAGTTTCCGCAAATGAAATTCCAAATGTGAAAAATTCATAGCGTCAAGCTATCATTTGCGGGAGCAAGGACGGAAAAGGACGAAAAATGCAGGAATGTGGCAAAAAGGGTACAAAAAACCAAGTCTGCACATAAGCCAGGCAGACCACAAGCCATTATAGCAGCAAATACTCAGCCAACTAATCTCAGACGCAACTGATTTCGATCCGGTTGAAGTGTTTTGAACCAATCCTTCACGCCGCATTTCGCATGGGACAGGATC
>JAFWVV010000042.1 GCA_017518225.1 Oscillospiraceae bacterium | reverse complement strand
GCCGAGAGGGGGCGGGAGTCCCCTCTCGGCGTACAATCCATGCAAAAATGGGAACTTTTTTGAAAGTTTCCGTTTTTGCTTTTCAAGCTGTCGACCCTTTGTCGACAGCTTGAAAAGTAGAGGCAAGCCTCTGCGATTTCTTTATTAATACAATATACAGAACAATCAAAAATCTGTTTCAGCCCTTCAGCACGCGGCCGAGAATTTCGACCGCCTCGTCGATCAAGGGCTCTGTCAGCGTCGCCATATAGCTCGTGCGCAGCAGGCACTCCGACGGCGGCGTCGCCGGGGGCAGCACGGGATTGACGTAGACGCCCGCGTCATAAGCCTCCTTGGCCTTGCGCAGCGTATGCTCCACCTCGTAGGTGTAGATCGGGATGATCGGCGTTTCCGATTCCCGCACGCTCAGTCCCGCCGCCTTCAGTCCGGCGCGGGCATGGGTGGACAGCGCCAGAAGGCGCTTCGGCAGCTCGGGATGCGCCTCCAGATGGCGCAGCGCGGCCAGCGCCGTGGCGCAGGCCGAGGGCGGGATTGAGGCGGAAAAGATGAAGGGGCGGGAATTGTGGCGCACAAAGTCGCACACGCGCTCCGAGGCCGCCATGAAACCGCCGAGGCTCGCGAGAGACTTGGAGAAGGTGCCCATGATCACGTCCACCTTGTCTTCCAGCCCGAAATAGCTCGCGGTGCCGCGGCCGCCCTCGCCGATGACGCCGAGGCCGTGCGCATCGTCCACCATCACGCGCGCGCCGTATTTCTCCGCCAAACGGCAGATTTCCGGCAGATTGGCAATGTCGCCGCCCATGGAGAACACGCCGTCGGTCACGATCAGACGCCCGGCCTCCTCCGGGATGCGGCTGAGGATGCTCTCCAGCTCCTGCATATCGTTGTGCTTATAGCGCATCATTTTGCCATAGCTGAGACGGCAGCCGTCGTAGATGCTCGCGTGGTTTTCGCGATCGCAGATCACGTAGTCGCCGCGACCGACGAGCGCGCTGATGATGCCGAGATTGGACTGAAAGCCCGTGGAAAAGGTCACCGCGCCCTCCATGTGCACGAAAGCGGCCAACTCGCGCTCCAGCTCCAGATGCATCTCCAGCGTGCCGTTCAAAAAGCGGGAGCCGGAGCAGCCCGTGCCGTACTTTTCAAACGCGCGAATACCCGCCTCGATGACCGTGGGCTCCGTCGTCAACCCCAGATAGTTATTCGAGCCGAGCATGATCCGGCGCTTGCCCTCCATAATCACCTCGGTGTCCTGCCGCGACTCCAGCGCGTGGAAATAGGGGTAGATGCCCAGCGCCCGGTAGTCGTTGGCTATGGTAAATCGGTCGATTTTTTCAAAAATATCCATGCGGAACCTCTTTTTCATTTCAATTATTTGAATTATTTTGCCCTATTCTACACGAAGTTTCCGGCGCTGTCAATGACCGGTCGTCCACCGTTTCGGCAAAGTAGCCAAAAACGCCCGCCGAAGCGGAAAAACGCCAAAAAAGGCTTGCATTTCCCGCGCGCGTCCCGTATAATGCGACACAGGCAGCCGCGCGCTGCCGACACATCCAAAAACAGATTTTTAAGCTGCGGTACAGAGATGCCGGCAAAATCGCCCATATTTCGGGGACGCTTTGCGTCTTCCCTTGCTGCGTGTCTTGCCGGATCCGGCAGGGCATTTTTTCTGCGTAGAAAGGAGCTGGACATGCGTCTGAAGGCACAACTCATGGACGAAGCGGCGCTGGGGCGCGCCCTGATGCGCATCTCCCACGAGATCGCCGAAAAAAACAAGGGCGTGGAAAACCTGGCGCTCATCGGCATTCGCCGCCGCGGCGAACCGATCGCCCGGCGCATTCGTGACAACATCCGCCAAATCGAGGGCATGGAGATCCCCTGCGGCAGCGTCGATATCCGCTATTACCGCGACGATCTGCATCCGCTCTCCGAAACACCGGAGCTGCGCCGCTGTGAGCTGGACTTTTCGGTTACCGACCGCGACGTCGTGCTGGTAGACGACGTGATCTATACCGGGCGCACCGTACGCGCAGCGATTGAGGCGGTCTTTTCCTGCGGCCGTCCGCGCTCGATTCAGCTGGCGGTGCTGGTTGACCGCGGTCACCGGGAGCTGCCCATCCGCGCAGACTTCGTGGGCAAAAACGTCCCCAGCTCCCGCGCAGAGCTGATTGAGGTGCGTCTGCCGGAATTTGACGGCGAGACCGGCGTATTTCTGATGGAATTGGGCGAATAGCCCTCCATATATATCATCAATTTTTATGGAAAGGGAAAGATGAACATGGGTAAAGAGAAAAACACTGCCATCGACGGCCCGATCTACGACGCGCGCCAGCTTGGCACGCCGAAAATGCTGGTTCTCGGACTGCAGCATCTGTTCGCGATGTTTGGCGCAACGGTGCTCGTGCCGATCCTGACCGGACTGAGCGTATCAGCGACGCTGCTGTTCGCCGGACTTGCCACGCTGTTCATGCACCTCATCACCGGACGAAAGGTTCCCGTCTTCCTCGGCTCCTCCTTCGCCTTCCTCGGCGGCTACTTCTCCGTCGTCGCCTCCGGCGCCGAGCTCGGTCTCTCTCAGGCTGAAGCCCTGCCCTACGCCTGCGTGGGCGTCGCCTGCGCGGGTCTGCTGTATCTCGTGCTTGCGCTGATCTGCAAGGCCTTCGGCTCGAAGAACGTCATGCGCTTCTTCCCGCCCGTCGTCACCGGCCCGATCATCATCGCCATCGGCTTGATTCTCGCGCCCTCCGCCATCAACAACTGCTCCACGAACTGGTGGATCGCCCTCGTCGCGATTATCGTCGTCATCGTCTGCAACATCTGGGGCAAGGGCATGATCAAGATCGTTCCGATCCTGCTGGGCGTGCTCGCCTCCTACCTCATCGCAGCCCTGACCGGCCAGGTCGACTTCAGCGGCGTCAAGGAAGCCGCCTGGATCGGCCTGCCTTTCCAGATGCAAAACACCGTTTTCGGCCTGTTCACCGCTGAAAACTTCAACGGCGGCCTGCTCGTCTCCTCGATCATCATGATCGTTCCCATCGCCTTTGCGACGATGATGGAGCACGTCGGCGACATCTCCGCCATCGGCGGCGCGATCGAAAAGAACCTGATCGAGGATCCCGGTCTGCACCGCACGCTCATCGGCGACGGCGTCGGCACCACGATCGCCGCGCTCTTCGGCGCCCCGGCCAACACCACCTACGGCGAAAACACCGGCGTGCTGATCCTGACCAAGGTCTACGATCCGAAGGTCGTGCGCATCGCCGCCTACTTCGCGCTCGTCCTCTCCTTCTGCCCGAAGTTTGCGGCGCTGATTTCCGCCATGCCCGCCGCAACCATCGGCGGCGTGTCGATCATCCTCTACGGCATGATCTCCGCCGTCGGCGTGCGCAACATGGTCGAAAACCACACCGACTTCCAGAAGTCGAGAAACGTCATCGTCGCCGCCGTCATCCTCGGTCTCGCGCTCGGCGTCAACTTCTCCGGCGCGCTCGGCGCGGACATCACGACCGGCGGCAACAACGCGACCGGCGCCATCTCCTTTATGATTGGCGACATGAAGATCGCCCTGTCCGGCCTCGCCGTCGCCTCGATCGTTGGCATCGTGCTCAACGCCATTCTCCCCGGCAAGCGCGAAGAGTACATGCCCAACCAGGAAAACTCCGGCTCTCTCGGCAAGTTCTGATCAGCGAATAAATATCAAAAAACGCTGCCCCAAGGAGGAGGCACTTCGTAAGGAAGCGCCTCCTTCTGCTTTTTGAATGTAACGTAATTGACTATACCGAATAGGGGTGGTATAATCAGCTCGATAAATCGGAATTTATCTATCCAATTCTTTTAAAGCCCTTGATTTTCCTGCGTTTCCCGCAGGTCTGCTACAATATAATGCTCCATTTTCCCTTGTTTTTGCCCATAAAACCGAAACGAGGGCAGCGCCTTTATTATATTCAGGCCTCGCCGCTTGAGAGCGAAATACAGGGCGTGTTGCAAAATATAAATTTTAAAAAAGTATTTGCGAGAAAAGTTACTGGGAACCGCCAAAATCGGCGGTTCCCAGTAACTATATTGAGATATTCTTTTGTGACTTTAGCCCCAAAAGCGCATTTTGCAACACG
>JAFWVV010000041.1 GCA_017518225.1 Oscillospiraceae bacterium | reverse complement strand
GGCGGAATTTGAAGCAAAGGATATTTCCGACAACAAGATCTTCTGCATGCTCCCCTACTTGTTGAGCGTCATCGGCATTATCATCGCTCTGATCGCCTCGTCTGAATCTCCCTTCACGCGCTTCCACGTGCGCGAAGCGGTGAAGCTCGCCGTCTGTAACGCGCTGATCGCATTTGTCACTACCGTGCTGTGCTGGACCATCATCGTCCCCATCGTCGGCGGCATTGCCCTGGCTGTGCTGTTCGTCGTGAAGATCATCTGCTTCATCCGCATCTGCAAGGGTCAGGCCAAGGAAGCTCCTATCGTCTGCAAGCTGAGCTTCCTGCGCTGACATACCAAGCAGGAGAGAAGCACTCAGGTTTCTCTCCTGTTTTTTTGCCAATGAAAAAAGAACACAGACGCTTTCGTGTCTATGTTCTTTTTCGTTGAAATTACTCGTTGATGCCGATGACGACACCGGAGCCGACGGTACGGCCGCCCTCGCGGATAGCGAATCGCAGACCGCAGAGAATGCTGGGGGGGGATTTGCCAAGGCTTTTTTATCCACCCCTGGTAGAACCAGTAGTTTAGTCAAGCTAAAGCGCAAAAAACGTTGCAAAAATACCATTTTGTAACGGCCCCATCCTGTAGTTATTTTAAGGAGAGAGTGAGAATGAATAAAAAGAAGCTGCTCGCGCTGGTCCTGGTCTTTTTGATGTTCGCCATGGCGTTGCCCTCGTTCACGGCGCATGCGGATGACACCGATGTATGCTCGCTGAATCTCTTCATCGACGACGGCGAGTATCCTGCCGGCTCGGTGAGCGTCACAAAGGGCAATACTCCCGACATGCCGGATGACCCGATGCTGGCCGAGCATACCTTCTTCGGCTGGTATGCCGACAAAGCCCTGACCGTCCCCTTTGACTTTTCCGCGCCCATGTATGAGGACGCGGATATCTACGCGCGTTTTGTGCCCGACAGCGAAGTCGTATATCTGGTTTTCTGGTTTGGCCCCGACGATCCGGATCCTCTCGCAGGCCAGCACGTAGAAAAAGGTACAACGCCCATTCGGCCGGACGATCCCGCTCCGGCGAGCAAGACCTTCCTCGGCTGGTTTGCCAACAAGGCGCTGACCGTACCCTTTGATTTTTCCGCGGCCATGTATGAGGACGCAAACGCCTACGCCTGTTTTGTAAATGACGAGGATGTGATCCACCTGAACATGTGGCTTCATCCCGACGACGAGCATCCCGTCGGCTCTCAGATTCTCGGGAAGGGCCGTACGCCCGTGCGCCCGGATGACCCGATGCTGGCCGACCATACTTTCTTCGGCTGGTTTGCCGACAAGGCGCTGACCGTACCCTTTGATTTTTCCACGGCGATGGACGAGAACGCGGATATCTACGCGCGCTTTGTGCCTGACAGCGATCTTGTGACCTATTGTTGGTACCTTGGTCCTGACGATCCCTTCCCTGCCGCGGGTATTGACCATGAGAAGGGCACAAAGCCCGCCATGCCGCCTGAGCCGGCCCGCGAGGGTATGACCTTCGAAGGCTGGTTTGCCGACAAAGCCCTGACCATCCCCTTTGACTTTGACGTGCCGCTGTATGAGGACACCGATATTTACGCCAAATGGACGCCCAACTACGTCTGGACGGAAACCCCATCCGAATGGACCGGCGAGGGCGACCTCGGCTTTGTCGCCAAGAGCAGCGGAGAAACGGACGTCAGCTTTGAAAAATTCCAGAGCGCAACCATGGACGAAGAACCTCTGGATCCGTCCAACTACGATGTCGTAGAAGGCAGCGTCAAGCTGACGCTGAAGGCGAGCTATCTGCAGACGCTTCCTGCCGGTGAGCATGTGCTGGGTATCGTGTTTGCAGGCAACGTCGCTGTGAAAACAAAATTTGAAATCAAGAGCGAGACGCCGCAACCCACCGATCCTCCGGCAACTGAGACGCCGCAGCCCACCGATCCTCCGGCAACTGAGACGCCGCAGCCCACCGATCCTCCGGCAACTGAGACGCCGCAGCCCACCGATCCTCCGGCAACTGAGACGCCGCAGCCCACTGCTGTCCCGGCAACTGAGACGCCGCAGCCCACCGATCCTCCGGCAACTGAGACGCCGCAGCCCACCGATCCTCCGGCAACTGAGACGCCGCAGCCCACCGCTGTCCCGGAAACTGAGGCGCCGCAGCCCACCGCTGTCCCGACAAACGACCCGGGTTATATCACGCCGAAAACCGGCGACGAAAGCTCACTGATGCTCTGGAGCCTGCTGTGCCTCGGCTCCGCGTTCAGCCTGGCCTTCTTACTGAGAGACCGACGCAGAAAGCCGCGAAAAACCAGATAAAAAGTCTGCTACAGCATGCGAAAAAAGCAGCAGAAGGTCCGAACATCATCGCAGGGGAGGGGCAAGTGCCCCTCCCCTACGTACGCTCTGCGCGCCCGTCCCGCTCCCTGTCAGAGCGAGCGGAGTCGAGCCGGAGTCGAAGATCTATGCTGCTATTACAGCATAAAAAAGCTTCGATAAGCTCAGCATAACAGGACAAAGCACCGCAGCGACGCCTTAAGCCCCGCGAAAAGAAATTGCACCCGGCCAAAAGCCACTGCCAAGAGAGCCGGAGCTGTTGCTGCCGCTGTTCAATGTTGTCCCTTCCGCCAAACGCATCCGAGCTGGGGATACCGATGTCTTTGGGCGACTGGACACGCGAAAGAGTTGACCAAGCTCCAGCACCCAAGCCCCGTGGGGTCCCGGGGCCGAAGCCCCGGGTGCTTTCTTTTCGCTTCACTTTTCTTTACAGCAAAGAAAAGTGAAGGCCTCCCGCAGGAGGCAAAACCCAAAACCAAAACCCACCGACAAAGCAAAAGCGGCAGGAGGCGCTGATCGCCGCCTGCGACGAGGTGCGCTTTGTCCAGCACCGCTATGCGCCGGGCTGTATGCAAAAGCGAAACCGCTATATGGTCGATCACGCCGGCCTTCTGCTGGCCTGCTATGACGGCACGAGCGGCGGCACGCGAAACACCATCCTCTATGCCCGCCGTCAGGGTTGCCAGACGATTTTAATCGATCTATAACGGCACAGCTTGACAGCCATAGTGCAAAATGCTACACTATATTTACAGACTCTTGTCTAAATATATGAGGAGGGAATGATATGAAAACCTGCCCGAACTGCGGCGCACAGTTAGAAGACGC
>JAFWVV010000040.1 GCA_017518225.1 Oscillospiraceae bacterium | reverse complement strand
TTCGTCAGCGCGGTGTTCTTGCTCACATCCAAACTCGTCAGTCGGTTGACGCCGCACCAGAGCTTCGTCAGCGCCGTGCAACCGCTCACATCCAGCGCCGTCAG
Source organism: Oscillospiraceae bacterium (assembly GCA_017518225.1). GTDB lineage: Bacteria > Bacillota > Clostridia > Oscillospirales > Oscillospiraceae > Limivicinus. The sequence goes on along the minus strand of JAFWVV010000040.1, from coordinate 22,556 downwards.
TTGGTTGTTGTAGCAATAGAGCTCCGTCAGCGCCGTGTTCTTGCTTACGTCCAAACTCGTCAGTCGGTTGACGTCGCACCAGAGCTCCGTCAGCGCCGTGAAATGCTCAATGCCCTTCAGCGACGCAATATTCTTATTGAAACAGCCGATATAGGTCACCGCGGCGATCTCTCTGGCGCTGAGCTTGCCGTCGCCATTGCTGTCGCAGTTTCCCGAGACATAGCTGCGGAAATTCGCGTCCGGGAAGTTTGTCGCGTTGATGGCGACGTCCCACGCCGCCTGTGCAGGGACGCTCGGCAGCAGCGCCAGCGCCAAGGCGAGGCAGAGAAACAGGGAAAGCAGCAGTTTTCCGGTTTTGCGCATGGTTTTGTCCTCCTGTTTTTTGTGTGGATTGGGTTCTCGCGTTAATTTTGCATTATACACCCTTTTATGTATATTGTCAAGAATTAACAGACCGCCACGGCAAAGCACGGTGAGCAGCGTGCTCCGTCTGCTCGCAGGGGCCCACGCGCCCGGCGTGCTCGTATGCGTCGTCGAAGCCCCCTGCATCCTGAGCAAGGCCGCGCAGCAGCATCCACCCCTGTCATCCTGAGCAAGGCCGGAGGCCGCGTCGAAGGATCTTGCGGGTCAGGCTAAATAGAGAGAATAAGACAGACCGTAGACAAAGCTATGCGGAAAGGGAAAGACAAGCTGGGGGAGAGCGCCGAGAGGGGGCGGGAGTCTTTCGGCGTACAAGCCATGCAAAAATGGGAACTTTTTTGAAAGTTTCCGTTTTTGCTTTTCAAGCTGTCACACTTTGTCGACAGCTTGAATAAGATCCTTCGACTGCTCCGCTGCGCGGCTTCGCTCAGGATGACAAACCGGGCGCTTTGCCACATCGTTCTCCTAAAAACTACATGCGGGCCGCCGGGGGCGTCGGCCCCTGCAAGCTTGTGTCAGGATATGCAGCGTGTTCTTGTGGACTCCTCCGTCTAATCTTGTCAAGAAACGCACAGTCGGATTTCTCACGAGGACTCACACGCCTGCAAACAATTTTTCAGTCGTCTTTGTCAACAATCCTTTTTCTCTGTATCTTGTTCCGCCTTAACGCAGCCATTTGCTCTTCATTATTCTCTACAATCAAACCAAAGCCCTTGAGAAATAAAAATACGATATACACCGAAAGCCACGTGACAACAAAAAGTGGAAGAATAAGCAAAGCAAACCCGTCCCCGATAGCGTGATTTAAAGCAATGCTAAGTCCGAACGCAACAAAAAAGCTTGCAATCGTGCCTATAACCAGATAAAACCTTGCAAACCCCTGAATCTTTTTTCCGCAGTCAAACATTTCCCCTACCTCACTTTCTATATTTTTGTTCTCTCCACGCGCGTTTCGGGAAAATAAAAAGCGCGTAGCCGAAGCCACGCGCGAAAAACGCACAGCTCCGATTGCTGCCACACAATTCCTGACAGTCATAGAGAATGCCAAGGTGGAGAATGCGTTTTTACCAGAAAAAACGCACGCTCTATCACTGCCAAATATGGAATTGTGTGGCAGTCTTATTATAGCATAGCGTCAAACGCGGCGCAAGAAAAAATTCAGCGCCGCGCACCTTTCCCCGCGGGAAAGGCAAGGGCTGCATTACCTTACCGCGGGGGATCCCTCGTCGCAAAGCTCCTCGGGATGACAGCGGGGGCGTGCGCCGAGGGCTGTGCGTCTTGCATAAAAGGAGCGCTGCAACTTCTGTAAAAGCGACGAAAACGCGCCGCGGCCTCGGCTGCGGCGTTGCTTTTTGTCTGCTGTCGCGCTAAACTGTATAAGGTCTGTTTGAGACCTTATTCTTCAAAAGTGAGATGATCGCATGCTTCGTCAAAGCGGCATTTTGATGCCCATGAGCTCTCTGCCCTCCCCCTACGGGATCGGCACGATGGGCAAGAGCGCCTATCGCTTCGTTGATTTTCTGAAGGCGTCCGGGCAGAAATACTGGCAGCTGCTGCCCCTCGGGCCTACAAGCTACGGCGACAGCCCCTATTCCTCGTTTTCCAGCTTTGCCGGAAACCCTTACTACATCGACCTCGAACTGCTCGCGCACGACGGGCTTCTCCGCCGCGGCGAGCTCGCCGGGCTCGACTGGGGCTCTGATCCCGAGCGCGTGGACTATGGAAAAATCTATGCACTGCGCTTTTCGGTGCTGCGCAAGGCCTACGCCGCCTTTGCGCGCGCCGACGAAACGCTGCGCGGCGAGTGGGAGATCTTCTGCCGCGAAAACGCCGCCTGGCTTGACGACTACGCCCTGTATATGGCGGTCAAGGCGCAGTTTGATATGAAAAGCTGGCTGGACTGGCCGGACAGGGACATTCGCCTGCACGAGGCGCAGGCCGTACATGCCTGGCGCGAGACTCTCGCCGGGGAGATCGACTTTTGGCGCTTTTTGCAGTTTCTGTTCTTCCGTCAATGGAACGCGCTGCGCGACTACGCCCACGAACAGGGCGTGGAATTCATCGGCGACGTGCCGATCTACGTCGCGCTCGACTCGGCCGACGTGTGGAGCGCCCCGCAGTTTTTCCAGCTCGACGAGGACAATCTCCCCACCGCCGTCGCGGGCGTGCCGCCCGACGCCTTTACCGATATCGGCCAGCTCTGGGGTAACCCCCTCTATCGCTGGGATCGCATGAAGGCCGACGGCTTCGGCTGGTGGATTCGCCGCATCGAGGGCGCGCAGAAGCTCTATGACGTCGTGCGCATTGACCACTTCCGCGGCTTTGAGAGCTACTGGGCCGTGCCCTACGGCGAGGAGACCGCCCGCAACGGCGCGTGGCTGCCCGGGCCGGGCATGGATCTCGTCGGCGTACTTCGCGGCTGGTTCCATGAGCTTCGTTTCATCGCCGAGGATCTCGGCTACACCACCCCGGCGCTCAAAAAGCTGCTGGCGGACTCCGGCATGCCGGGCATGAAAATTTTAGAGTTCGGCTTTGACCCCAAGGGCGATTCCGACTACATGCCGCACAACTGCGACCATAACAGCGTCTGCTATATCGGCACGCACGACAACGAGGTCGTTACAGGCTGGGTAAAAAACACCGACGCTGCCACGCGCCGCTATGCTGCGGAGTATCTGCACCTCGACAAGAACGAGGGCTGGAACTGGGCGCTGATCCGTGCCGGCATGGGCACCGCCTCGCAGCTGTTTATCATGCAAATGCAGGATCTTCTGGAGCTGCCGCCCGATGCGCGCATGAACTGCCCCGGCACCGCCACGGGCAACTGGCAATGGCGCATGCGCCCCGACGCGCTGACCAAGGAGCTGGCAAAAAAACTCCGCCAATGCACCAAGACCTATCGCAGGCTCCCGAAATAAGAGGCCAAACCGCTTTCGCCGTCGATAAAAATGCTGAACAACAGCACGATTAAGGGGCGAATGCTGTATCCGACAATGCCGACCATCGTTCTCAGAGAAGGATTGGCGCCGTTGAATTCCAACTGATATTCCATCACATTCTGCAGCGTCAGCAGCTATCGGTAATCGTATACCAAGAAAAGCCCCTGCTTTTAAGGCGTCGTCCGCCAATTTGGCATGAGGCCCTTTTTTAATATGCGGAAAGATCAAAAGTCCTTGTGTTCTGCCGCCGCATGGTATATGATATAAAAAAGGAAAATGTCCATTTATCAAGCAAACAAATTATCATCCGGAGGGGATTTTCATGTCCGACGCTTTGAATATCATTCAGGATCCGACCCTGACCTATCATCAGCAGCTGCTCGCGCTGGCGCGTCTCGGCGAGAGCACCGACCACATGCTGCGTTATTCCGACGCCTATTACGAAGCCAAGAAACGCGGCGCGCTCTGCGACCTCAACGAGGGCGCGATGCCCTATCGCCCGCGCTACATCTGCCCCGATTACGAGCTGCTGTTCCGGAAGGGCTGCCAATTTCTCGGCCTGGAGCCGCCGAAGGATCTGCTGGAGGCCGTCAACGCGCTGGAAATTTTCTACTGCCACGTCCCCTCGATTACCAGCTTCCCGGTTTATCTCGGCGATCTTGACAGGCTGCTGGAGCCCTTTGTTTTGAAAGAAGACCGCGCCTACGCCAAGAAAGTGCTGGGTCTGTTTCTGCGCAACATCGACCGCGTACAGACCGACTCCTTCGTCCATGCGGACATCGGCCCGGAGGACAGCGTCACCGCGCGGCTGCTGCTGGAGCTGACCGAAGAGATGCAGTTGGCCATTCCGAATCTGACGCTGCGCTATGACCCCGAGAAAACCGGCGAGGACTTTGCCCTTGCCTGCGTCAAGTGCATGCTCAAAACCGCCAAGCCCTCCTTTGCCAATCACCGCATGTTCTGCAAGGAGTGGGGCGAGCGTTACGCGATCGCCTCCTGCTACAACGGCCTGTCCATCGGCGGCGGCGGATACACCCTGCCGCGCCTGCGCCTGTACGAGTGCGCGCTGGGCGCGACGAGCGTTGAGGACTTTCTTTCGCGTGAGCTGCCGCGCCATATCGACCTGCAGTTGGAATATATGGACAAGCGCGTAAAATTCATCGTGGAGGAATCCAGCTTCTTCAAAACCAGCTTCCTCGTCACCGAGGGCTTTGTTAAGCGTGAAAACTTCACCGGCATGTTTGGCGTCGTGGGTCTGGCCGAGTGCTGCAACCACCTGCTGGGCATCACCGACAAGAAAAAGGGCTTCGGCATGAACGAGAAGGCCACTGCACTGGGACTGCGCATCATGGACGCCATCGAGGCGCGCGTCGCTGCGCACGAGGCGCCTTACTGTGAAGCCTACGGCCACCGCTACCGCCTGCACGCGCAGGTCGGCATCGACTCCGATGGCATGGACGACTCCCCCGGCACGCGTATCCCCATCGGCGTGGAGCCGACGATGCTCGAGCAGCTGGAGGTCAACGAGAAGTTCCATCCCTACTTCCCCACCGGCACGGGCGACATTTTCAAATTTGAGGAAACCTGGCTCAAAACCCCGGATGCGATCCTTGCGATCATTCAGGGCGCACTGGAAAACGGCCTGCGCTACTTCTCCGGCTATCTGGAGAATAACGACGTCGTACGCGTCACCGGATATCTTGTCAAAAAGAGTGAGATCGAGAAGCTGCGCGCGAAAAAGCAATCGCTCAACAACGTCACCGTGTTCGGCATGGGCGCGCAGGACGGCGGGCATGCCCTCGACCGGAGAGTTCAGCACTATGATGAGAGCGCCGGTCAATAAAATCATCCCCTTTTCCAATGTGGACGGGCCGGGCAACCGCACCGCGGTCTTCTTTCAAGGCTGCCCCTTTAACTGCCTGTTCTGCCACAACCCGGAGACGATCCGCCTCTGTCAAAGCTGCGGTGCATGTGTAGAGAGCTGTCCGGCCAAGGCGCTCTCCTTTGCCGCAGACGGACAGCTTTTCTGGGACAGCGCCGCCTGCGTTCAGTGTGACGCCTGCATCAAGCGCTGTCCGTACGACGCCTCGCCCCGCGTGCGCTGGATGAGCGTGGAGGAGCTGCTGTCGGATATCCGCCGCAGCGCGCCCTATATTGCGGGGATCACCACCTCCGGCGGAGAGTGTACGCAGTATAACGAGTTTTTGATCGAGCTGTTCACCGAGGTGCAAAAGCTGGGCAAAAGCTGCTTGATAGATTCCAACGGTTCCTTCGATTTCGCGCGCGATCCGCGCGTGCTGGCTGTGTGCGACGGCGTGATGCTGGACGTCAAGGCCGTCAGCCCGGCTTGGAGCAAGGAGTTGCTCTCCCATCCGCCCCGGCTCGTGCTGAAAAATCTCGACTATCTGCTGTGTGTCGGAAAGCTTCAGGAGCTGCGCACGGTCATCCTCCCCGGCCGCGACCGGGAAAACGAGGAAACCGTCCGCTATGTGGCCGCGCGCATCGGCGAAGCCTGTCCGTATAAAATCATCCGCTATCGTCCCTACGGCGTACGCGAGCGCTATCAAAAGCTTCTCGGAGAGCTGGAAACCGAGGCCGACTACGCCGAGCGCTACGCCGACCTTGCCCGCTCACTCGGCGCAACAAAAGCCTATGTGATATAAGGCTCTATTTTGAACGACCGCTGAAAAACCTTTTGGTTTTTCGGCGGTCGTTTTCCATACAATAGACAGCGAGCATTTTTGTCTATGGGGAGGAATCGCATGTCTACCGTCATTTCGTCCATCGAACAGTTGATCGGACATACGCCGCTGCTTCGACTTGAGCGAACCGAGCGTGCGCTCGGGCTTCACGCGCAGCTTTGGGTCAAACTGGAGTATTTAAGCGCCGCCGGCTCTGTCAAGGATCGCGTTGCCCGGGCAATGCTTGACGAAGCGCAAGCGCAGGGACTTTTGCCCGAAAACGCCGTCATCATTGAGCCGAGCTCCGGCAACACCGGCGTCGCGCTGGCGGCGCTTGCCGCAGCGCGACGCTACCGCTGCATCATCGTCATGCCTGAGAGCATGAGCCTCGAACGGCGAAAGCTGATCGCCGCCTACGGCGCAGAAGTGCTGCTCACACCGGGGCGCGAGGGCATGGCGGGCGCGATCAGCCGCGCCGAGGCACTCGCACAGACGCTTCCCTGCGCCTATATCCCCGCCCAGTTCACCAATTCCGCCAATCCCGCCGTCCACCGTGCGACAACCGGACCGGAAATCTGGGCGGATACGGACGGCAGGATCAATTTCTTTGTCGCCGGCGTCGGCACAGGCGGCACGATCACGGGTGCGGGCGAATACCTCAAGGATCAAAACCCGACGATCCGGATCGTTGCGGTGGAGCCCGCCGCCTCCCCCGTTCTCTCTGGGGGAACGCGCGGCGCACACGGCATTCAGGGCATCGGAGCGGGCTTTGTTCCGCCGCTGCTGAACACGGCAATTCTCGACGAGATCATCGTGATTGACGATGCGGAGGCCGCTTCCGCCGCGCAAAGGCTCGCCCACGGCGAGGGGCTGCTGCCCGGTATCTCCTCCGGCGCGGCACTCGCCGCCGCTATCCGGCTTGCCCGCCGCCCGGAAAACCGGGAAAAGCGCATCGTCACGCTGCTGCCTGACGGTGGGGAGCGCTATCTGTCCACCGGCCTGTTTGACGCATGATATGGAGCAACGGCTTTTTCTCCTGCTGAACGAAACCGCCGCCGCGCTGGAGACTGGCGATGCGCCGCGGAAAAGCGCCGCGACGGATTACTACGGCTTTCGCACGCGGGTGGAGCGGCTGACCGATCACGCGATTGATGCGATGTTTCCTCGCCGCGCGCAGCAAAAGCATCTGCGCGCAACGCATTTATCGCAGTGCGTCGAGCTGCTGGAACAATGCCTTGCGCGCGTCCTCTGTCCTGCGCGGCAGCCGGAGGATATCGTCGCCGCCGTACTTCGCGCTTTGCCGGAGCTGCAGCGCCAGCTGCAAACGGATCTGGACGCCGCCTACGAGGGCGACCCCGCCGCCAGAAGCCGCGACGAGGTTTTGCTCTGCTATCCCTCCTTCACGGCGATCAGCATTTATCGGCTATCTCACGTGCTGTATTTGCAGGGCGTACCGCTGCTGCCGCGCATCATGACCGAATACGCGCATCGGCAGACCGGTATTGACATCCACCCCGGCGCAAGCATCGGCGACTATTTTTTTATCGACCACGGCAGCGGCGTCGTCATCGGCGAGACGGCCAGCATCGGGCATCACGTCAAGCTGTATCAGCACGTCACGCTCGGCGCAAAGAGCTTTCCCGTCGGTGAAAACGGCGTGCTCGTCAAAAGCGTCAAGCGCCATCCCGACATCGGCGACCGCGTCGTGATCTACGCCGGCGCGACCATCCTCGGCGGAAAGACGGTCGTCGGCGACGACTGCGTCATCGGAGGCAACGTCTGGCTGACGCACTCCGTGCCGCCCGGAAAGCTCGTACTTGCCAAGGCTGCCAGTACGGGAGAGCTAACGCGCGATCGTCTCCCTCACAGCGCCGCGCCGTAAACAGCTTGAGGCTGTCAAAAAACTACACGGAAAACGAAAAAGCATAGGCGAGGGGGCGATGCCCGCCTCGCGTTTGCTTGCAAAGCAACCAAAACGCGAAAAGCCTCCGCGTATTTTTTTATCCGCGCGGCGGAAACCAGCCCATATCAAAGCGAACCTCTTTCCTGTCCAGATCCGTATTTGTATAACAGCAGCTGTCAAAGCCGATCAGGGTAAAGCCCTCGTGCAAATAGAAGTCGACCGCGTTGACATTGGAAGACTGTGTCTCCAGCATCAGCGCTCTGTGCTTATTTTTCACGGTAAGCTCCTTGGCAAGCTCGATCAGCTTTTTTCCATAGCCTCGCCCCCGAAGCTCTTCACCGACAAACAGTTCAGTGATCAGCAGCCGGTTCGACCAGTCCTCCTGGCAGAGCTCTATCGCCGCAAGCAGCTTTCCATCCTCAACGATCCCAAAGGCCCGCGCCTTTTCCCACCAGTCTTCAAACAGCTTGTCCGGGAAAGCTCCATCCTCCGGGAGATGGGTAAAGGGCGTGTCAAAGCGTTTCTTCTCAACAGGGATCTCGAAACCCTTTGCTGTTTTATGGACAGAGATATCATAGTAATATTCAGAGGTATAGGACACCGGTAAAGGCGTTCCCTTCCACCTTTCCTTATCCAGCTCCCGGATGCAGTATTCTTTCATGTTCATCCTTACAGCGCCCCTATCTGCTATTTTCCCACGCAAAAGCGGGAGAAAATCTCCTGCGTCACATCCTCGCGCACGCTGCGCCCGCTCAGCTCGCCGAGTGCCTGCATCGCCTGCTCGGTCTCGGTCAGCACAATATCCGGCGTCTGCCCCTCGTGCATCGCGCGCGCCGCGCTGTCCAGAGAAGCCAGCGCACGGCGGATTGCCTCGGCCTGCCGGGCGTTGGTCAAAATCTCGCCCGCGGGCACAACGGGCAGCGGAAACAGCGCCTCGATCTCGCGCTGCAGCGCGTCCAGTCCCTCTCCCGTCGCCGCGCTGAGCGTCAGCTGCGGCAACGGCGTGTCCAGCTTTTTCACCCGCTGAGGCAGGTCGTTCTTTGACAAAATCACAATGGCGTGCGGCGCCTTCTCCACCTCGAGCAGCAGCGCCTCATCCTCCGCATCGAGCGCTGCGCTGCCGTCGATGACCGCCAGCACCAGCTCCGCCTGCTCCATCGCGCGGCGGCTGCGCTCGACGCCGAGGCGCTCGGCCTCGTCGTCGGCCTCGCGAAGCCCCGCCGTATCCGTCAGACGCAGAGTCAGCGCGCCGAGGCGCAGCCGCTCCTCGATGGTATCGCGCGTGGTGCCCGGATTGGCGGTGACGATGGCGCGGTCATAGCCCAAAAGCGCGTTGAGCAGCGAGCTTTTCCCGGCGTTCGGACGCCCAACGATCGCCACGGGCAGCCCTGCGTTCATCAGCCGACCGCGCCCATAGCTGTCCAGCAGACGCCGCAGCGTCTGTTTGGCCTGATTCAGCGTTTCGCAATAGTCCTGCAGGCGAAAGTCCTCAACGTCCTCGTCCGGATAGTCGAGCACTGCGTGATAGTGGGCGCTGATCCCCTCCAGGGAGCGATAGACCTCGTCAATGCGCCCGCTCAAGGCGCCGGAGAGCTGCCCGGCGGCGTTGTGCGCGGCCTCCAGGCTCTCCGCGTGGATCAGATCCGCCACAGCCTCCGCCTCGGTCAGCGCCAAAACGCCGTTGAGAAAAGCGCGGCGGGTGAATTCGCCCGGCCCGGCCTGCCGGGCGCCGCAGACGAAGCAGGCCTCCAGCGCCGCAGTCAGCACCACAGGCGAGCCATGGCACTGCAGCTCAGCGGTGTCCTCGCCGGTGTAGCTGCGCGGCGCGCGGCTGAAAGTGCACAGGCAGAGGTCAAGGATTCTTCCCTCTGCGTCGCGGAGCGTGCCGTAGACGAGATTTTTGCAATCATGCGCGGACAGCGGCAAGCCGTCAGCGGGCGTAAAGAGCCGCTCGACAATAGAGACGGCCTCCGGCCCGGATAGGCGCAGGATACCGATGGCGCAGACCTGCGCGCCGGTGGCAACGGCGGCAATGGTATCGGACATAGGACGAGCTCCCCTTTCCAAAGAAATTGAAAAAGAGAGGCAAAGTCCGGCAGACTTTGCCTCTGATCAAGCGATGATTACTCGGCGTTCTTTTTCGCCATGCGCGCGGCGCGGGCAGCCTCTTCGTCCTGCCTCTCCGACATATAGTAGCTCAAAGAGAGCAGGCTGTCCGAAAAATGGACGTTCTCCACAATGGTCGCGCTGCCCGGCTCGGTCAGCTCCATGTTTGTAAAATTCCAGATCGCTCCGATCTTGCAGGCAACCAGACGCTCGGTGACGCTGTGCGCCGCTTCCCTCGGCACAGCAAGCACGGCAAGATCTACGGCATTGTTTTCCAGATAGTTCTCCAGTTCCTCCATACCGCGGATCGTCACACCGTTAAAGCTCGTACCGATCAGCGCGGGGTTGATGTCAAAGGCAGATACGAGGCAGACGCCCCATTCGCTGAAGCAGAAGTTATCCATCAGCGCATGGCCGATGTTGCCGACGCCGATCAAAATCGCACGAAAGCCGCGGTTCATACCAAGGATCGCGGCGACCTGATCGCGCAGCGCGGCGACGTTGTAGCCGTATCCCTGCTGCCCAAATTCGCCAAAGCAGCTAAAGTCCTGACGGATTTGCGAGGGCGTCAGGCCGAGCTGCTGGCCGAGATCCGAGGATGAAATGCGCCCGACGCCGGCCTCGGTCAATTCGTCCAGCTTGCGCAGATAGCGCGGCAGACGGCGGATGACGTTATGGGAGACCTTCAGACGCTTCACTCGAACCACTCCTTTGACGCTTGGTTAAATAATTAAGTATGCAAAAAAGTATAGCATACTCGCGTCACTGTTTCAAGCGATTTTTTCCTTATCCCTTCGGCGCGATGACTGTGTGCAGCGCCTGCGCGCCGCCCTCAATGCGGTAATATCGGTCGCCGTCGTCGCCTACATAACAGGCCTCTTCTCCCGAAATCAGCACCGTCAGCGTCTGGCGTTCTCCCTCGCTATTGAGATATTCCAGCGTCAAGCTCTCGTCCGGCATATCGGAGAGGTTGCAGGACTCGCGGCTGAGAATTTCACAAAGCGCCTCGCTTTGCGCCGCATCCAGGCTGAAGCATGTGTCTGAACCTTCCCTGTCAGCGCTGCGCTGATCATACATTTCCACGTTCTCTTTCGGTTCAGCGGCAGGGGGCGGCGCATTCCGGTGTGCATCAGACGCGCTGAGCATTGGCTCCTGCGCGTTTTTTCCCTGGGTAATTTCCGCAGCGGCCTGCGGCGCTTCATCCATGGCGGTCTTTCCGGCCGCGCCCATGCGCAGACGCGGCAGGCTCAGACCAACCCCGACAATGAGAATCAGACAGGCGGCCGCCGCCAGCAACGAGCCCCAGCGCTTGTGCGCCGGCATCCGCCGCAGCGAGAATGTGCGCACGCGGCTTTGCCGCACCTCGTTCATGATATCCCGATGCAGCGAAGCGGGCGGCTCGGCCAGATCGGCCGAAAGGCTTTCCGACAGCGAGCGAAACGCCACGTAGACGGCCGCGCAATCCGGGCAGCGCTTGACGTGCTCGCCGAGCTCGCTGCGCTCGGCCTCCGTCAGATCCTCGTCGATCATGCGGCTGATAAGCTCTTGGTATGTTTTGCACTTCGTCATGGCGTTTCACCTCCTTTTGTCTGTTTAGACGCAATGGCGTCCGGAAGGTTCCCATCCTGCAGCAAAAAAGCGCAAAGCCGTTTTCGCGCACGGAAAATGCGGGATTTGACTGTGCCGAGATCGAGCGAGAGCGTCTCAGCAATCTCGTCGTAGCTCATCCCTTGAATTTCCCGCAGCAACAGAATCTGCCTTGCCTCGTCGCTGAGCTGCCCCAGACCGCGCTGCACCGCCTCGCGTGTGAGCTTGCGATCGAGCAGATGCTCAGGCGAAAAACGCTCGTCCGGGACGGACAGCTCCTCGTCCTCGCCGTTCTCGCCTTCTACCGTCAGCGACTGCGCCGCCCGGCGCTTTCCGGCGCGCAGGGCGTCTAAGCAGAGGTTCGTAACAATGCGGTAGAGCCAGACGGAAAACTTGCTCTCGCCGCGAAAAGACGCGAGCGAGCGATAGGCCTTCAAAAAGGCCTCCTGCGTCACGTCCTCCGCGTCCTGGGCGTTGCCGAGTGTGCGGAGCGCAAGGTTATAGACGTTTTTTTCATGCTCACGCACCAGCGGCTCAAAGGCATTGGCGTCGCCATGCAGCACCCGCCGGATATATGCTTGTTCCTGCTCGTTCGTCACAACCGCCCCTCCTTTTCTCTTTATTTCAGGTCGCGCTTGATATCCTTGACAATTTTTCTGATCTCCTCAAGACTTTCAACGCGCACCAGCAGTTGACGATAGATGCTGCTGTGCGGCACGCCGTGCAGATACCAGGGCAGATGGTGGCGCGCCTCCATGCAAGCCGGCCTCTCGCCGCTGAAAGCCGCCAACGCCTCGATTTGTCCGACTGCAGCGTCCATGCGCTCGCACAACGGCGGCAGCGGCGGGATCTCCTCCCCCGCGATTGCGGCCTTCGCCTGGGCAAAGAGCCAGGGATTGCCGAAGCAGCCACGCCCAATCATTGCCAGATCGCAGCCGGTATAGCGCAGGATATGCGCCGCGTCCTCAGCCGTAAAAACGTCGCCGTTGGCGGTCACCGGGATGGACACCGCCTTTTTCACCTCGCGGATGATATCCCAGTCGGCGCGCCCTGCGTACATCTGCGTGCGCGTGCGCCCGTGCACCGCGATCGCAGCAGCGCCCGCCTGCTCCATGGCGCGGGCAAAGTCCACGGCGTTGACGCTGCCGCCGTCCCAGCCCTTGCGGAATTTCACGGTCACGGGCTTGTCGATCGCCCGGCTGACCGCCTCGACGATCCGCACGGCAAGATCGACCTCGCGCATCAGCGCCGAGCCGTCGCCCGCCTTGACGATCTTTCCGACCGGACAGCCCATGTTGATATCCAGAATATCCGCGCCGCTCAGTTCCAGCGCCAGTGGCGCCGCCTCGGCCATGATCTCCGGCTCGTGGCCGAAAATCTGCACGGCAAACGGCGTCTCATCCGGCTCGCGGTGCAAAAGCGCCCTGGTCTTTTCGTCGCGGTAGACGAGTGCGCGGGCGCTGACCATCTCCGAGGTCGTCAGCGCCGCGCCCTGCTGTCGGCAAAGGCGGCGAAAGGCAAAGTCCGTCACACCCGCCATCGGCGCGAGCACCACACGCCCGGACAGTTCGACCGTTCCGATCCTCACCATGTCAGCTCCAAGCCCACCGGGCAGTGATCCGAGCCCAGCACCTCAGGCAGAATATAGGCGTCCTTGATATGTTCGCGCAGGCGGTTTGAGACGACAAAATAGTCGATGCGCCAGCCGACGTTGCGCTCGCGCGCCGCGGCGCGGTAGCTCCACCAGGAATAGGCGTCACGCTTGTCCGGGTAGAGATAGCGGAAAGTATCGGTAAAGCCGGCGGCCAGCAGCTCGGAGAATTTGCCGCGCTCCTCGTAGGAAAAGCCGGGGTTGCCGATGTTCGGCTTCGGATTTTTCAGGTCGATCTCCTCGTGCGCAACGTTCATGTCGCCGCAGACGATCACAGGCTTTTGCTGATCGAGCGCCACGAGATACGCGCGAAAATCGTCCTCCCACTGCATGCGGTAGTCGAGGCGCTTGAGCTCGTCCTGCGCGTTCGGCGTATAGACGCATACGAGGAAAAAGTCCTCGTACTCCAGCGTCACGGCGCGCCCCTCGGTGTCGTGCTCGGGCAGACCGAGGTTATAGCGCACGGACAGCGGCGTATGTCTGGTGAAGATCACAGTGCCGGAGTAGCCCTTCTTCTCGGCGTAGCTCCAGTAACTCTCGTAGCCCGGCAGCTCCAGCTCAATCTGTCCGGCCTGCAGCTTGGTCTCCTGCAGGCACACAAAGTCCGCGTTCAGACTCCAGAAAATCTCCTCAAAGCCCTTTTTCATCACGGCGCGCAGGCCGTTGACGTTCCAGGATATCAGTCTCATATACGATTCCTCACAATTCAAATAGAAAAACGCAGGTATGGGTATAGCCCAAATCACGCCGCATGTCGTTGTCCTCGGGCAGCGGGGCAATCTCCAGCAGCTCGCCGCCAAGGCGCTCGCAGGTGCGGCGCGAGGGGATGTTTTCCGGCTGGCAGGTGATAATCAGCCAGCCCAGATCGTGCCTTTTCGCCAGCTCAAACAAAAGGCGGCAGGCTTTTTCCGCATAATGACGCCCGCGGTAGTCCGGGAAAACCGTATAGCCGACGTTGCCGCCGTAATACAGGCCGCGATTGTGGCCGAGGCGCAGATCGCAGCTTCCGATTTTCGTCCCATCCGACAGGCAGATATGAAAATGATAGGCGGGCACCCAGCCGCGCACGGGATCGGCCGGTGCGATGCGCTCCAGCGAAAGCATCAGCTCGCCATCGCACAGAAACGAGGTGTCCAAAAAATCCACGGGCTTATTCCCTCCCCGTCCGCGACGCCTCAAACTGCGCTCTCGTGATCTTGTAATACTTGAAATGTCCGTCCTCGGAAACGAAGCGGAAGCCGAGCTTTTGCAGCACATGCTGGCTGCGGGTGTTTTTCAGCAGGCAATCGGCCAGCACCGTCTCCAGCCCAAGCTCGTCAAAGGCCTTCTCCAGCGCAAGCCTCTCCGCCGCCGTGCCGTAGCCCTTGTTTTTGACGCTGTCGTTGACCAGGCAGATGCCCAGTTCACAGCTTTTCTCTTTCTCGTCGAGGTTTTTCAGCACCAGCTCGCCAATCACCTCGTCTCCGAGCAGGATGAAATAGGGGCTGTTGTTTACGCGCTTTTGCCGCTCCTCGAATTTCGCATCCACAGCGGCCTCGTCGTAGACGTAGGGCACAAGCCGGCTCTCATCCTCAAACAGCGCAGGATCGTGCGCAAAGACCCGGTAAAACGCGCGCGTGAGCTCTTTCGTGCTTGGAACAAGGCGCAGCGCAGGATGCGTCGGCTTTTGAAATCCCCGCGCGTCGGGCAGGGCGGCGTCGCGCAGGCGCGGCACCGCGCCGTCGGCGCTCGTCTTCGTCGTGTCCGCTTTCGTCGCGACCAGACGCTTGATGGGCACGCCCTCGGCGTGGAATTTGGCCTCGTAGTCGGTCATCACGCCGACGACGCCGTTTTCATGCAGATCGCGCGTCAGCTCGGAGATCGCCCAGCCCTCGTTTTGAAACTGCTCCAGCGACCAGTCGAAGAGCGGGGCGTTGTCGGTCTTGAACCAGATCTGCCCGCCGCTCGGCAGCGCGTCTGCGTAGCGGCGCAGAAAGGCCGGCGCCGTCAGGCGGAATTTCGCGTCGCGGCTCTTGGGCCAGGGATCGCAGAAATTGATATAGATGCGCTCGACCTCGCCCGGGGCAAAAAGCAGCGGCAGGCGCTCGGCGTCGGTGTCGATGAAGCGGACGTTGGCAAGACCGCGCGCCTGCACACGCTCCATTGCGAGGATCATCGCGTCCGGCACCTTCTCCACGGCGACGATCAGCGTGTCCGGCAGCGCCTCGGCGGTATCGGCGGTAAAGCGGCCCTTGCCGCAGCCAAGCTCCGCGTGCAGATGCCAAAGCGCCGGGTGCTCGGTCAGCCAGCGCCCGCGCAGCGCCTCCGGCTGATCGATCATCAGCGCGGCGCATTGCTCCATGCGCGGCGTCAAATTGCGTCTTTTTCTCATTCTCATGCTTTTTCACACTCCTGCCGACAGCATACCACAGCGCGGGGAAAACATCAAGAAATCTCTTGCGCGAAACGAAGGCATGGGTTATAATGTCAGCGCGCTCCGTTTATCACAAGCGGAGTGCAGCGAGTTTTTTCGCAAAACAAAACCAAAACGAACCCGGCGCAGCGGATTCGTTTTGGAGAGGAAGAAGGAAGGAGCGGATACGCAGCTTTTGCGTGAAGCGCGAAAGCGGAGTGCAGCGAGTTTCTTCTCGCCACCAAAAACCAAAACGAAGCCCAGCGCAGCGGATTCGTTTTGGAGAGGAAGAAGGAAGGAGCGGATACGCAGCTTTTGCGTGAAGCGCGAAAGTGGAGTGCAGCGAGTTTCTTCTGACGAAGACCCGGGTATAGCGCAGTTGGTAGCGCGGGTGGTTTGGGAGCGTGTAACACCCCCGGCGATCGGTCGAAATCCGAAATCACCGGAAGCCTTGAAAACGCTGAGGTTTTGGCGCTTCATCTCTTCTACAAAATCCCCGAAAATCACCGTTTGACCACATCTTTGACCACAACGGCAGAACGAAACGAAAAAACTGAATATCCGGGTGTAGCTCAGATGGTAGAGCGCTTGGTTTGGGACCAAGGGGCTGCTGGTTCAAGTCCAGTCACTCGGACCAAAAATCCTCTGAAATCAGCGATTTCAGAGGATTTTTTGCTATTTCTTTGTTTACTGCGGCGCAAAAATTGGAGTAAAAAAGCCAAGTGAGAAAGCACAGAAAAAACTGAAACTTATATCCTTATGTCTATCTTTTTCGTTGAATCATTATGATATTCTGATTGAAGCCTTGAAAACAGATTCTAAAAATGGTATACTGTATCCCAATGAGGTGATTATATGAGCTCGGAGAAGTTGACACAAGATGAGGCCAAAAGGCTTCTTGAAATGGTAAAGCGTTCTCTGGTTGATGCCATTGACTTTCCCTCACGCGGAAAAACAAAAGAATTTGATGTTGTTGGAGATGCTAAAAAGGACGTCTTCTCCATAAACATATATCGAGCAAAAATTCAGCCGTTCAAATATAATTTCGGTGCAAGAATTAAGAAAAACGGTATAATGCTGTTAGAGCTACATATCGGCCAAACGCTTGTCCATCGTAATCCGGATGGAGAAAAGATCACCGGAAGTCACTGGCATTTATACAAAGAAGATTTTGGGAGAAACTGTGCTTTTACCGCTGTTGATGTACAAAGCGACCTGTTTGTTGACAATGCTATCAAATTTTTAGAAAAGTTTAATGTTGTAGAAAAACCTGATATTGTTCATCAAATGGAGATACTGTAATTTTTAGATTTTGATTTCAAAAGAAAGGAGGGGTAATTTTGGATATTCAAAAGTTGATTAATGAATACGCAGCGTGGCTCAAAAGCGAAATAACCTTTGAGAAAATCGGAGAATACTACGAAATTACAACTCCTTATCTGGATAATGCTAACGATTACTTGCAAATATATGTACGGCAAAGCGGCGATGACATTTTCTTTACAGATGACAGTGCTACCATCCAAGGCTTGAAAATGAGTGGGTTTCAATTTACCCCAAATAGGAAAGCACATTTGCAAAGAATACTGAATCAATATGGAATCAAGTTAGAGGGGGACGAACTCGTAGCAAAGGCTCCTATTAATGGCTTCGCTCAAAAAAAGCATCTGTTTATACAAGCAATCATGAGAATAGATGATATGTTCGCTATTTCTAAATCGAAAGTGGCCTCGTTTTTCCTCGATGATATTCAAGATTTCTTTGAAGCACGAGAAATTTACTATTCCGATAATGTTCAATTTACTGGAATCTCTGGCTTTGCCCATAATTATGATTTCTTGCTGCAACGGACAAAAAATAAACCAGAAAGGCTTTGCCAAGCAGTCAATAATCCGAATAAATCCAGCATGGGTAATATACTGTTTGCTTGGAACGACACAAAGCCGTCACGCAAAAAAGATAGTCAACTTATTGTTATTTTGAATGATCAAAATAATGTGGCCCGGGGTGTTGAAGACGCTTTTGCAAACTATGATGCAAAAGTAATCCGGTGGAGTGAAAGAGATAAGGTAGGTAACCTTTCTCTAATTTCTGCTTAGCCGCTTAAAATCCAAGCTATAATTACTGACAATCCAGGCGTATCTATGTTAAAGAGGCTGTGCAGCAATAACGCACAACCTCTTTTTTCTGGACTATAAACCCAGTTATCTCCCCTTCTCCTCCTTAATCCTCTCCCTTACCTCGGCGATCATTTTTCCCAGCAGCACCTCGCATTCCTCCTTCGTCTTGGCATAGACCGTATGCACCTCGCGTTTGCCTTGGGTCATGGCGGGAGAGTATCCTGCTTCGGTTACTCAGACACATCTTTGTTTTTGATAAGAGGCCAAGAGCTGAAAAACCGCCGTTGAGAGCGCAATCTCAACAGCGGTTTTTCCTTGTTTACGCAGCGGAAGGACTCTCTCCGTTTGTTATTCTCCGCTGCCGTCGGAAATGTCCTCAATCAGTCCGGTGACAATCGTATTGAGCGGCGCGGCATTTTGAGAGGTGATCACAGGCTTTCCGGTTTCTGCCTCTAAGGCCTTTCTTGCCGTTCCTGCTACGTTTCCGCCGCGTTTGGCAATCTGCCTGCTTTCTTCAAAGCCCTCCGGCTTTTCCTCTTTTGAAATATCTCGTGTGGATGCCTCCGCCAACATGTTGAGCACAATCTCCGTGTCGCTCATGTTGTCCCGCAAGTTTTCTTTTTTCAGTCCCTTTAGTCTCTTGTATTGCCGGGTCGTCATGCCGGACCAGGCACGAGTGATTTCGTCGGTGAGAATAGCGTATTCTTTTCCCTTTTCCACGCCGCGCTTCTGCCATTCGTCGGTCAGCTCGTTTCGTATGCGGATGGCAAGGAGGCGCTGATGTACCCATTCCTCGGAGTAGCCTTTTTTCAGATAGGTTTCCAGCGCCCGGTCAATAGCCTGCTCCGGGTCGATGGTTTCCTCTATGCGCTCCCGGCCGACCTGCGCCAGCCAGAGCTTGAAGGGCTCGGCCTTGGGGGACGGGATCGACTGGATAAGACGAAAGAGCTGCTCCGTGTCGGCGACGTCGGTCATGCGTTTTTTGCCGTCTGCGGCGGTCATTTTCAACTGCTTACAATTTGTAAACAGTTGATCTGCTCCTTCATTTTTCAAGCGTTTTTTCAAAACGGCCCAGTATGTACTGGCACGACGGGCATCCGGCTGATCCGTCAACACGCCAACCACATCGACCACGGAAAAATACCATTCCTCCGCTTCCTCGTCCCACGCTGTGCGGATGGGCTGATTTTCATACAGTTGAATATGATGATCATTCATGGGTTTGCGCCTCGTTTCTCTTTTTCAAAATGTATTGTTTCGCCAATTCATAAAAAGCCTCGTGTTGGAGTTCAAGCATAATTGATACCTGCAAATTAGAGTCTATGTTGTCACATATATCTGTCCCGCTTGTTCAAATATTACGGGATTTCATCCCCACAGCTCCAGTAGCCGTTCGGCCTCCTCCCGGATCGCACTGTCCGGATTGTGCATCAACAGCTCCCGAAGCGCGTCAAGGATCTCGCCGTAATAGGGCAGGTCATATCCGAAATACGGGTCAAGGTATTTGTCGAGGCAGTTGAGCAGGCGCATGACGTGCTCGTTCTCTTCAGAGAACAGGAGATTCCGGATCGAATCCATATCATCCTCGACAGTCATTTCCTCCAGCTTCCCATAGGGATCGAGAAATCTGCCGTAGGGACCCTCATGCTCCTCCAGACTTTCTACTGATCGGATGTCGCTTTGGAAGAACGAAAAGCCCTCGATCCGGAGGCAGTCTTCGTTTCGTCCCCATTCAGCCTCATTGTATTCAGCGTGATCGTACCAGCAAATGCCGTCGAACACATTGCCCTCGGCGTCGATGATCCGCACGCATTTGCCGTCATATTGCTTCAAATCCATAGCTTGCTTTACCTCTTCGAAAAACTTTTCCGCGGACAAAACCGACTTTCTCAGCCGGTTTTCAGATACGGCGTTCATGACCATACCGCCTTCTCCGCCACCCATTCCAAAAGGCAATGTATCACCCCGGCGGTAGTCTTCATATCGCGCAATCTCTCCTATCTTTCTTCTTTCTCATATTGTGCGTTCGTAAAAGGTCAGCGTTTGTATCAAATCGCTTCATCCCATTCCTTTTTGAATTATGTTATCATATCGGAGGGGCAAAAACAAGAACAGCACGGGGATTCTTGCCGAATCACCGTGCTTTTTGCAGGACCAAGCAATTTTGAATTGTTGCGGTTTCCTTTATCCGTGTTCTGTTAATAGGAAGCCTTTCGTACTTTATGTATGTTCGTCGGTTTTAAATCCATGACCGTAGGCCGCATCCAGAGAACCAACCATCAAAAAGGACTTTTCATCCAGATCCGCGACGATCCGCCTCACTTTGTAGACCTGATTGTTCGAGCAAGCGCAGAGCAGAATGTCCTTTTCCGCGCCGGAATAGGCGCCGCGCCCCTGTGAGATCGTCACGCCGCGAGAGACCTCGTCGTTGATGCGTCTGGCGATCTCTCCGCCGTTCGAAGTAATGACGGTCAGCAGCTTTCTCGAATCGTTCCCCAGCATGATCTTGTCGATAATGACGCTGTAGGTAATCGTCATAAGCAGGCCATAGAGCGCCGCGTCCACCGTACCGTAGACAATGCCGCCCAGCAGGATGACAACGCCGTCCACCACCAGCGATACCATGCCGATGGACAGGTGCGGATTCTTCTTCTGGATCGCCAGAATCACGAAGTCCGAGCCGCCGGTGGAGGAATCGCGCATATAGATGCAGGCCAAACCCGCGCCGGCCAGCACGCCGCCGAAGATCGCCGCCAGCATCGGCGAGCCCTGATAGGTCCACAGGCGGGGCATCAAATGGTCAACGATAACCGCCGAGAGCAAAATGGTTTTCACCGAGCGATAGAAAAACTGCAGCCCAAGCGCACGAAAGCAAAAGATCACGATGGGGATATTGATCAAAATGATCGCCGTGCCAATGGGGATCCCGCCTTTGAAAAAAGGGATATTTTCTGTCAGAATATGGATCAGGATGGCCAGACCGGAAACGCCGCCCGGCGCAAAGTTCGAGCAATACGCGAAGTTGTAAATGCCGGCGCCATATAATATGCAGCCGATGACGTCAAACAGAATGTCCTTTGCCAAAACCTTGGGTTCAATTTTTGGAAGCGCTTTCATACTGTGTTTCCCTTTCTCTTTTCGATTTCAAGTTCCGCTTTTTCGGCTCTTGGCAGGATTACAGCCCTCCGAGGGACCAGCTCGGAGGGCTGTAACATGGTGAGAGAGATTGTTGACCGCCTGTTGTCGGCGAGGTGTACCGACCCTTGAATGGAGGGGAACGCGGCGGTCACTCAAGCATCTGATATCTGGACTATAACAGAAAATGACAAGCCGCGGAAGCCCCCCGGGGGGATAAATTTTTCATGTTTTTTCTTTCAGGCCAAATTGCAGATCCGGATCCGCCCCCGCTTCTCCAAACGCCGCGCCTCGTCCACAATTATTCGCCTGTTTCCCACAAGTGCCGCGTCGTAGCAAAGCAGAAAGTCGCTGTTGTCCACCATGTACCGATTGGCGCGGACGATGGCCGCGCGCCGTGGCACGAATTCCATCCCCTCCGGGTAGATCGTCCCGTCATAGTCCTCCGGGCCACGCACGGGACAGCCGGAATAATAGAGCAAAAGCAGCGTCAGCTTCAGCCCCGGGTGGCGCTTTTTTGCACTCCGCACCGCCCCTGCAGCCATCGCGTCAAACTGTCCGTAATGCCCGACGACGAATTCGCTCACGCCGTAGTCCGTAACGTACCGCTCGATCGCCTCATCCAGCTTCAAGCGCAAATCCGCCGGGACGTACCGATGCCCGATCATAAAGCAAGTCATGCCATCACCCGCTGCTTGTTAGTTATTGCCTCACATTTTGTGGCATTTAGGTGTCCATAATCTTGTAGATTGATAGGCTCTCTTATGACGGTTAAGTCCAGACCACCATTCTCCTCCAAAAGATAATCAATGCTTACATCTAACAGCTTTGCCATCGTCTTAAGATTTTCGATGTCAGGTACACCCTTATCTGTCTCCCACTTTGCAACAGCGCTACGCGATACTGATAGGATTTCTGCAAATTGTTCTTGTGTGAAACCAGCTTTTTTTCTATCTTCTTGTAATTTTTCTCCAAATGTCATATCTATGACCTCCTCTCTGATTTCACAATAGACGCAATTGCTTACGAAAGCCATTGACTCGCTGTGACATGAATGTTACTAATCGCAACAATGGTTGGACAGGGGGCGCTTTTCTATCACACGCTCTGCTTTCTTTCGTTGTGATTATTATATCACGCCGGGGAAAAGCAGCGGACATGATTCGAATCCCTGATGTGAAATGCAAAGGCGTTGTCTCAAAATAGCTTAAACGACTATTGAGAGGCAACGCCTCTTTCATTTGAGCGGATTGTGGAAAAAGTTGACCGAATTAGGCTCTGAAAGGTCAAAAATGTGGAAAACCATCCAGAGAGTACCGCAAAACAGCAGCGCTCCCGGATGGTTTTTCTGTGTTCAGTTAGCAGATGATCTAAAGACCTGCCGGAAAACTCTTCGGAACCACGAGACCCGTTCCCAAGCGTCCGGTTTGGATTTTATGATGCAGCTTGAGAACGTTGTAGGCCAGACTCAGCAGCGTCCATTCCACTTCAACCTTAACGGCGCTGCGGAGAAGGAACCGACGAAAACCCATGTCTTCCTTGACCATGGCGAAGACGCCCTCGGCCTGGATGCTGCGGTTGACGCGGATCAGCTTGCCTTCAGTCGTGTTGATGCGTTTCTC
>JAFWVV010000039.1 GCA_017518225.1 Oscillospiraceae bacterium | reverse complement strand
TGAAAAAAGTATTGGAGAAGTACGCCTGATGTCAGAGGAAACGATTGTACGCCAGGCCGCGCCCACCCTGGCCGGAATCAAAACGGGCAGCATGTTCCCGTATCGCTGTGAGAGCAGGGAAGAGCTGCTCCGCGATATCCGTGCCTTCAACCGCGTGCTTGTGCCGCGCGGCATGTGCCTGCTTTTACTGCGGGTGATGGATAAGTCCGCGCTTTTGTATCTCTATCGTCCGCAGAGTCTGGAGAAGGATTTGAAGGACCATATCTCGCAGGAGCTTTTGCAGGAATCAGGCTATGCCTGTTCAAGCTGCGCCGCGTGTGTGCGCCATCTGGTGGAGCGCTTTCGCAGCGGGGAGGACTTTCCCCATGAGGTGGGACTCTTCCTGAGCTACCCGCCGGAGGATGTCAGGGGCTTTATAGACGACCGGGACAATTATAAAGCCAGCTGCATGTGGAAAATCTACGGGGATGAGCAGAAATCCAGAAAGCTCTGTGAACGCTTTCAAAAGTGCTCCGCGTGCTATTGCCGCCTTTGGGAGAGCGGCGTAGGTCTTGAAAAGCTTGCGGTGGCGGTCTGAATCTTTGTATATCTTTTCTCAGATAGAAGTGTGAACAGAGACACACTCTAATCCACTCTGAATTTCAAAACTGAAGGAGAAACGAACATGAAAGCAGCAGTTGTTTATTGGAGCGGAACGGGCAACACCACGGCCATGGCAGATCTCGTCCTGGAGGGCATGAAGAGCGCCGGCGCGGACGCGGATCTCATCGAGTGCAATTCCGTCACAGATCTTTCTGCTTATGACGCCATCGCTTTCGGCTGCCCCGCCATGGGTTCCGAACAGCTGGAGGACAGCGAGTTTGAGCCGATGTTTGACGGCGTAAAGAAAACTCTCGCCGGAAAAAGGGTTGCCCTCTTTGGCTCTTACGGCTGGGGTGACGGCGAGTGGATGCGCAACTGGGAGGATGACTGCAAGGCCTGCGGCATCAAGCTCGCAGCAGAGAGCGTGCTTGTAAACAACGCGCCCGAGGACGAGGGGGCCGATGCCTGCAAGGCTCTCGGCGCTGCGCTGGTGTAACAGCAGATCAATCAAATCCGTAGTAAGCAATAATCATCCATCTCCCGGTGGATGATTATTGCGCTTTTCCAAGGAGGCAAAGGAACGCCATCAGCAAAATTTGTCGGCGGCTTCTGCTTTTGAGGCTTGATTTCTGAGAGATTTGTAATATAATAGCATGCAGTTAGACCGAACTAACTTTCCGCTATTGTTTCAAATAAGTTTCGGCAAACAGCGTTCGAGCTTGAAGCATGAGGGAAGCTTTCTTTTTTTGAACCAGTGTTAGACAAAGCTAACCGATTGCTGTATATAGAATATAAATGAAATAATAATGATCTTTAATAGAGTACGGTGTGGAGGGACGGATATGGCGAGAAAAGATTCTGAAAACCAGAAAAGGAGCATGAGCCTGCTGTTTCGCGGGAAGGCGATTTTCAAACCGCTGAACACAGGCTGGATCGACGAGCATACAGCCTGCGTACGGGAGTGGGTCGCAAACATCTTTTTCTACACGAAAAACGGCACTACGATCATGATCGACGCCGGATATAACTATGAACGGCTGAAGGAGAAAATGAGCTGGCTGGATATTGACCCGGCCTCTATACGGCAAATCTTTATATCCCACCAGGACACAGACCATGTCGGAGCCC
>JAFWVV010000038.1 GCA_017518225.1 Oscillospiraceae bacterium | reverse complement strand
TGTTGACAAAGTATGCAAAAGGAGTGGGCTATGGTAGAATAAAGAAAAACGGCGGAGATGATGGGAATGCTACAACTGAAGCTGCACATGGTGACGATTGAAGATTTGGTGCCGGAGGATCACTTTCTGCGGAAGCTGGACGTGGCGTTGGATCTGAGCTTTGTCTACACGTCTTGCCGTTTCACCTACGCTACTGGATAGATGAATCAATCTTCGTCATCGTACAGGAGTTCAACGAACTGCGAGGGAGAATATACCGGTATAGGAGCGCCTGCATAATCCTTGAGATTGCGCGTAACGATGCAGTCGATCTCGGCGCGGACCGCAGCTTCGATCATCACCGCATCCTCATAGTCGGAAATGTCGCTTGTCAGCGCCCTCCGACAGTCGATTCCACAGGTGTCCAGGATTTCAAACAAGTTGAACAGGACGCCGAGAACCTTCTTCGTCTCTTCAGCACTGTGCAGTGCCTTGTGCATCAGGTAATATATATCCGTTATGGAATTGGCGGTGAGGAACCCCACACACCGCCGATTCGCTACAGACAGGAATAAAGCCTCGGCGTCTTTATTGAACGGATCTCTACTTTGCAGCGCGTCAATGATGATACAGGTATCAATCAGAACATTCATACCGTCTCTAACCGCTCCCTATGTGCCTGCTCAATGGTCATGTCGCCGGGGATGATGCCGAACAAAGATTTTGCCATGTCAACTCTGTCCTGATAAGGATTTGTGAGCTTGGCAACGACTTTGCCATTTCGGGTGATGAATACATCCTCCCGCTCCGCCATCAAGAGATACTTGCTTAGGTTCTGCTTCAACTCTGTTGCGGTAATGGACATATAGGACTCCTCCTTTTCGTCAAGATTGGGTTCATCTATATTATATGCCAATCGTACGATTTTAGCAATAGAATCGTACGATTTTTCTCTGGAAACTTTTTGTGAATTTGAAGTGTAAACAATAAGTGATAACTGGAAAACAGGCGAGATGCTGCAATCTATACAGCATCCCGCTCTGTTGCTTCTTATTCTCTTTCGTCCAGCGGCCGATAATCCGTGACCCGCCTCAGATAATCCTCAACATCCCCGTTCAATACCAGCTCAGCATAGGCGACAGGATCGTTGTAGATCAGATAATCCAACTCTGAACGCTCGCATATGTTTCGAACAACCTCGTTTTCGACAGCAATGCAGTTAATTGAGATCAGTGTCCCATCCTCGTACTTGAGTTCGACACAGGCCGTGTCGATGTTGAACTCACAGGATAATAGTTTCTTCATGATGATTTCCTCCATATCTTTATTTTGGTTTGAGCTTACTGTATTGGCGGCTGGATTGGAAATCATCAATGAAAAAGCAAAATCCGAACCCATCTCCGATTAAGAAGATGTGGTTCGGATTATCTTGCTTTGGTGGAGATAAGCGGGATCGAACCGCTGACCTTTCCGGCGGTAAACGCCGGAAAGCCGCCTTCGGCGGATATGATTGAAATGCAAGAGGTCAGCGGTTTCCAACAGATCCACACTAAAAGAAAACAGCCATCCTTCCGGATGACTGTTTCTTTTGGTGGAGATAAGCGGGATCGAACCGCTGACCTCTTGAATGCCATTCAAGCGCTCTCCCAGCTGAGCTATACCCCCATGCGCAAGGAGTATATTAACAGACGGGGGAGGGAATGTCAAGAAGAATTTTTGAAAAACCGGAAAAATCAAGAATTCTTGTGGATGCCGCAGAAAGACGAAAAATGCACTTGCGGGGCAGAGGCGAATGCACTATAATTACAAACAAGCAAGCCTTTGATTTTCTATCGTTTGGAGGGATACATCATGCATTGCACAAGAAAGGTACAAAACGATCTGATCTGGGTCGGCGCGGACGACCGCAGACTGGCCTGCTTTGAGGGCGTCTACGGTGTGCCGGACGGCGTATCCTATAACTCTTATCTGCTGCTCGATGAGAAGACCGTTCTCTTCGATACCGTGGACAAGGCGGTTTACAGCGTGTTCTTGGAGAATCTGGCCTACGGCCTTGGCGGGCGCAAGCTCGACTATCTGGTCGTTCACCACATGGAGCCGGATCACGCGGCGACGCTGGAGCTCGTTGTGACGCGCTATCCCGAGGTCAAGGTCGTCTGCAATGAGAAGATCAAGACCATGCTGGGGCAGTTCTTCGCCGTCGATCTGACCGGGCGTATCGTGACGGTCAAGGAGGGCGACACGCTCTCGACCGGCCGCCACACGCTGACCTTCGTCATGGCGCCGATGGTGCACTGGCCGGAGGTCATGATGAGCTATGACCTGACCGACAAGATCCTGTTCACGGCGGACGCCTTCGGCAGCTTCGGCGCGCTCAACGGCCGCCTCTTTGCCGATGAGACCGATTTCTTTGCCGAGCATCTGGACGAGGCGCGGCGCTACTACACGAACATTGTCGGCAAGTACGGGCCGCAGGTGCAGGCGATTTTGAAAAAGGCCGCGGCGCTGGAGATCAAGCTCGTCTGCCCGCTGCACGGCTTTGTCTGGCGCAGCCATTTCGGCGATTTTCTGGAAAAGTATCTGCTCTGGTCGAGCTATACGCCCGAGGAGAAGAGCGTGCTGATCGCCTACGCCTCGGTCTACGGACATACCGAAAACGCCGCCAATATCCTGGCGGTCAAGCTCAACGAGCGCGGCGTGCGCGTGCGCATGCGAGACACCTCCGTCATCCCGGCCAGCTACATTCTGTCCGACGCCTTCCGCTGCAGCCATCTGGTCTTTGCGGCGACTACGTACAATGCTGGCGTCTTTGTGACGATGGAGAACCTGCTGCATGATATCGCCAACCACAACCTGCAGGGGCGCAAGATTGCGCTGATCGAAAACGGCAGCTGGGCGCCCAACAGCGGCAAGATCATGCGCGAGATTCTTTCCGGGCTGAAGAACACGAGCTACCTCGGCGAGGATGTGACGCTCAAGTCGGCGCTGAGCGAGAGCCAGCTGAGCGAGCTGGACGCGCTGGCCGACACCATTGCCGCCGAGCTTGCGCCCAAGCCCGTTGCGACGGTGGCTGTAACTGCCGATACGCCGAGCGAGGCGCTGAGCGTCGACAACGCGGTCTTTAACCGCTTCAGCTATGGCGTCGAGGTGCTGACTACCCGTGTGGACGGCAAGGACTACGGCTGCATCATCAATACCGCGGGACAGGTCGCTGCGGGCGATCCGAAGAAGATCACCATTTCCTGCATCAAGCAAAATCACACCTGCGACATGGTCATGAAGGCAGGAAAGTTCAACCTCTCCATCCTTACCGAGGACACGCCTTACAGCGTCTTCCAGCACTTCGGCTTCCAGAGCGGTCGCGACGTGGACAAGTTTGCCGACTGCGAGCGCGACGATCGCCTCTCGAACGGCATCCGCTATATTCCCAAGTACACGAACGCCGTTCTCGCCTGCGAGGTCATCGACGTACGCGATCTCGACACGCAGATCCTGTTTATCGCAAACGTCGTTGAGGCCAAGCTCGTCTCCGACGGCAAGAGCTGCACCTACGCCTACTACCACGCGCATATCAAGCCCAAGAAAAACCCCGCGCCCGAGCAGAAGGAGTGCTGGGTCTGCAAGGTCTGCGGCTATGTCCACGAGGGCGCGGAGCTGCCGGAGGACTTTGTCTGCCCGCTGTGCAAGCACGGCAAGGAGGAGTTCGAGCACGTCGTTCCGCCCCAGACGCAGAAGCAGAAGGGCTATCTTTGCAAGATCTGCGGCCACTTCGAGCCCTGCGAGGGCGAGCTGTCCGCCGACTACGTCTGCCCGATCTGCAAGCATTCGCGCGAGGATTTTGAACCGGCCGAGCAATAAACGTCTTTTTATAGCGACGGGATGCTTTTCCCGTCGCTATTGTTATACACTTTTGCCCGGCGTGTTGGAAAACAGGAAAACAGGAAAACAGGGATTGACGAAACAACAAAAAATAGCTATAATATTTACGATAATTTTTGCAAAAGCAACAAAAATATGGCAGGAGGATTCTCATATGAAAAAAATTAAGAAGAAAGTAAAGAAGCTGCTGGTTCTGGTCTGCCTCGGCGGGATCGGCTACGGCATCGCCAAGCTGTTGAAGACCGAAGCGGCGCAGGACAAGCTTTTTGAGGTCCTCGGGGAAGACACCTATCTGGCCATTCTGGAAAAGGTGAATTTGCTGGGCGACCTGCTGGCTTGGCCGATCCACTTTGTCAAGGCGCTTCTGCCCTGAGCGCAAAAAGCACAGAAACCGGATACAAAACGAAAAGGAGTACAATTATGAATCCAAAATATGAAGCTCTGTTTACTCCGTTCAAAATCGGCTCGGTGGAGATCCCGAACCGCATCGTGCAGTGCTCGATGGGCGGCACCACGCTGTTTGGCTGGCTGGAGCCCTCGCACTTTGACGAAGAGGGCGCGCACTTCCTGCTCCAGCGCGCCAAGGACGGCGTCGGTCTGGTTCTGCCCGGCATGCAGGTCATTCGTGACACCATGGGCAGAAAGTGGTTGGATCAGAACCGCCAGATGTACCGTGTGCTCAAGCCCTATATGGACGAGTACCACAAAACCGGCAGCAAGCTCTTTATTCAGCTCGCCGGCGGCTTTGGCCGTTCGATGGCAGTTACGCCCTGGATGGCCGCGCTCGGCCGCAACAAGCTGCTCAACAAGCTGGCCAGCCCTATTGTCGACGTGCAGTACAGCTGCGCCTCCGCCTCTGAGACGCCGAACCGCTGGGCGGACAATCTGATGTCCCGCCCTTTCACGGTGGAGGAAATTCAGGAGATGGTCTGGCATTTCGGCGCGACCGCGAAAAAGCTGCGCGAGGCCGGGGTGGACGGCGTGGAGATCCACGCGGTGCATGAGGGCTATAACCTTGACCAGTTTGCCATCGCCAACATGAACTTCCGTACCGACCAGTACGGCGGCTCGCTGGAAAACCGTCTGCGCTTCGCCACCGAGATCGTTCAGGAGATCCACAAGCAGGCGGGCGACGACTTCCCGGTCTCTCTGCGCTACTCCGTCCGCTCCTGCACCAAGGGCTGGCGCAAGGGCGCGATGCCTTATGAGGAATTTGAGGAGTTCGGGCGCGATATGGCCGAGTCCGAAAAGGCCGTCAAGATCCTGCAGGACGCCGGTTACGCCTTCCTCAACTGCGACAACGGCACCTACGACGCCTGGTACTGGGCGCATCCGCCTCAGTACATGCCCGACAACTGCAACCTTGCAGACGTCGAACATATCCGCCAGTTCATCGACATCCCCGTCGCCTGCGCCGGTCGTATGGACCCGGTCAAGGCCGCCGAGGAAATCGCTGCGGGCCGTCTGGACGCGGTTGCCATCGCGCGCCAGAACCTGGTCGACGAGAACTGGGTCACCAAGATCAAAACCGGACGCGAGGACGAGATCCGTCCCTGCATCCGCTGCCACAACGGCTGCTTCAACTTCTCCAAGTATGAGGGCACCGAGAACCTGCAGTCCCTGGGCGACTCGCTGCATCTGGGACGCTGTGCGCTCAACCCGCCCACGATGCAGCACAAGCGCTATAAGATTGTTCCCACCAAGACGCCGAAGAAGGTTGCGATCATCGGCGGCGGCGTCGGCGGCATGGAGTGTGCGCTGGTGCTGACCCGGCGCGGTCACAAGCCCGTGATCTTTGAAAAAGAAGATCAGCTGGGCGGTCTGTTCCTCACGGCCTCTGCCATGAGCTTCAAGGAAAACGACAAGGACCTGCTGCGCTGGTACAGAAATGAGATCGACAAGGCCGGCGTGGAGATCCGCTACAACACCGAGGTCAACGATCTGAACGTCATCCTGCGCAACTTCGACGAGGTCATCGTCTGCACCGGCTCCGTGCCGCGCACGCTGCCCTCGATTCCGGGCTTTGACAAGACCTATACCTTCCGCCAGCTCCTGCGCGAGAAGGCGGTCAAGGGCGACAAGATCCTCTTCCTCGGCGGCGGTCAGTCCTCCTGCGAGGCAGCCTACGATTTGATCCTCAAGGGCAAGCACCCGATCATTGTTGAGTATGGCAACGACCTCGTAGCCGCACAGGCGACTTGTCTGGCCAACACTTCCTTCCTGCGCGACGCGATGGAGTACCACAAGGTGCCGGTGTATCTGCACAGCACGGTGACCGAGATCGGCGACGGCTACGCCATCGTCAAGACGCCCGAGGGCGAGATCAAGGTCGAGTGCGACGCGGTTATCAACGGCGTCGGCTTCATTCCCGCGCCGCTGGGCGAGAAGGGGCCTCACGTCCACCGCGTGGGCGACTGCGTCGCCATCGGCAACCTGCGCACCGTCATCTGGCGCGCCTGGGACGTCTGCATGAGAATCTGATCTGAGGCAAGAAACAAATATGTACAGGAGGCGGCATGATTGCGGTCATGCCGCTTTTCTTGTGCTGTCAAGGGGAAATGATATGAACACTGTGATTTTGCTGGTCGAGGACGACGCGGTTTTGCGCGGCGCTTTGACAGAGCTGTTTACGCGAGAAGGCTACCGCGTGGTCGAGGCCGCGTCTGTTCGCGAGGCAAAGGAAAAGCTTGACGGACAAGTGCAGGCTGTCGTGCTGGACGTGGGCTTGCCGGACGGAGACGGCGTCGGTCTCTGCCGCTTCTGGCGTGAGCGCGGCGAACAGCGCCCGATCCTGTTCCTCACCGCGAAGGACGAGGAACTGGACGTGGTACGGGCGTTGGATTCCGGCGGGAACGACTATGTGACCAAGCCCTTTCGGATGCAGGAGCTGCTTTCCCGTGTGCGCGTGCTGCTGCGAAATCCTGTGAGACAGACCATCCAGCGCGACAGCTTTATTGTAGACGAGAGCAAAATGCAGATCGTCAAGGACGGCGCGCCGCTGCCCCTGACGCTGACGGAGTACAAGATCGTCAAGCTGCTGATAGAGCGCCGGGGCGTTGTGCCTCGGAACCTGCTGCTGGAGCTTCTGTGGGACGACGGGAGCAAGTTTATTGATGACAACACCCTGTCCGTTCACATGAGCCGCCTGCGCGAGAAGATCGGCGCGGCGCACATCAAGACGATCCGGGGAGTGGGGTATCAATGGTCAGAACAGTAATCGAAAGTATTCTCCTGCTCGTTGTGATCGCATTGGCTGTCAAGCTCGTGCTGCAAAGAATGCGCCTGCGTCGTCTGAGCGAGCGTATGGAAGAATATTTAAGTCGCGGAGGGATTCCTGCGCCCTTTTCCCTGCGGGAGGACGCCATAGCGCCGGTGGAAAACGCCGCCTCGGAGCTGGAAAACCGGATCGCTGTACTGACGGAGCGGCTGCGAGAGGAAAACGAGCGTACCAGCTCCCTCACGGCGGACATTTCCCATCAGCTCAAGACGCCCCTTGCCTCCCTGCGCCTGTTCGTGGAAATGGACGAGAGCGCACACATGGCCGAAGAGCTCGGCCAAATTGAGCGCATGGAAAGGCTGATCGGCAGCCTCCTGCGGCTGGAAAAGCTCTGCGCAGACGGGTATGATTTTACCTATGCCGAGCATCCGATCCGCCCGCTGATCGAGGGCAGTTGGGACGAGCTGCGCGCCCTTTGGCCGGGCAAGCAGCTTTCTGTCGAGGGTGACGCTCTAATCCGTTGTGACGAAAAATGGCTGGGCGAGGCGTTTCAAAACCTCCTCAAAAACGCCTGTGAGCACACAGCGGAGGATGGTCAAATATGGGTTAGAATGGAACAGACAGAGCACACCTTCTATTGCTCTGTTGAGGATAACGGCGGCGGTGTGCGGGAGAAAGATCTGCCGCAGCTGTTTGAGCGCTTCTACCGCGCGGAGGATCAGGCGCAAAGCGGCTCCGGCCTGGGGCTTGCCATTGTGAAAGAGATCGTTTACCGACACCATGGATCGGTTCGCGCCGAGAACGGAAAGAACGGCCTGCGGATAAACATGGAGATCCCGATTTTGGATTTGACAGAAACATAATCCGGCGCCTTTGTCATCCTGAGCGGAAAGACATAATCCGGCGCCTTTGTCATCCTGAGCGGAAAGACATAATCCGGCGCTTTTGTCATCCTGAGCGAAGCGAAGCGGAGTCGAAGGATCTTAACCATGAACTATTATTACATTTACATTTTGACTAATTGGAACAATAAAGTCATGTATATCGGCGTAACCAATGATTTAGTACGCCGTATATATGAGCATAAGAATCAGTTGGCAGGCGGTTTTACCCAAAGATACAATATCCATAAGCTCGTTTATGTCGAGGAGACAGGCGACATCAAAGCTGCTCTTGCAAGAGAAAAGCAACTCAAGGGCTGGCGGCGAGAAAAGAAAAACGCTCTCGTGGAAAGCCAAAATCCCGCTTGGAAGGATTTGAGTGAGGATTGGAGATAGGATCCTTCGACTGCGCCGCGTTTGCGGCTCCGCTCAGGATGACAGGGGTGGAATCCTTACGAAAACGTAAGGTTAAAGTCACCGAAAAGTAAGATTGACCTTGTATGATACAGCCAAAGGGCAAAATCGCTCTTTGGTTGTTATCATAAGGAGAACAAAATGAACATTATCAGCTGTGAAAAACTAACCAAGACCTATGGCAGCGCCGCCGCGCCCGTTCATGCGCTGCAGGAAGTGAGCCTCGCCTTTGAGCAGGGCTCCTTTACCGCGATTACCGGCAAATCCGGCAGCGGCAAATCCACGCTTCTGCATCTTTTGAGCGGGCTGGACAGGCCGACCAGTGGGCAGGTCATCTATCAAGGAAAGAATCTCTTTTCCTACAACGACAATCAGCTTTCGGTGCTGCGCCGTCGCCGCTTCGGTTTCGTGTTCCAGAGCTATAACCTTGTCCGGGAACTGACGGCGCAGGAAAACATCCTTTTGCCCGTGATGCTGGACGGACGCAGCCCGGACGAGGCGCACATCGGCCATCTGATTGAGCTGCTGGGCATTGAGGATCGTCTCTCCCATCTGCCCGGCGCCATGAGCGGCGGCCAGCAGCAGCGCGTGTGCATTGCCCGCGCGCTGGCCAACAAGCCTGCCATCCTCTTCGCCGACGAGCCCACTGGCAATCTGGACGGCAAGACCGGGCGCGAGGTACTGTCCCTCATGCGTACCGTTGGCAAAGAGTTGGGAATCACGCTTATCATGGTCACGCATGATATCACTGTGGCGGAACAGGCTGAGCGCGTAATCCGTCTGGAGGACGGCCAGGTAGTCGAGGATAGCGGGGCGGTGAAGCTATGAAACGCTTGACCCTGAACCGCATTTCCGCGGCCTCCATCCGTGCCAATCGCAAAACTTACATCAGCTTAGCCGTCGGGATCGTGCTGGCGGTGTTTTTCGCGACGGCAGTCAGCGTTTTCTGTTATGGCATTTTTGATTCTCTGCAGCAGCACATCCGTCGCATGGTCGGCGATACGGACTGCGTCATTTACGACGAGCCGGATCTGACCGACGAGCAGCTTCGTCAGAGCGGCCTGTTCTTAAATCTTGGCCGTGTCGTTGTTCTTGCCGCAGTTAAGGACAGCGGCGTCTGCCTGGGATATGCCGACGACAGCGGCGCACAGATCATAAACCAGGGTTGCCGGGAGGGCCGGCTGCCGGAAAAGGCGGGCGAGGTCGCCATTGAAAAAAGCGCGCTGGAAAAGCTGCGCCTGGAGGCTGGGATTGGCGATACGGTGACCTGGAAAATCCAGCCTGTGGACGGAACGGAAATCGAGCGCAGCTTCACCATCGTCGGATTTTTGAACGAACAGTCCGGAAATCTCAACGGAGAAAACTGGTATTGGTCTCTGGGGCGTGAGATGCGATGGCCGTCTGTGATCGTTTCGCCGGAGGAGCGTTTTTCCGATGGACGCCCGGCGATCCACCGCGTGGCGGAATACGCTCCGCTGGTCAATTATACGAAGGTTTGCGAGCATCACTCGCTGGAAAATGCTGTCGTTCTGGCGGTCAGCCGGGCGGAGGGACAGGTCAGATCGGAAGACCCCGCCGACTATGATCGGAGTGTGTTCGTCGGCGGGATGGGCATGATGCTGATTTTGGGCGCGTCCCTGCTCTTGTGCACCGGCATCGGAATCGCCTCGGCGATGGAGAGCGTGCTTGCCGCCAAAACCGAGGAGATCGGCATGCTGCGGGCTGTCGGCGCGACCCGGCGGCAGATCCGGCGCATTTTCGGGCGCGATGCCTGGCTTCTGAGTGCTATTGCGCTGCCTTTGGGCTTTGGCCTTGGCCTTGCCGCCGTGTGGCTGCTTTGCCGAATCCAATCGGAGCAAATGTACTTTGCGGCGCCCATTTGGCTGTTGCTGCCTGTTGCGGTGGTGTCATTGGTTTGTGTTTTCCTGTCCTCGGCGCTGCCGCTCTGGCGCGCCTCGCGACAGCTGCCCATGGGCGTGCTGCGCGACACCGCGATGCTTCGCAGGGCGAGAGCTTTCAAAAGCCGCAGCAGCTTTCCGTCCACCAGACTGATCGCCGGACGACAGTTGCGGCTGCATCCCTGGCGGCAGGTGGGAGCTATGCTGATGGTCGTGGCCTCTTTGCTGTGCGCAGCGCTGGTGGGGGAGATCGTCTATGACGCGGTGGGTGAATTGGCCCGCAGCCGCCCCGTAGCGTTCAAGCTTTACCGTACGACCTACGACCGCGACGAATTTGCCGGGCAGTTGATGTATCATTTTGCCGACTCGAAATCAAAAGAAACTCTCAGCGACGGGGATTTAGCCCAGCTTCGCGCGACGCCGTATGTGGAAGAGGCGTCGATTGAGGGCGAATGCATCGTTATGCTTCAGCTGCCCGATGCTGCGCTTCCAAGCTATCTGACCGGCGTCGGCGCCGCGCAGGGAGCGGATGCGGAGGCTGTGCTCGACGCAATGGGCGGAAGATATCTTCTGCGAGAGGAAAGCGATCCGGAGCCCTCGATGGACAATGATCCGGCGTCCTTGGAGGCATGGAACAGCTATGCCGTATATCAGAAAATGCGCGCGGCGCAGGACGCGTTCTCTTTGTCGGGAAAGCCGGTACGAATTAGGTTGCGTGTCGCAGATTTGGAGAACGCGGACGATTCTGACCGAATCGCTGAGGGCAAGGTGGATCTTGCCGCGATCGATGCCGGAGAGCAGATTCTGGTCTATGCGCCGAAGCTTTATATCAAAGATACCGGAGATTTGGAAGGGCTGCGATATGTCGCCACGACCGACGAACGCCTGCCGGGAAGACAGATGGCGGTGCTGGAAAACGACTGGTTTCATGCCGGGATGACGCTGGAGCTGACGCAGCTGCTCTACGACGGAGGGTTTCCAGGCGACGAAAACGATTACAACAGCTATTTGACCGCCTTTTCCCGGATGAAGCGCCGGAACGCAGCGCCGACGGTGGGCGCTGTACTCACGGGCACGCCGCTCAGCTATCCGACCGAGCTATGTTTGCTGACAACGGAGAAGGGCGCAGCGGCAATGGGCTTTGAGCTGGCTCATTTGAATGAGGTTTCGATTTATCTGACGGGCGATGTGGATATGGAGACTGAACGGGCGCTGGAAGAGCAAATCGGACGGATCGCCATGCGCGGCAACATGGAATTGCGCAATGGGCTGCAATGGTGGCGAGAGGAAAAGGAATCCATTCGTGCCGTGTTCTTGCTTTTCGGTGGTATGATGCTGCTGTTTTTCACGGTGGCGGTCGCCATGCAGGTAAGTGGAACTTCGCGGCGCATCCGCGCGGACGCCCGTATGATCGGTACGCTCCGTGCCGTGGGTGCGGACGAGAAGGCCTTGCAGGAGGTCTACCGCCTGCCCACAATCCTGACAACGGCCGCCGGAACCGTGCTGGCCATTGCGCTGTATATCGCCGTCGCATTATGGATACATTCCTCCATGGTGAATGTCAAGGCTAATATGTCGGTTATTGTTGGCGGTATGGTTGTTCTGGGCTTGCTTTGCGCGCTGTGTTGCCTGGCAGGGCTGCGTGTTCGACTGAAGACCGTGCTGGATCGGAGCATCGTAGAAAATATTCGGGATCTGTAAAGCAAGCTGTCATCCTGAGCGGAGCGCAGCGAAGTCGAAGGATCTATTCCTTGAAACGAATAAGATTCTTCGACAGCGCCGCTGCGCGGCTTCGCTCGCAATGACATGCTTTTGCAGGGACAAAGAATTGTAAAAGGGAAAGGAAAGAGAAATGAATAAAGTTCTTCGACAGCGCCGCTGCGTGGCTTTGCTCAGAATGACAGTCGTTGTTCTGCTGGCTGTGCTGCTTGCATCCATGATCCCCGGCGTTTTCGCGGAGGGAACAGACAGCTTTACTATTGACGAACACGCCGTTTTCAACGACATGAGCCGCTCGTGGCTGCAGGGCTATGAGCCGAGCGTCTCATGGGATCGCATGAATCTGGTGCTGCCAATCCGAGCAGACAAGGCTGTGAGCGAGCTCAGCGCGCAGCTGCTTGTACAAGACGAGACGATCTCGCCTTTTAAAGCGCAGAACATGAGCGCCAAAGTCCAGCGCGTGGAGGACGAGCTTTGGGCGCTGCGTTTTTCTCTCGCCCTGTTTTCTGACCGCGTGAACGGCGATTATCCCTGCAAGGTTCTGCTTGTCGGTAAAGACGCGGACGGTGGGGAGCGCAAAGCCGAGATTCCGCTTGTCATTCCCATCCGCGACGGCATGCCAAACAAGGAGCCCTTGCAGCTTGCGATTGCAGACGCCGGCTCCGCTTTGTCCATCGGGGAGGATGGACTGCTGGCTCTGACGATCACAAACCCCGGACAGCGTGTCGGCTATGAGAATCTTTTGCTGACGGTGAGCGACCCCAGCGGGGATGTTCTTCCGCAAGGACTGGACACCGTTGCTGTTGGCGATCTGAAGCCGGGCGAGAGCAGGGAACTGTCGTTTCCGGTGACGGTTCTGGCCGGCGCAAGGGTCACGCCGCATAGCCTGCGCTTGGATTTCAGCGGCCAGTCCCTGGGGGAGGATATCAGGCTCTCCTTGTGCTACACGGTGACTGTGCGGCAGGAAATCCGTCTGGAGCAGGGCGGTCTGCGTATGGCAAACAGCGTCGTGGCCGGGGATTCGATCACCGCCTCGCTGCCGCTCATGAACATGGGAAAAGCGGAAGTCCGGAATGCTATGGTCACGATCTGTCTGCCGGGGATCACCGAGCGGCAGAGTGTGCTCGTCGGTACGATCCAGCCCGGCGAAACCAAACAGGCGCAGCTTACCGTCACCGCGCCAAAGGATGCGCTCGGCAGCTTTGACGGAACGCTTATCGTTTCCGCGGAGGACAACGACGGCAATGGCGTGTCCTATGAGATGCCGATGAGCCTTACGGTCGAGGAAGCGGTCAAAACCAACGAGCTCACGGCGCAGAGAACGGTGAAAGAGAAAAAGCCCGCCGTTGTCATTGTTCTTGCCATTGTCAGCGCGGCGCTGGGCGCGCTGTTGATTGTTCAGAGCATTTTGCTTCACAATAAGATCCATCGCCTGGAAGAGGATAGACTATAAACCATCAACAAGTATCAGCAAACGCTGTGCTGCCCGAAAACGGGATGCACAGCGTTTGTTTGTATCTGAAAGAGCGGTTTTGTGCAATTGACAAAAAGATAACGGGATTGTCAGAAACTTATCTATTGAAAATGACGAAAAAACGGCGGAAAATCGCTGGACAGACAAGGCGCGACTATGCTATGATAAGGGGGTAAAAAAGGTGAGGTGAAGCGTATGGCACATTCCTTTCACGGGGGCGTGCACCCCGACTATTGCAAGGCGCCGGAAGTTCCGGTGACCGTGATCAAGCCGCCTCCGCAGGTCGTCATCCCCATGATCCAACATATCGGTGCGCCGAACCGCCCGCTTGTACAGAAGGGCGAAAAGGTGACAATGGGACAGAAAATCGGGGAAAATCCGGCTCCGGTTTCTGCGCCGGTACACGCCTCGGTCTCCGGAACGGTCGTAGCCGTGGAGCCGCGCCCGCATCCGCTGGGTGACATGGTGATGTCCGTCGTGATTGAGAATGATTATCTGGACACGCCCTGCACGGAGCTTGCGCCCATGACGCCGGAGCAGCTCAGAGAGCCCGAGGCTATCCTCGAGCGCATCCGAGAGGCCGGCGTTGTCGGTATGGGCGGGGCAATGTTTCCTACGAGCTTCAAAATCCGCGGCGGCATTGGCAAGGTCGATAAGCTCATCATCAACGGCGCCGAGTGCGAGCCCTATCTCAACGGCGACCATCTGACCATGCTCGCGCACCCGGAGGAGCTGCTGAAGGGCATCGAGCTGGTGCGCATTGCCGGCGGTCTGGACAAGGCCTACTACGGCATTGAGAAGAACAAGCAGGACGCCATTGACCTGCTCAATTCCTTCCACCCGGAGCAGTACGGCGTCGAGATCGTGCCGGAGGAGGTCAAATATCCACAGGGCGCGGAGAAAATGCAGGTCAAGGCGATCACCGGACGCGAGGTCAAGCCCGGCGGCATTCCCTCCGGCGTGGGCGCAAACGTCGTCAGCACGCGCACCTGCTTTGCGGTCTATCAGGCCTGTTACATAGGAAAGCCGGTCATCCAGCGCATCGTTACCGTGGCGGGCAGCGCGATGAAAGCCCCGGTCAACGCGCTGACGCGCGTGGGCACGCCCTTTGGTTATCTCGCCGAGCAGTGCGGCGGCTTTGTCAAGCGCCCGCGCAAGATCGTGCTGGGCGGGCCGATGATGGGCATCTGTGCGACGAGCTTTGACGCGCCCAACATCAAGGGCACGGCGGGCGTGCTGTTTTTCACCGAGAAAGAGGACAAAAACATCGAGGAGCCGAGCTGCATCCGCTGCGGCAAGTGCCTGACGGTCTGTCCGATGCACCTTGAGCCCGTGTTCATGTACATGTACTACAGCAAGGGCGACTACGAGAACATGGCGAAATACCACATTACCGACTGCTTTGAGTGCGGCAGCTGCGCCTATAACTGTCCGGCACGCATGCCGCTGACCCACGCCTTCAAGACGGCCAAGCTGATGTTCCAGGCCAAGGCCGCCAACGAAAAGGCGCGGGCGGAAGCCGCGGCACGAAGGGAGGAGAGCGCCGGATGAGCGAATATGTCTTTGATCCCAAAGAGCGGATCGTGCTGGATGTGGCCTATCAGCCGCAGGTACGCGCAAAAACAGACACCCGTCGGCTGATGCTGGACGTGATCCTCGCGCTGCTGCCGGCGGTCGGCGTGGCGGTATGGCAGTTTGGCTTTTACTGTCTGCTGATGATCGGCGTGTCCGTCGCCTCGGCGGTCTTCTTTGAATGGGGCTATCGGCGGCTTTTGAAAAAGAGCGCGAGCATCGGCGATCTGTCCGCGGCGCTGACGGGTCTGCTGATCGCCTTGACGATGCCGCCCGCGGCGCCCTTGTGGCTGCCCGTGATCGGAAGCTTCTTCGCTATCGTCGTTGTCAAGCAGCTCTACGGCGGTCTCGGCAAGAACTTTTTGAATCCCGCGCTGGCTGCGCGCGCGTTTTTGCTGGCCTCCTATACGATGCTGATGGGGCAGTTTCCCGTGCCGCACTCGCTATTGAAAGAGATAGACGGCATATCTGCGGCAACGCCCTTGAGCTATCTCAAGGCCGGAGAAGCGATGCCTGCTTATTACAATCTGCGTTCGATGCTGCTGGGTATGCGCCCCGGCGCGATGGGCGAGATCTGCGCGCTGGCGCTGCTGCTCGGCGGCCTCTATCTGATCGCGCGCAAGGTGATTTCCTGGCGCATCCCCGTCTCCTTTATCGCAACGGTGGCGCTTCTGACGCTGATTTTTGGCCACAAGGGCTATGGCCGTATGGAGTTTATGGCCTATAACCTCGCGAGCGGCGCGCTGCTGCTGACGGCCATCTTTATGGCGACCGACTACGCGACAAGCCCCGTGACGCTGGGCGGCCAGCTGCTCTACGGCTTCGGCTGCGGCGCGATCACGGTGCTGCTCCGCTATTTCGGCGCCTACCCGGAGGGCGTGACCTATGCCATTTTGCTGATGAACATCTGCGCCTGGGCGATTGACAAGGGCTTCCGGCGCCGTCAATTCGGCGTGAGCGCAGAGGACGTTGCAGCAGAGAAGGCGGCGAAAAAAGCGGCGAAAAAAGCGGCGAAGGGGGGCGCAGACGCATGAAAAATGTGTGGAAGCTCAGTCTGGTGCTGTTTTTGATTTGCGCGATCGTGGCGGCGGTACTTGGCGTGGTCAATGAGCTGACTTACCGTCGCATTGACGAGCTGCAGGCGCAAAAGACCGCGGCGGCCTACGGCGCTGTGCTGGCGTCGAGCGAGGGCTATGAGACGCTGTGCGATCAAGCATTTACGGTCAGCGCCAACGGGCAAAAGGTGAAGATTCTGTGTATCTCTCGTGCCAATAACGGCAAGGGCTATGTCGTTGAAACGGAGGTTTCCGGCGCACAGGGCAATATCACGATGGTCGTCGGCGTGAATCTCTTGTTCCAATGCACGGGGATTTCGATCACCCGGCACGCGGAGACCTCAGGCTTGGGAGCGAATGCCGCAAGCACGGCGGAGGTCGGCGTCAATTTCCGCGCGCAGTTCAAGGGACAGGATGAAAGCATTGCCCTGACGAGAGAGGGAGGCGCGATCGATGCGCTCTCCGGCGCGACCATCACCTCCCGCAGCGTGACCAATGCGACTCTGGCGGCTATTTTGGCCGTGCGGGATCTGGCATAAGGAGGGAGCGCTATGAACTTTAGA
This sequence comes from Oscillospiraceae bacterium, assembly GCA_017518225.1. GTDB lineage: Bacteria > Bacillota > Clostridia > Oscillospirales > Oscillospiraceae > Limivicinus. Next base: position 48,618 of record JAFWVV010000038.1, on the reverse strand, counting down.
AAACAGCTCAAAGAGGGCGTGATTACGAATAACCCCATCCTGGTGCAGCAGCTTGGCATGTGCGCCACGATGGCGATCACCACCTCGCTCTTTAACGGTATCGGCATGGGTCTTTCCGTGCTGATTATCCTGACAGCCTGCAACGTCGTCGTCTCGGCCATCCGCAAGATTATCCCCGGCGAGATTCGTCTGGCGATCTTCGTAGTGGTGATTGCGGGCTTTGTTACCATCGTCGATCTGCTGCTGCAGGCGTTTATCCCGGCGCTCAGCGCCTCGCTCGGCGTGTTTATTCCGCTGATCGTCGTCAACTGCATCATCATCGGCCGCGCCGAGGCCTTTTGCCAGAAAAACACCGTGGCTGCCTCCTTCGTCGACGGTGTGACGCAGGGCCTGGGCTATACGGTGGTGCTGGTCGCCATGAGCGTGATCCGTGAGCTTTTGGGCAGCGGCCGTTTTGGCGGGGGTTTGATCGATCTTGCGCGCGGCCTGACGCTCGATGGCACCGGCGCCGGTATTCGGATTTTTCCCGAGGAATTCGGTGCGGGCATTCTGACGCTCCCGGTCGGCGGCTTTTTGACGCTGGGCTTTCTGTTTGCGGCGATGCAGTACGCGCTGAAAAAGAGCGCGGAGAAAAAAGAAAAGGCTGCAAAAAAGCTGAAAAAAGAGGAGGCGAGTGAGGCATGATGGAACAGCTGACCAGGCTTCTTTCGATCTCCCTCGGCGCGATCCTCATCAACAACTTTATTTTCTCGCAGTTTTTGGGCTGCTGTCCCTTCCTCGGCTGCTCCAACAAGGTGGAGACGGCTGCCGGCATGGGTCTCGCGGTCGTGTTCGTGATGGGGATCGCCTCGGCGATCTGCTACGTTGTCAACATGCTGCTGGTGGCGCTTGGTCTCGGCTTTCTGCAGACTCTGGCTTTTATTCTGGTTATTGCCGCGCTGGTGCAGTTTGTGGAGATGTTTCTCAAAAAGATGGTACCCTCGCTGTATGCTGCGCTCGGTATCTATCTGCCGCTGATCACCACCAACTGCGCGGTACTCGGCGTGGTACTGCTGAATGTGCAGGAGGACTATAACTTCATCGAGGCTGTCGTCCATGGCATCACGGGCGGTCTGGGCTTCATGCTGGCGATCGTACTGTTTGCCAGCATGCGCGAGCGCATCGAGTTTTCCGAGTATCCCGAGAGCTTTAAGGGCTTCCCGATCAGTCTCGTGACGGCGGGACTGCTGGCGCTGGCCTTTATGGGCTTTAGCGGGATGAAGATTTTCTGAGAGGGGGCGGAGGGAACATGACGATTTTATATGCTGTCCTTGTCCTTGGCGCCCTCGGCGCGATCTTCGGACTGATCCTCGCTCTGGCGGCGAAGGTCTTCCACGTGGAAGTCGATCCCAGGCAGGCGGCGGTGCGAGAGTGCCTTGCCGGCGCTAACTGCGGAGGCTGCGGCTATCCCGGCTGTGACGGCTATGCGGCGGCGGTGGCAAAGGGCGAAGCGCCCGGCAATAAGTGCGTGGTCGTCGACCCGGAGGTTCACGACCAAATCGCGCAGATTATGGGCGTTGTCAATGATGCGGCGGAAAAGAAGGTGGCTTTTGTCGCCTGTTCAGGCGGTGATGGGATTGCGGAGCCGCGCTTCAACTACTCCGGCCCGCGAGACTGCCGCGCCGCGATGCTCTTCGGCGGCAAAAGCAACAAGCTCTGCACCTTTGCCTGCATCGGCATGGGCAACTGTGTGAGGGTCTGCAGCTTTGACGCAATGCATTTGGCCAACGGCGTCGCACGGGTAAATCGCAGCAAGTGTGTCGGCTGCGGCGCCTGTGTGGAGGCCTGCCCCAAAAGCATCATCAGCCTGATCCCGGAGAGCCTGCGCATCCATCCGGCCTGCCGCAGCCGCGACAAGGGCGCGTCTGTCACGAAAATGTGCAAGGCCGGCTGCATCGGCTGCATGAAGTGCCAGCGCGAGTGCCCGGCGGAGGCCATTGTTGTCAAGGACTTTCTGCCGGAGGTCGATCCGGAAAAATGCACCGGCTGCGGCCACTGCGCCGAGGTCTGTCCGCGCGGCATTATTACGGATTTCTATCAGTAAAGCGGAAAAGCGGAGGAAAGGCGTGGCGATTAACGGGCGCTGCCTCCGTTTTTACAGTTTTTTAACCTTTGCTTCCACGGGCGCGGTGTATAATAGTTTAAAACAGAGCGAAAGGGGAGCTTATCGATGAGTAAACGAGCGCTTGTCATCGAGGACGACAGCAATATTGCCGAGCTGCTTCGTCTGTATCTGGGGAAGGACGGCTTCGAGGTCATGATCACCGCCGACGGCAACAAGGCCGAGGCGACCTTTGATCTCTTTACGCCGGACGTGGTGCTGCTGGATATCATGCTCCCGGGCAAGGACGGCTGGCAGATTTGCCGCGATATCCGAAAAAAATCCTCCACGCCGATCATTATGCTCACGGCGAAAGGGGAGACCAATGACAAGGTCAGCGGCCTGGAGATGGGCGCGGACGACTACGTGACCAAGCCCTTCGACGTCAAGGAGCTGATCGCCCGTGTCCACGCGGTGCTGCGCCGCAAGGACGGCGACGCGCCGATGGAGAAAAAGCTCAGCTTCGACAAGCTGACGATCAACCTCGATTCCTACGAGCTGATCGTGGACGGCAAGCGCGTCGATACGCCGCCCAAGGAGATGGAGCTGCTGTTCCACCTCGCCTCCTCGCCCAATCGGGTCTTTACCCGCAACCAGCTTCTGGACGAGGTCTGGGGCTTTGACTATTTCGGCGACTCGCGCACGGTGGACGTGCATATCAAGCGTCTGCGCGAAAAGTTAGAGGGCGTTTCCGAGCAGTGGTGTCTGAAAACCGTCTGGGGCGTCGGCTACAAATTCGAGGTCAGCGGCAGCGAAAGCTGATCAAATCAGATCGAATCAGACGATCAAACGAGAGTGTGCAGGTCTGCGCACCCTCGTTTTTTCACTTCACTATATAAGAAAACGAAAAATAATTTATGAAAAACATTAAAAAACTATTGACAAACGATTGTTGCTGATGTATCATGTGCTTAGCGATAAACGATAAATATGTTTCGCAAAACGAAAGGAGACCACCATGAACAGGGAAGAAATGATAAAACGGGCAAAGCTGCTGCACACCGTCAGCAAGACGAGCTACAAAATATTAGCCGCTGCGGTGATCGTGCTGGCGATCTTTGCGCTGCTGGTTCTGTTCGTCAAAGACGAGGGCTTTCTCAGCAATGTCAGTACGCTGCAATTCGGTAAGGTGGAGCTTGAACTGGCGGAAAGCGCGCTGCCCGCGCCGGAGAATTTACGGAGCCGGCTTGCGATCGGGCTGGGGGCGTCTGCAATGATCTGTGCTTTTTTGTGCTATGGCGCCTATGTGCTCACCGGCATGTTTGCCGTCATCCGGGAGGGGCGTCCCTTTGAGGGCGTTGTTTCCAGGGGACTACGCACGATGGCTATCCTCACCTTCGCCGGCGGTCTGCTGTATCAGGTGGTGGACGGTGTGGCGAGCGCGCTGCTGATCAAAAGCTATGGACTGCTTGCGCTTTTCAAGGAGGGCATGGTGAAGAGCGTCCACGTGAACGTGCACTTGGAACTCGGCTTTGTTCTGCTGGCGATGGCGCTGTTTTTGATGTCTTATATTTTCCGCTACGGGGAAGAGCTGCAGCGCGAGTCCGACGAGACCTTGTGAGGAGGAAAATCGAATGGGACAGATCATTCTGCGGCTCGACCGCGTTATGGCTGACAGGAAGATGAGCCTGAAGGAGCTTTCGGAAAAGGTCGGCGTCTCGAACGTCAATCTCTCCAAAATGAAAACCGGGAAAATCAGCGCGATCCGCTTCTCCACACTGGAGGCGATCTGCGAGGCGCTGCACTGCCAGCCGGGGGATATTTTGGAGTATGTTTCCGACAGAGATAGAAGGGAGTAAAATTTTGAAAAAAATCAGATCAGACAGCAAGGCGTTTACCATCGGCATTGTGATCCTGTTTTTCGTTCTGCTCGGGGCGGTCTCGCTGTCAACGGCCCGGCTTTTATCCGAGCAGCTGGCTCGTCGTGAATTTGAATGCTACTGCTGGATCAATGCCTCAGCGCAGTTGATTTTGTCTCTGGCGCTGCTCGCGATTACGCGCAGGATCGGTATTTTGGATGGCAAAGAGTTTTCCGGCAAGAGAATCCCCGGCGGTTTCTATGCGGGCTTGGTGGGACTGGTCTTCGCGCTGGGAATGTTTTTGGTCAACTTCCTGGGCAATAAGCAATACGCGCAAAAGCCGGATTTCTCCTATTTGCTGGCTTGCCTGTTCATCGCCTTTACAACGGGGCTGTTTGAGGAAGTTTTGTGTCGTGGCTTTGCCTTTCGAAACTTCAAAAGACGTTTTGGAGATACGAGTTCAGGGGTCAAACGATCAATCCTGTGGTCGTCTGTTCTGTTTGGCGTGATGCATCTTGTCAATTTGCCCGGATATGATTTGGCGTCGATCCTGCAAACCATAGCGCAGATCCTGAATGCGATCGTGATCGGTGTGTTTTTTGCGCTGGTCTATGTGCAGTCCAAAAGCATGTGGTCGATCGTGATCATCCACGCCTTGATCGACGGCGCAACTTTTGTGTTGTACAGCCTGTTGTCTCCCGCGGCATTTCAGAGCAATGCCGCATCCACGGCGGAAACAGGCGTGGGAATCTTTCTGCAGGCTTTTGTCGTCCCGCTTGTCATGATGCTGCCGTTTTTAATCGCTATCGTGATCAAATGGCGAAAATTGAATGTGGCAACAGCCAAAACGATGATGACGATGTGACAAACCGCCCTTGGATATCTGCTCGATATCCAAGGGCGGTTTTGTTGTGTCTTATTCCGGCTGTCTGCCGTCGCAGAGATAGAAGATTGTCAGCAGCCCGGGGCCGCAGTGGGCGCCGATGACGACGCCGAGACTGGTGATCGTAATCTCGCCGACCTGCGGATAGGCCTTTTTGATCTCGTCGCGGACAAACTGCGCGTCGGCAAGGCAGTCGGCGTGCAGAATGTGAAATTCCGTGCCCGTCGCATCCATCTTGCTCAAGTCGTTCATCACGCCGCTGAGGATCGCGCCCAGCGCCGCCTTGCGCCCGCGTACCTTCTTCGCAACGTCCAGCGTACCGGCGTCGGGCACGTAGAGTACGGGCTTGATGTTCAGCATCGAGCCGACCAGTGCGGCGGCGTTCGAGACGCGGCCGCCGGCCTTGAGGTAGTTCAGATCGTCCACCGTAAAGCGGTGGGCGATTTTCAGTTTGTTCTCTTCGCCCCACGCGACGACCTCGTCAAAGCTCTTACCGGACTCCTTCATGCGCACCATGCGGTCAACCAGCAGACCGAGGCCGCCGGAGATGCAGCGCGTATCCATCAGGTACAGGCGTCGATCCGGGTACTCGGCGCGGATGGTCTCTGCGGCCTTGTTGGCGTTGACAAACGAGACGGACATTTTCTGGCTCATGTCAAGGAAAATGAGATCCTTGCCGGTATCCAGCAGACTCTTGAAGAAATCGTAGTAGACGAACTCGTTGATCATCGAGGTCTTCAGGCGATCGCCGCGGCGCATGCCCTCATAAACGGCCTGGCGGCTCTCCTCGCGGCAGTCGTCCTCGCACAGGGTATCCCCGACGGTGTAGCTGTAGGGGATAAAGGGGAGGCCGTGCGCCTCAAGATAGCTTCTCGGCAGGTCGGAGGTGGAGGAGGTGGCGATGATATAATCGGACATGATCGGGAATAATCCTTTCTTATTTATAAGCTAAACCGAAGATTTGCATGCCGTTGCCGCGATCCAGGAAATATACGCGATAGGTGCCGTCGGCAATGTTCTGATTGCCGTTGGCAATGCCTTCGGCATGGTAGGCGACCTCGACCAGCAGACAGTTGGAGGCCAGCACACGCGCATCGCCGGGCTTGGCGTCATAGCTGACGTTGGCGTTGCAGGGATCCCAGGAGACGCCGTCGTAGGAATCGTTGATCAGCTTGCGGGCCTGCGAGTCGGCGGCAACGTGGTTGAGAACGTCGCGCATGTTGTTATAGGTGTTGTAATTGCCCATCATATAGTAGCGGAGCAGGTCATAGATGAAATTCTCCGCTTTTTTCTGGTAATAGGAGGCCTCCTCGTCGCCGAGAATATAGTACACGACGCCGTCCTCATCGGTCTTTGTCAGAATATCCTCGGGCGCTTCCGCCTCCAGCTTCGGATCAAAGAGCTGATGGCTGACCGTATAGGTGTTCCAGGTGATGGGGTCGACGATCTCGTCGGCATAATCTGCCATATCAAAGAGCTTTTGCTCCTTCTCAACAGAGCCCTGCTCAAAGAGCCTGCCGTTGCAGCGGATGGTATAGCCCTCGGGCGCCTTGATCGTGCCCTCATGCGTGCCGTCCAGATGGACGCTAACGTCGCTGACCGTCCAGTTCATTCCGGAGCCGGACAGTTCGACGTGGGCCAAAGCCTCTCCGCCGTCCTTCAGCACGTAGCGGGGATGCTCAACGGTGAAATCGCTGGCCTTCCATGCCTGATAGCCGTCCTTGTCGAAGCGCCGGGCAAGAAGCTCCCGTACCTGCGCCGGATCGTCATAGCTCTCCGGGTGGCAGGCAAACCATTGCTCCGTCCAGTAATCGGCGTCGGTCGATTGGAGAAAGGCCTCGAAAGCAAGCTGCGGGGCGCGCTGCTCCGCCTCATCCAGTGCTTTCTGCGCCTCTATGCGCGCTTTCTCTTCCGCTTCGCGATTCAGATTCTGCTGATAATCATCCAGTTTGGTCCACAGCAGGTACAGAGCGCCGACGCAAACGGCAAGGAGAAGAACAAGATAAACGCGCAAACGGCGGTGGAATTTCTTTCCGAGTTTATACTTCTTTTTCTTTTTTTGCGCCATTAGCGATCCACCCCCTCTTCCAACACAAGAATACAGGTGCACATCGGGCGGGAGCCGGTCACCAGATTAGAGTTGCGGGTAATCTGTTCGCCTTCGTAGATCATGATGGAGGAGGAGCCGCCATCCAGATTGCCGGCATTGACTGCGCCGTACTCAAACAGAAGGTTTGCCAGATCGTCGTAGGTGGCGCCCAGACTGTCGGCATGACGTCCTTCGACAACGAGAAGGAGTACCGCGCCGTCGGCACGCTGGCCGATGCAGGTGCGCGGATTGATGCCGCCGCCGAGATTTTCCAGCTTGACGCCGTCCTTAATCAGCACCGGACCCCAGGGAAAGCTGACGGCTGTGACCATGCCGAGATCGAGAGCCTGCTGACCGGTCATGTTGCCGACGTGCAGAATATGATTCTGGTCAAAGCCGATGACGTCCACGTAGTAATCGCTCGCTTTTCCGTAGTGGATGCGTCCGTCCTTGATAACAAGGCCGTCCGGCGTACCGCCGTTGCCGCCGCCGCCGGCATCCTCAAAGGCGCCGGCGTTCGTGCCGCCGACGGCGTTGTATTTTTCCACAAACTCACTCAACTGCAGACCGCTTCTGCCATAGCTGTCCAGTGTGCCGACAATGACGCGGGCGGGATCGTGAACGATCATCATCTTTCCCTTAAAGGTGGACTTGCGAATGTCGATGATCTCAATGTCGTCTGTCGTCGTGTTGTCGTCGATATGAACGATGGGCGTGGCTTCCGGCTCCTCCGTGGCTTCGCCGTCGGCCGGCTCAAAGCGCAGTTCCTGATAGGAATCCGTACCGCGTGATTCCTCTGAAGGGTTCATGATTTCGTCAATGGTCTGTGAAGACAGAAACCAGTGCGGCAGAAACTTCATTGCGCTTGTTTCCTTCATGGAATGGACAAAGAGGTTGCGAGCGTTTTCCGAGGGGCCGTGGGTCAAAACGAAGCACACAGCAAACAGAAAAACGACCGCAATCAACAGCGTCAGCGAAAACACCGTGAAAAAGCGTTGCGTAAAACGGATAAAACGCTGAAAGGGTGTGAGCTTACGCTTGCGTTTGCGCGGGCGCGGCGTGGATTCCGGTATGGGGTCATAAGTCGGCATGGTTGTCCTCCATTTTTGTGATAACTTACTTAATATAACAAAAGTATCCATGATTCGCAAGAGAAAAGAGTAAAAATAAAGAAAGATTAAGGCGTGTCTTGCTTTGCGGAAAAAGGCATGATAAAATACAAAAGTTAAAGAAAACATCGACAGGAGGCAGCAGCATGAGCTTGATTCGTGATCTCTCTCTCGCTCCGTCCGGCGAGGTCAAAATCCAGTGGGTGGAACGCCATATGCCGGTTTTGCGCGGCATTGGGGAGGATTTTCGCCGCAGCCGTCCCTTTGAGGGGCTGAAGGTGGCGCTTTCCGTGCATCTGGAGGCGAAAACGGCCTATCTCTGCCGCGTGATGGAGATGGGCGGTGCGCAGATGTTTGTCACCGGCTCCAATCCCTTGTCCACGCAGGACGACGTTGCGGCGGCGCTGGCTTCCGGCGGGATGGAGGTCTTTGCCAGACACGGCTGCAGCATGGAGGAATATGAGCAGTGCCTGTGTGCCGTGCTGGAGGCGGGGCCGCAAATTATCATTGACGACGGAGGAGACCTTGTCCACCTGATGCACACGAAGTACACCGAGCTTATCCCCCGGGTGATCGGCGGCTGCGAAGAGACGACCACCGGTATCCACCGTCTGAAAGCGATGGCGCGGGAGGGAAGGCTGCGTTTTCCGATGATGATGGTCAACGAGGCTGACTGCAAGCATCTGTTCGACAACCGCTACGGCACCGGACAGAGCGTCTGGGACGGTATCAACCGCACGACCAATCTGATCGTCGCCGGCAAGTCCGTCGTTGTCTCCGGCTACGGCTGGTGCGGCAAGGGTGTGGCGCTGCGCGCCAAGGGTCTCGGCGCCAAGGTCATCGTTACCGAGACCGACGCGGTGCGCGCGCTTGAGGCAGTGATGGATGGCTATGAGGTTATGCCGATGAAGGACGCGGCGCGCTGCGGCGATATCTTCGTCACGGTGACGGGCTGCGCCGGTGTAATCACGGCCGAGCATTTTGAAACCATGAAGGACGGCGCAATCCTCACAAACGCCGGACATTTCGACGTGGAGGTCGATATGGCTGCGCTGCGCGCGATGGCGGTCAGAGAATACGAGGCGCGGCACAACATTCAGGGCTTTGTGCTGCCGAACGGGAAGACGCTTTATACCATTGCCGAGGGGCGGCTGGTCAATCTGGCCGCCGGCGACGGACATCCTGCGGAGATCATGGATATGAGCTTTGCCGTGCAGGCGATCAGTGCGGAATATCTGGTGAAGCACCGCGGACAGATGAAGGCGGACGTACTCTCGTTTCCGCGCGAGCTGGACGACGCGATCGCGCGCCGTAAGCTGAAGGCTATGGGCGTAAAGATTGACCGCTTGAGCGCCGAGCAGGAGGAGTATCTCGGTATCTGATTGAAAACGATGGCAGGAGAGGGGTGTGATATCGTGGATGAACTGGAAAACCTCGAAACCATGGATTACGAAACACTGCAGGAAAAGAAAAACGACGAGCTCATGGCGCTGCTGGATGAAAAGAACATGAAGCAGCTCAAGCAGCGCATGGAGGAGATGAACGAGTTTGACGTCGCCGCGTTTTTGACGGAGATCGGCGACAAGCGGATGCCAATGGTCTTTCGTCTGCTGTCGAAGGAGACGGCGGCGGAGGTTTTTGCCAACTTTGAGCCGCCTGAGCAGGAGCTCATCATCAACTCCATGACCGATTCGGAACTGGCCGGAATCATCGAGGAGATGTACGTTGACGACGCGGTGGACATGATGGAAGAGATGCCTGCCAACGTGGTCAAGCGTCTGATGCGCACGGCGACGCCCGAAACGCGGGCGATCATCAACCAGTATCTCCACTATCCGGAGTATTCTGCCGGCAGCATCATGACCTCCGAGTACGTGGATCTGAAGAAGTACATGAACGTCAAGGAGTCCTTTGCCCGCATCCGCCGCATCGGCGAAGACAAGGAGACGATCTATATCTGCTTCGTGACCTCGGCGGATCGCAAGCTGGAGGGCGTTGTTACGGTCAAGGATCTGCTGCTGGCGGATCCCGACACCGTGATCGAGGAGCTGATGGATCGAAACGTGGTCTTTGCCTCCACGACGGAGGATCAAGAGAGCGTTTCGGACAAGTTCTCCGACTACGACCTGATGGCGATGCCCGTGGTGGACAAGGAAGGCCGTCTCGTCGGCATTGTCACCGTCGACGACGTCATGGACGTTATGGAACAGGAGGCCACCGAGGACATCGAAAAGATGGCCGGTATGCTGCCCTCCGATGCTCCGTATTCCCGCACAAAGCCTCTGGAAATCTACAAAAACCGTATTCCCTGGCTGATGTTTTTGATGCTCTCGGCCACCTTTACGAGCATGATTTTGACCTCCTTTGAGGATATGCTGGCAGTCGTGCCCGGGCTCGTTGCCTTCATCCCGATGCTGATGGGAACGGGTGGAAACTCCGGCGCACAGTCGGCCACGGCGGTCATCCGAAGCCTGTCACTCGGCGATATTGAGCCGAGCAACGCCTTGGGCATCATCTGGAAGGAATGGCGTGTGGCGCTGCTGTGCGGACTGACGCTTTCTCTGGTGAATTTCGGCAAGATGCTGCTGCTCGATCACTGGATCCTCGGCAATGCAGCCGTCACGGTCTGGATCGCGGCGACGGTCAGCCTTTCGATTGTGTTCATTGTCATGTTTGCCAAGCTTGTCGGCAGTTTGCTTCCCATCGGTGCGGAGAAAATCGGCTTGGACCCGGCGGTGATGGCAAATCCCCTTATTTCCACGCTGACCGATGCGGTGAGCCTTCTCATCTATATCTACGTCGCCAAAATTTTGCTGCATATATAGGATACGCATATGGAAGCTTTATTACAAAAATTTTTTGTCTTTATCGTGCTGATGCTGATCGGCTATGTCGGCGCGCGCAAAAACATGCTCAACCCCGAGTTTACCCGCGCGGCGAGCAAGCTGACCTTAAACGTCTTTATGTCCGCGACGATCCTGAACGCGGTCATCGTCAATCCGCCAACGCTGAGCGGAAAGGATTTGCTCTATGCTTTGTTCATCACCTTTTTGGTCGTGCTGATCGGCTATTTGGTCGGTGCGCTGGTCGTGCGGATCTTGCCGATCCAAAAGGAGCGGGCGCCGCTGTTTGAGCTATTGATCGGCGTTATGAACTCGATGTTCATCGGTGTGCCGGTGGCGGAGCTGCTCTATGGATCGCAGGCGGTTTTTTATATCGCTTTGTCCAATATTTTCTTTAATCTGTTTCTCTATACCTACGGCGTTTTACGTTTGAACAAGGGCGAGCAGGGCGGGCTGCGGCTGAAAAACGTGTTGTCGGTTCCGCTGATGGCAACCTTTGTCAGTGTGTTGATCTTCATGCTGCGTATCCCGGTGCCCACAGCCATTCGCGGGCTGATCGGCAGCGCGGCGGGCGCGACGATGCCGCTGTCGATGATCGTGATCGGCTCCTCGCTCGGGCGCGTAAAGCTGACGGATGCGCTGCGGCAGGGGAATCTGTATCTGGTGGCGCTGTTCCGGCTGCTGGTTGTTCCGGGTCTGACCTGGCTGCTGTTTCTGTTCCTCCCGGCCGATCCGCTGCTGCGCGCCGGCATGATTATCATGAGCGCCTGCCCCAGCGGCGTCGTGGTCAGTATTCTTGCCATCCAGTATGGGCGCGACGTGGAGTATTCCTCGGAAGCGATCTTGCTGGATACCGCGCTGTCCATGCTGACGATTCCGCTGGTGGTCAGCGTGCTGATTTAAAAACGCTTGACAGGCGGGAAAAAACTGATATAATTAATTCGACAATTAAACACCTTATCAAGAGCGGTGGAGGGAACGGCCCTGTGAAGCCCGGCAACCTGTGCGAGAGCATAAGGTGCCAAATCCGGCGGTGAACGAAAGATGAGGCTTTTGGCTTAAGAGCAAAGCAAGTATTCGCGCGTCCTGCCGGTCGGCAGGACGCGCTTTTTCATCGACAGATAGAGAGGAGAAACGTATGAGCCACTATTTATTTACTTCCGAGTCGGTCACCGAAGGGCATCCAGATAAAATCTGCGATCAGATCTCTGACGCCATTCTCGACGCGATCCTTGCGCAGGACCCGATGGGGCGCGTCGCCTGCGAGACGATGGTCTCTACTGGCCTCGTGCATGTGACGGGTGAGATCAGCACCGAGTGCTATGTGGATATCCAGAAGATCGTGCGCGAGGTTGTGCGTGAGATCGGCTACGACCGTGCCAAATACGGCTTCGACTGCGATACCTGCGGCATCATTACCAACATCGACGAGCAGTCCGGCGATATCGCCATGGGTGTGGATCGCGCGCTGGAGGTGCGCGGCAGCGAGGACGCAGAGCTGCAAAACGGCGCGGGCGACCAGGGCATGATGTTCGGCTACGCCTGCGACGAGACGCCGGAGCTGATGCCCTTGCCGATCTCCTTGAGCCACAAGCTGGCCAAGCGCCTGACCGAGCTGCGTAAGAACGGAACCATCGCCTACCTGCGGCCGGACGGCAAGACGCAGGTGACTGTCGAATACGACGAACAGCGCCGCCCTGTGCGTGTGGACACCGTCGTCGTATCCACCCAGCATGCCCCGGAGGTCGAGCTGGAGCAGATCCGCCGCGATATGATCGAGCTGCTGATCAAGCCGACCGTTCCCGCAGAGCTGCTGGACGAGAATACAAAATATTATGTAAACCCAACCGGGCGCTTTGTCATCGGCGGCCCGCAGGGCGACTCCGGCCTGACCGGGCGCAAGATCATCGTGGACACCTACGGCGGCAGCGCACCGCACGGCGGCGGCGCTTTCTCCGGCAAGGATCCGACCAAGGTGGATCGCAGCGCGGCTTATGCGGCACGCTACGTGGCGAAGAATGTGGTCGCAGCGGGTCTGGCGCGCCGCTGCCAGGTGCAACTGGCCTACGCCATCGGCGTGGCACAGCCGGTCTCCGTGCTGGTCGAGACCTTTGGCACAGGTACGGTGAGCGACGACAAGCTCTCCGCAGCGGTCAAGCAGGTTTTTGACCTGCGCCCGACGGCGATTATCCGAGACCTTGAACTGCGCCGGCCCATTTACCGTGCGCTGGCGGCCTACGGCCACATGGGACGTGAGGAACTGGGGGTTCGTTGGGAACAGACAGACCGTGTTGCTGCGCTGAAGGCGGCGCTGCGCTGATGCACGTGCCGAGCGGGGCAAGCCAGACGCTGGACTTGCTGGATTTTGAACAGGCGCTGGCGCTGTCCGGCCAGGGCGACAGCTATGACCGGACGCGCTGGCTCTACGTGCCGGATTTCTATGCCGATTACCGCTATATTCTCGGCACGCGCGGGGAGCATCCGCTGATCTGCATCGGCATTAATCCTTCTACGGCGGAGCCGGATCGGCTGGATAATACGCTCAAATCCGTCCAGCGCATTGCGGCGGGCAACGGCTATGACAGCTTCATCATGTTTAACGTCTATGCCCAGCGCGCGACGCGTCCGGACGATATGGATCGGGAGCTGAATGAGCTGCTGCACCGTGAGAACATGCGCGCTTTCGCCTATGTGCTCGCGCAGGAGCGGGCAGGGAAACGCCCGGCGGTCTGGGCGGCCTGGGGGGCGATCATCGAAAAGCGCGGGTATCTGGCAGACTGCGTACGGGATATGGCGGCGCTCGGCGAGCGATTTGACGCCGAGTGGCTCTGCGCCGGACCCTGCTCGAAAAGGGGACACCCGCACCACCCGCTGTATCTGAAAAAGGACGAGAAAACGAGACCCTTTGACGTGGAGGCATATTTGCAGACGCTATGATCGAGACAATACGGCAATATAAGCCCTGCTGTGAGCAGGAGGCGCGCGACAGGACGCTGATGCTGGATTATCTGTCGCACCATGAGAACGCCTTTTCCCGGGAAAACCCCATCGCGCATGTGACGGCCTCGGCCTGGGTGACGAATGCCAAACGGGACAAGGTGCTGATGATCTACCACAAGCTCTATGATTCCTGGGCCTGGACGGGCGGCCACGCCGACGGCGAGCGGGATCTGCTCTCCGTCGCGCTGCGCGAGTGCCGCGAGGAGACGGGGATCATACACGTGCGACCGGTAACCGGGGAAATCTTCTCGCTGGAGGTCTTGACGGTAGACGGGCATGAAAAACGCGGTGTTTATGTGCCGAGCCACCTGCATCTAAACGTGAGCTATCTGCTGGAGGCGGACGAGCGCGACGCGCTGTGCGTCTGCGAGGCAGAGAACAGCGGTGTGCGCTGGTTTTCGCTGGAAGAGGCGCTGACTGCGCCGAACGAGCCGTGGATGCTTGCGCGGGTCTATCGCAAGCTTAACGCGAAACTTGCGGCCATGACTTGACACCGCAGGAATCGCGTGGTACATTGATTAGGCTTTCCGCCGGTGTGGTGGAATGGTAGACACCAGGGACTTAAAATCCCTTGGGAGCAATCCCGTACCGGTTCGAGTCCGGTCACCGGCACCAGAAAAGGGGCTTCCGAAAGGAAGCCCCTTTTCTGGTGCCGCGCCTTCGGCGCGGGTTCATCCGCTTCGCTCAAACGCGAAAGAGGACTCCCGTCCCCTCTCGCGCTCTTCCCATGCAGACCTGAAGATCGGTTCGGATTTGGATTGCCCCGGCGCACCAAAAACAGCAGCCCCCCCATCGGGGCTGCTGTTTTTGATGCCGCTGATCCCAAGTGCGGAGCGGCCCCGGCGACGGAAACGCGGAGCGTTTCAAAGCTCCAATAAATAGATCCGATGCTTTTTGATGCCGTCAAAATAAAAGCAATAATCCTCCGGCGGTATGAGCTCCTCAAGAAGCCTTGCGCCGAGGCGCTCGATGGTTTTATACGAGGCGGCGTTGTCATGATTACAGGAGAAATATAATTTGTCCATGCCGTGCTGCCGCGCAGCGTCAAGAAGCATCTGACAGGCAAGAAAGGCATAGTGATGGCCTTGGTACGGCTCCTCGATCTCATAGCCGACGTTGCCGTTATAGTAGGAATGGTAGTTATGCCCCAGCCGCAGGCTGATTGAGCCGACCTCAGCTCCATCGGCATTTCGGACGATCCGCCACCAGTAAAAGGGCAGCGCCTGCCCATCTCCCGGGTTGAGCTCCCTGAGCTGCAGCGACAGGGGATCGCCGGGGATCTCAAAGAATTCCTCGCGGAAAGGCGCGGGGGTGGGGGAGGCTTGCGGTATGGGATTGTCCGAGCGGGAAGCGGGAGCCGTTTGCACCCAATCCTCGCGGCACAGGACACAGATGTTCAGTTCACAGCCGTCGAACTGCTCTTTGCCCCAATACCGAAAGCCGAGTTTTTCCTGCAGCGCATGAGACGCCGCGTTCGATGCTTGATATTCATAATCAAAAAAGTCTGCTTTTCTCTGATCAAAGAGCGCTTCGAATACGCAGCGCAGAGCCTCTTCCATATAGCCCTTTCTGCGCTGCGACTTGGCGATGGCCAAAGAAAGCGAATATCCGCATTTTCCGCTAAAACGCGGATCCTCCAGTAAACGCTCCATGGGAGGATGCAGACAAATATGACCGATGGTCCGCTGCGTCTCCTTTGGAATGATGGCAAAAAATTTGCGGTGATCCATGAGCCATTGAAACGCGTCCTGCGCGGATTTCCTGTCGCTGACGCCATTCAAGCCAAGCATACGCTGTAATTCCGAGTCCATAATATAGGCGAAATAGTCATCAAAATCGCTGGGGACATAGCTTCGTAAAATCAGCCTGTTTGTTTCCAGATACATATGATTGCACCTCCGGCAGGATTCAATGTATGTTATCGTAACATGAAAAGCAAGGAATGGCAATCTTTCAATCTTTCCGTGCATGACTGGGGCCAAACTTTCCGTGCTTTACTGGTGGATTTGAGGGGGGCGTTTTGCACGATTGGGCTGCGCCGAAAACCGGAATTTGTCTGAATCACCGTTCCAGAAGCTTAGTTTTCATTCTCTGTTCAATTGCCTCGTCGATTTCGAACAAACTGATAAAACTCGTGAATTCTCGGTTTAATTCTTCCGGTGATTTGTTGTATACCTGCTTCATTGCCGCTTCCATATCCTGCTCTCGATACATTTCCAGGAAATGTTTTATGCCATATACGGCAATCAGCCAATCTATAAAAGCCCCCATTATCGGGTACGTGATAGTACAATCCTGGGAGAAAAAGTATTCCTTATCAAGCAGTTGATTTACGGGAATATAGCTACCGGCCTTTAAATAAAAACTGACCCAATCCATATTCTGAATTCCCCACCATTTCCGGTCAAAATACATTGCCAGTCCTTCTCTTATGGCAGGACAATCAGGACGGTTGATTACATAACTGATCAGATGAGCATCTTCATGGAACCCAATACACTGAATGTGTTCATTGTACACTGCATAAACAGTGTCCGGTGGAGCCGCAAATCCATTACAAGGATCGTTATCTCCGTATATTCCTCCCACTTCTTCTGGAGAGTCACAAAGGTAATACTTTATTTTGAACTCTGGAGTAACACCTAAAACATTACAGATATGTTGGTAGCAACTCTCCTGACAAGTGGCAATGGATTCTATATCCCGCGCTGCTTTTGTTTCTTCACCGAAATAAAAAATATAATGTCTGCTTTCAAATTGCCTCATAGAATTCCCTCTACAGATTCCGATTTATTGGCCTGCTTACCAATCATCATCCAACAGCGCAGACAGACCCTTGGCCTTGCTTGCCCTGTCATCATAACATAAAAAACAAAGCACGGCAATTCTATCAAAATTACCGTGCTAATATGGTGGACTTGAAGGGGATCGAACCCTCGAACCTCACGGATGCGAACCGTGCGCTCTCCCAGCTGAGCTACAAGCCCGTATTTTCTTTGAGCTTTTGTATTATACCACATATTTTCCATTTGTAAAGAAAAATATTGCGCTTTTTCAAAAAATGTAGTAGACTATGCTCGTGGCTTTTGACAAGGCTGCACTAGTCGGGGAGCCAGCGGTGCCCTGTAACCTGCAATCCGCTACAGCAGGGACGAATTCCCACTTTAGGATATGTTCTGTGTCGATTGGCTCCGGTAAGCAGCGTTGACGATCCGGTCTCGCGCAACGGGAATCCGTGAACCATGTCAGGCGGGGAACCGAGCAGCATTAAGCGGAACCTCCCGTGTGCCGCGAGGCTGCCGGGTCTGAGCCGGCTGCCGGCAGTACGGGTGTAGAGCATTTTTCGACGGTGGGTGTGCAGTCTTGTCAAGAGCCATCAAAGCTATGAGGCAGGTGAAAAACATGTATCAGGCCTTATACCGCAAGTGGCGGCCGCAGACCTTTGATCAGGTGGTGGGGCAAAAGCACATCACTGACACGCTGAAAAACCAGGTGAAGACCGGGCGGCTTTCGCATGCCTATCTCTTCATCGGCACGCGCGGCACAGGCAAGGCCACTTGTGCGCGTATTCTGGCTCGTGCGGTCAACTGCGAGCATCCGGTGGACGGCAATCCCTGCTGTGAGTGCGAAGCCTGCCGCGGCATTCTGGACGGCTCGATCATGGACGTGGTAGAGCTGGATGCGGCCTCCAACAACGGCGTGGACAACGTGCGCGCCCTGCGCGAGGAGGCAGTGTTTTCACCCTCGGCGGTCAGAAAGCGCGTGTATATCGTCGATGAGGTGCACATGCTCTCCACGGCGGCCTTTAATGCGCTGCTGAAAATTTTGGAGGAGCCGCCGGAGCATCTGATGTTTATTCTGGCGACAACGGAGCTGGGCAAGGTGCCGGCGACGATCCTGTCCCGCTGCCAGCGCCATAGCTTTAAGCGCATTGATGTGCCGGAGATTGCGGAGTATCTGGAGTATATCGCCGGACAGGAGCATTTTTCGCTGACGCACGAGGCCGCCGAGCTGATCGCACGTCTGGCGGAGGGCGGCGTGCGCGACGCCTTGAGCCTCTTGGATCAGTGTTCGGCGCGCGAGAGCATTGACGTCGAGGCAGTCTATGCCGCGATGGGTCTGGCCGGTAAGCGCCGCATTGCGGAGCTCTTGGAGCATATCCTGCGCCACGATACCTCGGCTGCGATTACGCTTTTTTCAGAGCTTTGGATGGACGGCAAGGATCCCGCGGCGCTTTTGGGCGAACTGAGCCAGCTGCTGCGCGATTTGCTGCTGCTGCGCTTTGCGCCGCGCGGCGGAGAAAACCTGCTCGCCTCCGGCTTTGACCGTGCGACGCTGGACAGCTTTGACGGACGCATGACCAAGGAAGAGCTTCTGGCGGCGCTCGACACGCTGCAAAGCGCGCAGGCGGCAATGCGCAGCGTGAACAATCCACGTATGAACGCAGAGCTCTGTCTGGTCTCTCTGTGCGAGAGTACGGCGGGGGAGAGCCTCTCCCAGCTGCGCGCACGGCTGTCGCGTCTGGAGGAGCAGCTCGAAAGGGGCGTTTCGGCCGCGATTGCTACGGCAGCAACGAAAATGGCAGAAATCGAGAGTCCGGCGCCGGAACAGAAAACGCTTGAGGCGCCGAGTGCGCCGCCTCGTCCTTCGCCTGTCCAGCCGCAGCCGCCCCGTCCGGCGGAGGAGGCGGGGCGTACGGGGGCGGAGGATAGAGCTCCGTGGGAGGAGCCGACGTCTTCCCCGCAGCCGCAGTCAGCGCCGCAGGAGGAACTCGTTCCGAAACCGGTCGAGCCGGAGACGGCGGCGGATACCGCCCCGGAGCCAACGGGCGATTTCTGGAAAGCGGTGTGCAAACGCGTTTCTCCGAAGCTGTCGATGGAGCTGCGCGTATATCTCAACAGCGAGGACATGATCAGCGGCCGATTGGACGGCGAGGTGCTGCGGCTGGAAGCAAAGCCGGGCTTCGCTTACGGACGCTTCAACCGTCCCGAGCTGTTGGAACTGATCTCGCAGGCGGCAAGCGCCGTGCGCGGCAAAGAGACGCGCGCGTTGCTGTCGGAGAGAAAGGGGACAAACGAGCCCAAGCGCAGTCTGGATGAACTGCGAGTGTTCAAAGAAGTACGTTTTGAAGAATAAACAGAGGAATAAGGAGGAAACAACATGGCAAAAGGCGGATTTCGCGGCGGTATGCCCGGCAATCAGATGAATATGATGAAGCAGGCTCAGAAGATGCAGCAGGACTTCATGAAGATGCAGCAGGAGCTGGAGGCGAGCAAGTTTGAGTTCAGCGCGGGCGGCGGCGCGGTGAAAGCCGTGGTCTCCGGCACACGCAGCTTTGAGAGCATCACCATCGATCCCGAGGTCGTCGATCCCGACGACGTGGAGATGCTTCAGGATCTGATCCTTGCGGCGGTCAACGGCGCGCTGAAGGCGGCGGATGACGAGACCAGTAAGGCCATGTCCCGTCTGCAGGGCGGCATGGGCATCCCCGGCCTGTTTTAAGGTTGAGAATAACAGGAAAAGGGCGCTGTCTCAAAACAGTCAAACGACTGAAAAGAGGCAGCGCCTTTTCGTTATATGCGTTCTTGCTTTTTTCCGGCGGCAAGAGGCAAAAGCGCGACGCAAAAGACCGGGAGCGTCAGCGCGCTGTACCAGAGACCGCGTCCCAGCGACAGGCTGATGGTTTCTCCGGCGGCGGACAGCAGCAGCGCCAGCAACAGCGGCAGCCACGGCAGAGGCAGACGGGGTTTTTCAAAGACGCCGAGCGTAGATAATAATCCGAAGATCGCGGCGGCGAGCATCAGGCAGCCGGTGACACGGCGAAGCTGTTCTGCCCGTTCGTTTTCTGCCTGCTGTTGCGCCCATGCGCTTTTTGCCCGCTGCAGCAGGGTGTCGCTGTCCTCGTTGTCGACAGGGTTGACATAGCTGTGCAGTTGGGCGCGCAGGGCGCGCGCCCGGTCAAACAATGACTGATAGCGCGTCACTTTATCATCCAGAAGATGCAGCTCCTTTTGCAGTTGTTCGAGCGCGCGGCGCGTTTGCAGGAGACTCTTTTTTTCCGCATCCAGTTCGTCGCCCTTTTCTTGCAGTTGCTGATAGCCGTCTGCCAGAGACTTTTGCCCGGCGCCGATGGTGTTGAGCGCGCGATCGAGCTGCGTTCGTCCATCGTCCATTTGTTTTTTGATATCCAGAATTTGCGGTTCGACCAGAGCGATCAGGCGCTCTGCACTCTGCAGACTCTCCTCAGAGGCGGCCAGCAGCAGTTGAGCGGCGCTCATGGACTGTGGATCGGCTTGAAAAGCCGCTTCCTTGTCCGCCAGATCCTGATCCGCGCCGTCAACGAGGCCGATGGCGGTTTCGATTAAGCTGCGGTCGTCCGGGAGCGCGTCAAGAACGAACTCCAGCATTTCCGGACTGATCGTTTCAGCGCCGTCGCCGCTGCTTTCCGGCTCCTGGCTTTCCAGCCACAGGCCAAGCTCGTCAAAGCGCATGCCGAAGCGCGCCTCGCAAAAGGCGTCTGCGGCCTGCCGCGCTGCTTCCGCATCAGCGCCGGAGGCGATTGCCTCATCCATTGCGGCCTGAGCCTGCTCATACATGCTGACGCTGGCCTCATAGGCCAGACGGTCGACGTTGAAATCCGTCAGGGTCGGCGCGATCTCGTTGTATTGCTCAGCGGCTTGCCGCAGGGCGTTGATAAACTCGCGCTGATCGGCCGGGGTGCTGCTCTGCAAGCCCTGAAGCATGTCACGCAGTCCGGCGTATTGCGCGCGCGTAAAGGCGCTCAGGGCGAGAAGAGCGTCAGGGGAAAGCAGCGTGGGGTCGTCCGCATCCCGCGCGGCGTCGATCTGCGGACGAAGCTCCGTCACAAGGTTTTCTCCCTGATTCAATCCGTCCCGCAGCCCCAGATAGGCTTTATAGACCGGCAAAAACGCCGACTCACCCTTTTCAAAGGCCTCCAGACCGACGTAATACATGCGAATGGCTTCCTTCAGCGCGGCGCTGGCAGCGTCAAGCTGTTCACGCCCGAGCACCAGACCGGCACGGGTGGCGGTATGGGAGCCAAGAGACATGCGGTATTCTGCGCTGTCCTTTTTCTCGCGGCTCTGTTTTTGCGGATAATCCTGCATGATGGCGTCGTATTCGTCCTGCAGGGCGGACAGAGCGGCAAATAGATCTTCAGCCTCAGAAAAGCGTGCGACGGCCAGCTCCTCTTGCCGGAGGCGTTCGTTTTGATCCTTTTCAACGCGGCGGAAGGAGAGCGCGGCGGCAAAAAGCGCCAGCAGACTGTTTATGGCAAGAAAAACGGCGAGCATACGCGCCAGCGCCGGATGCTTGATCACAACGCGCCACCTCCCTCGTTGGATTTGATCTAAGTAAACGCTGATGAAAACGCCTTCGGCATTTTCCGGAAAATCTGCTCTCGCCGATTTAATCATCGTTTACTTAATTTTTATTATATCCCGCAATTGTGAACAATCCAAGTGCTTTCTGTATATTTTTCTTTTCCTTTTTCGATGGATGGTGTATAGTGTAGGAAAAAGAGGTGAAACGATGTTCTTAAGCTTTGCGCCTATGGAGGGAATCACAGGAGCCGGCTTTCGGCGTGTGCATCGACGGATGTTTCCGGAAGCGGATCAATACTACGCCCCCTTTATCGCGCCGGACGCCGGAGGACGCTTCAAACAGAGCCATCTGCGCGCGCTCCTGCCGGACAACAACCGCGGCATTTCGCTCGTGCCGCAGATTTTAGCAAATAGCGCTTCGGCTTTTCTCGGCGCGGCGGAGACGCTGGCGGAGCTTGGATACACCGAGGTCAATCTCAACGCGGGCTGTCCATCCGGCACGGTGGTCGCCAAGCATAAAGGCGCGGGCATGCTTGCGGATCTGGATACGCTGGCGGCTTTTTTGGACGAGGTCTTTGATCGCTGCCCGCTGGAGATTTCCATCAAAACCCGCATGGGTCTGAACAGCACGGACGAATTTCCCCGGATTCTTGCCATCTATCAGCGCTATCCCGTTAAGGAATTGATTGTCCACGCGCGAGACCGCGTCGGGATGTACCGGAGCGAGCCGGATCTCGGGGGCTTTGCTGAGGCGCTGCGGGCTTGCCGCTGTCCGATTTGTTATAATGGAAATGTGTTTACCGGGCATGATCTGGATGCGCTTGCCGCGCGCTTTCCCGCTTTGCAGCGGGTGATGCTCGGACGCGGCGCAGTCGCGAATCCCGCGCTTTTTCGACAGCTCAAAGGCGGTCGGGCGCTGCAACGGGAAGAGCTGCGCGAATTTCACGGGCAGCTTCTGGAGGAGGCGCTGGCGGAGGGGCTTGCGCCGCAGTACGCAATGGCGCGGATGAAAGAGCTCTGGTTTTATTTTTCCCGCCTGTTCCCCGGCAGTGAAAAGACAATGAAGGCGGTCTACAAAGCCCGGGAGCTGAGCGATTATCGCGACGCGACGGCGCGGCTGTTTGACGAGGCAATTTTTGATTCATTGCGGGGCTTTGACGGATAAACGGCGAAAAAGCACACAAGCTTTACGCGAGGTGATCCGAATGGGAAAACGAAAAAAAGACCCCTATCGCTGCAAAAACAGCGAGCTGCGCGCTGATCCGGAGCAGCGTCTGTGCGAGGATTTTGACAGCACGTCCATCGCCAAATTCGACGTGGCCGAACCGGGACGGATGGGCTTTCGCGTGCTGGACGACTGCGCGCAGGAGCATCAGCAATAGAAAATAAGCAAGCACGGAATATGACGGATTATCCGATATATTCCGTGCTTGCTATTTTCAGGAAACACACAATAAAAGTAAAAAATTTTTTTTCTGTTTTTTACTGTTCATCTGTTCTGTTTTATGCGGCTGTATGCTACACTTTAGCCATAAAACGAGGAGGTGTATTCGATGGAATTGAAGTTGGCTGAAAATATTAAGCATTTTCGTAAAAGCGCCAAAATGACGCAGGAACAGTTGGCGGAAGCAATGGGAGTCAGTACCAGCGCGGTTTATAAATGGGAATCGGGACAATCCAGCCCCGAGCTTCGTTTGATTTTGGAAATGGCAGATCTGTTTCACACCTCCACCGATGTTTTGCTCGGGTACGAGTGGAGAAATCATGACCTTATATCAGCGCAGGAGCTTATTGACAGATTGATGCAAGAAGAAAAATACGATGATGCCGTAAGGGAAGCGGAAAAGGCGTTAAAGAGTTTTCCCAACAGCTTTTCCATTGTTTATCAAAGTGCGCTTGTATATGCAAAGCTGGGGGAAACGGAAGGAAAACGACAGGCAAATGTCCGCGCCGTTGAATTGCTGGACCATGCCTGTGAGCTGATAGAGCAAAACCAGGACGAAGATATCAGCGAGCTGTCGATCCGAGCAATGATGGCCGATGTGTACTTGCGCCTGAAAAACACTAAGGCCGCGCTGCGCATTTTAAAAAAATATAATTATTTTGGCGTAAATAATGCAAGGATCGGCATGGTGTTTGCGGATTATCTCCACGATACGGAATCGGCGGAACCCTATCTGAAGCAGGCTTTTTCTGAATTTACCAAAAAGATCAACGATATTATGATTGGCTATGCAAATGTGTTTTTTCAGCGCAGGGACTATCAAAAGGCGGAGGACTGTCTGCGCTGGCTCCGTGTTGTTCTGCGGGGGATCCAGCCGGAAGAGAGCCTGACCTGGTTTGATAAATACGATTGCGTCCTGCTGGAGACGATGGCAGAGTGCTGCTGCTGCAGGGGAGATTTTGATAAAGCAAGGTTCTACATGAAAGAGGCTGTCGGCAAGGCGCTGCGCTATGATCGTGCTGAACCGGGAGAAATTGCCGATATGAAGTTTTATGCCGCGCTCAAGGTGGATCAGCCGCCGCGGTACGATGAATATGGGAAAACTGCCATAAACTGCCTGGAGCGCAGAATGTATCCAGATGACGGGATCCATGGACTATGGGATATATGGTGCGAATTGATGGAGGAATATGTTCATGATACAGTATAAAGCATTTGTGCGGAAGTACTTCGTAAGAATTACGGCAGTGTCAATGCTCGGCATTTTGACGTCCCTTTCAATGGTGTTTGCGGGCTATTCGCTCTCCTTCCTTTTTACGGCCTATGAAGCGGAGGGAGACAAGGCAAAAACGCTCGTGTTCAGCTTTTTGATAGTATTGGCCATTTGGCTGTTTGCTATGCTGCTGTATTATATGTCGCTGTTGGCAAAGGCAAAAATCCAGCAAATAATCAAAAATGAATTGCGCACAATGATCGGAAATAAAATAGGAGCGATGACATACACTGCGTTTTCCGGCAAGGACAGCGGCCACTATGTGTCTTGGCTGACCAATGATGTGGATGCGCTTTACCAGCAATCCTTTGCCGCGCTGTTTTCGGGAATAGAAAACATAGCAATTGCAATTTTTTCTCTGGTGGCTCTTTGCATGCTGAGCTTCTATATCGGTTTAGCTGCTGTTATTTTGCTGGTGATCATTTCGGTGCTTCCGCAGCTTGCA
Organism: Oscillospiraceae bacterium; assembly: GCA_017518225.1. GTDB lineage: Bacteria > Bacillota > Clostridia > Oscillospirales > Oscillospiraceae > Limivicinus. Next base: position 24,250 of record JAFWVV010000038.1, on the reverse strand, counting down.
AACAGGCGGCTTGAAAAGGCGAATGCCGAGAGATCCGGCGCCATGGAAGTCAGTACGGAAAGCTATAAGGATGTGATCATGGGCAGCGGCATCTTCTTTTTGAGTAATTTGCGCGGCCGCATCTGTGAGCGTATTGTCGCGGCATCCGAAAAGGCCGAGCAGGTGATTTTTCGTTACAATCGAACCAATACCTCGGTGCAGATTCTGATCGCCACGGTCAGCATGGTTGGACAGGTTGTTCTGCTGCTGGTGACTTTTCTGGCTGCTGTGCTTGGCGCGTGTTCCGCAGGAGCGGCGCTTTCCGTAGGCAATCTTGCAGGCAGCTTTTTCAACGGCGCAGGCAGTTTTGTGCAGGGCTTTATGACAGTGAAAGCATCCAAACCGCTATGGGAAAAGTTTGCCGGTGAAATCGTCGCCGCGCCCGAGGGGGGAAACGACTTGCCTGTTATATCCGAGATACGCTTTGAGAACGTGTCGTTTCAGTATGAAGACCATTCGGTGCTGGTGAATCGAAACGAAATGTTTTGTGCCGGCGGCAAGTACGCGATTACAGGCAATAGCGGCAGCGGAAAATCGACGCTGGTAAAAATCCTGTTGGGCTTGCTTCCGGGCTATAGCGGAAATGTTTGGTATGGAGAGTTGGAACAAAAAAGCGTACGAATGACAAGTTTGTACGAAAAGATCGCATATGTGGAGCAACAGGTGTATCTGTTTCAAGATACACTTCGGTTTAACATTACACTTGGACAGGATTATACGGATGAGCAAATCATGAAAGTCATTGAAAAATGCTGCCTAAAGGAGTGGTTTGTTTCTTTGCCGGACGGCTTGGATACTATCATCAATGAAAATGGCAAAAACCTATCCGGAGGACAAAGACAGCGGATCGCGCTTGCACGAGGGCTTATCCGCGAGGTTCAGTACATCATTTTGGACGAGGGAACCTCCGCGTTGGATGAAGCAAACGCCATGGAGATAGAAAATGCTTTGTTGGATATGCCAAATATGTGTATCATTCTCATTACGCACCATTTGAAAGAGACGGTTCGCAATAAGCTAACGGGAGTCGTTGTGCTTTCCTGAGCAGTCAAAATTTCATAGATAAAACGCGTCGATATTTTGTTCGACGCGTTTTTCCACGCTTGTGTTGCGCGGCAATCGGTGATAGAATAAGGCCAAAGGAGAGGATGCAGATGACGGACTATTCGTTGCTTTGCGAACAGCTGGAAGCGCTCGCGGAGGGAGAGCGGCATTGGCTGCCGCTGCTGGCCAACAGCGCGGCGCTGTTATATGATACACTGCCGGACTTGAACTGGGCGGGCTTTTATCTGCGCGAAGGCGAGAGCCTGCTGCTCGGCCCCTTTCAGGGGAAGATCGCCTGCGTGCGCATCCCCTGGGGCAAAGGCGTTTGCGGCACGGCTGCGGCGGAGGATCGCACGCAGCGCGTAGCGGACGTGCACGCCTTCCCGGGGCATATCGCCTGCGACGGCGCATCAAATGCCGAGATCGTGATTCCGCTGCACCGCGCGGGGAAGGTGATGGGCGTACTGGACATCGACAGCCCGCGCCTGCAGCGCTTTACGGAAGCGGACGAGCGGGGGCTGGAGGATTTTGCGCGCGCGTTAGAGCGCTTGATCGACTGGCGAGAGCTTTGAAAACGATGCGTTTCGGCAAAAAATCGCGCCGATGGAGCCAAGGCTGGCAATCATGAAGTAAATATGCTAATATAAGCTAATATAAACTGAAAAAGAAAAATGAAGGGAGACAACGATCTATGGCAAAACAGGAGCTAAACAGCGTTCCCCAGAGACTGGACGCACTGCGCGCGCGGATGCGCGAGGAGGGCGTAGACGCCTATCTCGTGCTGACCGATGATTTCCACGCTTCGGAATATGTGGACGACTATTTCAAGTGCCGCGGCTGGATTTCCGGCTTCCACGGCTCTGCCGGAACGCTGGTCGTGACGGCGGAGGAGGCCGGGCTTTGGACGGACGGGCGTTATTTCCTCGCCGCTGCAGAGCAGCTGAAGGGCTCGGGGATCGCGCTGCAGAAGATGGGCGAGCCCGGCGTACCTGCGATTCCCGACTATTTGAAGCAGGTGCTGCCGGAGGGCGGCTGCCTCGGCTACGACGGACGCACGGTGTCCGACGCCTATGCGCGCAATCTGAAAAAGGTGCTGGGCGATAAGGCTGTCCGCTTTGTGGAAACGCTCGATCTGATCGGCGAGCTCTGGGAGGACCGGCCGGCGTTTCCGGCCCATCCGATCTGGGAGCTGGACGAGGTCTATGCCGGAAAGAGCCGTGCAGACAAGCTGAAGGAGCTGCGCGCGGCGATGGCGGAGAGCGGCGCGGACTTTCATCTGCTGGCTTCGCTGGACGATTTGGCCTGGCTGTATAACCTGCGCGGCAGCGACGTCGCCTACAGCCCGGTATTCATGGCCTACAGCCTGATTTCCGCAACGGAGGCGGTGCTCTACGCCGCGCCCGAAGCGATTTCTCAGGAGCTTTTGTCGCGTCTGAACGCTGACGGCGTGAGCCTGCGCCCCTATCTGCAGGTCTATGAGGATCTGAAAACGCTGCCGGCGGACAGCAAGCTGCTGCTCAGTCGCGCGAAGACGAATGTGGCGTTGATCGTTGCGGCGGGGGAGCGCGTCCGGCTGATCGACAAGGTCAATCCGACGACGCCGGCCAAAGCCGTCAAAAACCCCGTGGAGATGCAAAACGTCCGCCTTGCCCACGTGCAGGACGGCGTGGCGGTCACAAAGCTGATCTACTGGGTGCGCGAGCAGGAGCGTGCCGGAACGCTTGCACGCGGCGAGGTGACGGAGCTCGACGTGAGCGATACGCTGCTGGGCTTTCGCAAGGAGCGTACGCATTTTCTCGATCAGAGCTTTTCGCCCATCGTTGCGGCCGGGGAACACGGCGCCATCGTGCATTACGGTGCGGACGAGGAGAGCAATATCCCCGTCAAGATGGACAGCTTCCTGCTGGTCGATACCGGCGGACAGTACTACGAGGGCACGACGGACATTACCCGAACCATCGCCGTCGGCAATTTGAGCGAGGAGCAGAAGCGTCATTACACCGCCGTGCTGCGCGGACATCTGGATCTGGCGGCGGCGACCTATAAGCAGGGCTGCACCGGCGTCAATCTGGACGTACTTGCGCGTATGCCGCTGTGGGAACTGGGGTTGGACTACAACCACGGCACAGGCCACGGCGTCGGCTATCTGCTGAACGTGCACGAGGGGCCTCAAGGCTTCCGGCTGAAGGATGTGGGCAACGGCGCTGCGCTGCAGGAGGGGATGCTGACCTCCAACGAGCCCGGCTTGTATCTCGCCGGAGACTACGGCATCCGCATTGAAAATCTGATGCTCTGCGTCAAGGGCAAGCAGACGGATTACGGCCAGTTCATGGGCTTTGAGATGGTGACGATGGCGCCCTATGAGCGCCGCGCGATCCTGCCGGAGATGCTGACCGAGCGCGAGATCGAGCAGCTTAACGCCTATCACGCGACGGTGTACGAGCGGCTGTCACCCTATATGAGCGAGCAGGAAAAGCTTTGGCTGCGCGAAGAGACTGCGCCGATCGTGAAATAAGACATGGTCAAGCTGTATGCAACGCTCGGCCCGGCATGCGCGCAGACGGAGACGCTCGCGCGTATGCTGGACGCGGGCATGAACGGCGTTCGTCTCAACCTTTCGCACATGACGCTGCAGGAGGCGGAGCCTTGGTTGGAGGCGCTGGCGCAGGCCGGGCAAAGCCGGGGTGTGAGTCCGGAATTGCTGATCGATTTACAAGGTCCGGAGCTGCGTATCGGCAGACTTCGTCAAGCCGTCGAACTGACAGAGGGCGCATCCGTCTCGCTGGATTTTATCCCGCCGGAGCTTCGCGAGCACATTGCGCGCGGCCAGGAGCTTTTGCTGGATGACGGAAAGCTGCTGCTGTGCGCGCAGGATCAAAACCGTGCGCTGGTGCTGCGCGGCGGCGTATTGCACAGCCGAAAAAGTATTGCGCTGCCGGGGCTTTCCATTCATCTGCCGACGCTGACGCGGGATGACCGGAAAGCGCTGGCGCAGGCGGTCGGCTGCGGCGTGACGGGGGTGATGCAGCCCTTTGTCCGCAGCCGCGGCGATCTGGAGCAGCTGCGGCGTGTGCTGGATGAAAACGGGGGAGAGTCGATTCGCATCTTTGCGAAGATCGAAAACCGCGAGGGCGTGGATCAGTTGCCTGAGCTGCTGGACGCTGCCGACGAAATGATCGTTGCGCGCGGCGACCTCGGCAACGCCGTGCCGCTGTGGGAACTGCCGGGCGTGCAAAAGCGCATCGCCGCCTGCTGCCGCGAACATCACAAGCCGTTTATGGTCGTCACGCAGATGCTCGCTTCGATGGAGCATAGCCCCATTCCGACGCGTGCCGAGATGAGCGATATCTTTAACGCGGTGCTCGACGGCGTCAGCTCTGTGATGCTGACCAACGAGACCGCCGCCGGGGACTATCCGGTGGAGGCGGTTGCGTTCATGCGCCGCTGTGTAGAAGCTGCATCAGTATACCGTAATAATATTATGTAAACAAAAGTGCAAAAGCAAAAGCAAAAGCTCTTCGCTTTCTTGGGCGAGGAGCTTTTGCTTTTGCTTATTGATTTTTCTGATATAAGATCCACAGCCCCTTGAGAAGCAGCAGATCATCACAGATGATTTCGCGCTGGCAGTAGGGGGTGATGCTGGAGGCCAGTCCGCCGGTGGCGACCACCGTGCAGCGCTGTCCAAGCTCTGCCTCCATGCGCTGAACCATACCGTCGATGGTGGCGGCGGTGCCGTACACGGCGCCGGAGCGCATGCAATCGACCGTGTTGGTGGCGATGCATTTTTTCGGCGCGGTGATGGAGATATCGGGCAGCAGGCTTGTTCCTGCGGCCAGCGCGGCATAGCTCAGTTTGATGCCGGGGATGATCGCGCCGCCGCGGAAGCATTTGTCCGCGTCGATCAGCGTGATAGTCGTTGCAGTGCCGAGATCGAGTACGATGACGGGCGCGCCGTATTCATGGATGGCTGCCACGCCGCCGACGACGAGGTCGCAGCCAAGCGTGCCGGGATCGTCGATGCGCACGTTCATGCCCGTTTTCATGCCCGGGCCGACGATCATGCTGTCTTTTCCGGTCAACAGCTCAATAGACTGGCGCAGCGGCTCTGTGACCTGCGGGACGACGGAGGAGATGATCGCGCCCTCGATCGTGCTGCGGTCAATGCGGAAAACGGTAAAGAGCTGGTGCAGCTCGATGTCGTATTCCGCGGCGGTCTGCCCCACCTCCGTGCGCACGCGCACCGTGTGAAGAATCTCTCCGTTTTCGATGCAGCCAATAACGATATTGGTGTTGCCGACGTCTACTGCAAGGATCATAAGCCTTATCCTTTCTTGCCCAGCTTAATCAGGCGAAGCATCACCGGGCTGAGAACCAGAATGGTCAACAGTTCCACAAGGAAATTGCCGCCCACGAGACCAAAAATCATATATTTACCGACGCTGGAAAAGCCCATGGCCGCGCCCCATTCCCTAAGCGTGGGGAGAAAGAAAAGGAGGCATCCCAGCAAAAACAGGCCGGTATTGACGATTGGTGCGGAAAAGGCAGCAAGGATTGAGCCGCTCATCTGTTTTTTTTCAGCCAGGATGCGATAAATCCAGCCGGAGACAAAGCCGGCGGCAGAGCCCTTGAGAAGTACGGTCAAAATCGTGCCGAGCGGGTTAACAACCATAAAGGGACCGGCGTCGCCGGAGATCAAAACCACCATTCCAAAGACAAAACCGAGCCAAGCGCCTGCCCAAGGGCCGTACAGCGCAGCGCCGACCACGATGGGGATCAGCGTAAGCGTGATCGAAAAGGGCCCAAAACGCACGGCGGAACTGATAAACTGCAGCACGACAACAATTGCCGTGAACAGCGCGAGGGCGGTCATGGTCCGGGTGTTCATGTGTTTTTCCATATGCAATTCCTTTCTGCTGTCGCCCGGGTCCGGCCCGGTGCGGCGCAGAGATATGATAGACCGTTTTCTTCGGTTTGTCAAGAACTGCAAAACACCCGGAAAAAGGGCTTGAAAGAGAGAGAAAAGCTATGATACAATAAAACAAAAACCGAAAGGAGAGAGCCTATGGCCTGGAAATCCATTATAGAAGGGCTGGAACTGGAGGATGTGCGCGGCGACCGCCGCGGCGCGGAGAGTGTGGAGAAATATACCGTGTCCAAACAAGCGGTGTATTTTGAGGGCAAGTATTTGCCCCTTTCACAGATCCGGAGCCTGTGTATCCATCCCTCGGTCTATCGTCCGCAATCCTGCTGCGGGCGCGGTGTGCCGGTGTTCAAGATCAAGATCGAATACGGCGCGGAAAAACCGCTGCTTTTGATGGTCGAGCGGGAGAAAAATGCCAATCGTATGGTCGAGCGGCTTTGCGCCGGCAATCCCTCGATCCAGGTCGAGGAATACGTCGATCCTCACACCGGAGAAAAGCCGAGCCATCTGCATGCAGGCATTATGTAAACTTTATGCCGGAAAACAATCCGCCGTCTCAAGGCAGTTCAAGGCCTGAGGCGGCGGATTATTGTTTGTCAGTTGAAAATACTGTGCCGTGCGCCGTAGGAGTCCTCCTGCAGGGGCAAAAACTGATAGCCGTTGGCCTGACCCCATTCGATGATGTCGCGTACGGCGCGGACGCTGAAATCCTTGACGTCATGTTGCAGCACGACGTTGGTATCGTACTGTGCGCAGCCGTTGATGACGTTGCGATAGACCTCGTAGCTCGGGATTTGAACAAGCTTGGCGTCGCCGCTGGATACGTTCCAGTCAAAGTAGTAATAGCCCATATCGCGCATATAGGTGGCAAGCGCGCCCATGATGCCGGGGTTGAAGCTGCTGACGGTGTTGGAGCTGCCGCCGGGGAAACGGAAGAGCTTTGTGTAGCTGCCCGTGTATTCGTAAATCAGTTCCTCACAGGCCTTGAAGTCCTCAAAATAGGCTTGCACACTGCCGTAAATCTGCCGGTAATTGTGGGTGTAGGTATGGACAGCGACGGTATGCCCCTCCTCGGCGGCGCGGCGAATGCAGTCAAAATATTCGGGATAGGCGCCGGTGATAAAGAAGGTAGCCTTAACGCCGTATTCTGCCAGGACGTCCAGGAGCTCGTTGGTATAAGGGCCGGGGCCGTCGTCGAAGGTGAGATAGATGGTTTTTTGCTCGGGAATCACAGCCTCCTTGCGCTCGGCGGCGACGACTTGCACCTTGCGCTCGGCGCGCAGGGTTCCGCCCTGGTCGTTAGTCAGCGTATAGGTCAGGGTGTAGGTGCCGAGCTTATAGGGGATGACGCTGCCGCTCACGCTCACCCGGTCGCTCAGATCGGTGCCGTCAATGTCGGTAACGTACCAGCCGGGCTCCACCCAGTCCATCGCGGCGGGAAACCGGTAATCGCTGCCGCCGTTGAGCAGAATCTCCGGTTCGCTGCCGTCCCGGGATATTTTTCGCTCCAACGAGGCCTCGTTTCCGTGAGAGTCGCTGACGGAATAGACGATTTTTCCCTCTTGATAGCTGGTTTTAACCCGATCGCTGAGATCACCGTCTACCAGATCGGTGGCACGAACTTCCGGCTCGCTGAAGCCGGCCATCCAGCTGCCGCTCGCATTGACCGGCTCGATCAGTACGAGTTCGGGCGCTGTGGTATCAACCACGTTGACATAGCGGTAAAAGCGCTGTTCCTCGCCCTGATCGGATACGACGTATTCCAGCTTGAAACGCCCAAGCGTATCGGTGCTCAAGCGTGCGGTTGCAGGAACGAGCTCGGTTTTGTCCGTCAGATGCACGAGCTTGCCGACGCGGCGAATCTCCACGCAGGGATCCTTGAATTCGCTGCCGAATTCAACATCCATATCCTCGGGGCCAAGCATGGCGATCTTTGTCTCCTGCCCGTTGAGCGCAAACAGCAGGGCAAAGCCCAGCGACAGCGCCATGAACAAAAGCAATATCGGCCCGGGGCCGTTTCTTCTTTTCCTTCTCTTTCGCATAAACCTGTTCCGTTTCTTTCAAACAATCAGCGGTCGGGAAAGACCGGTATTATTTTTCGCAATTTGCCTATGTCCATGCATCGGCGCCCGGCAGAGTGCAGCGCCGCAAGAAGCTGCATGTTTCCGTCCTTGCGAACACACGGGCACAGTATAACACGAATTTTTTGATTTGTCGTGTGATATAACAAAAAATAAGATTTTATTTTTTTCGGGACGGAAAAACATGATAAGGAAAAATGTTTTTTTTACAACGAAAAGAAACGAAAGCGTCAGGATGGGATTGAAAAGAGGGGAGGAACAAGGTATAATGAAAAAGCGACAAAATAATACACAGGAGGATGACCATGCTGATCAAAAAGACCATGGACGGCAACGAGGCTGCCGCATACGCAAGCTATGCCTTCACCGAAGTTGCCGCAATCTATCCCATCACCCCCTCGAGCCCGATGGCAGACCACGTGGACAACTGGGCCGCGCACGGCAAGAAGAACCTCTTCGGACAGCCCGTGCAGCTCGTCGAGCTGCAGAGCGAGGCCGGCGCCTGCGGCGCGATGCACGGTGTGCTGGAGACCGGATCTCTCGGCGCCACCTACACCGCTTCCCAGGGTCTGATGCTGATGATCCCGCCGATGTACCGCATCGCGGGCTCCATGCTGCCCGGCGTCATTCATGTCGCGGCGCGCACGGTCGGTACCCACTCCATCTCCATCTTCGGCGACCATTCCGACGCGATGGCCTGCCGCCAGACCGGTTTTGCTCAGATCGCCTCGGCCAGCGTGCAGGAGTGCATGGATCTTGGCGTCGTGGCGCATTTGAGCGCCATCAAGGGCTCTATTCCCTTTATGCATTTCTTTGACGGCTTCCGCACCAGTCACGAGCTGCAGAAAATCGACGTGCTCGATTATGCTGATCTGGCAAAAATCCTCGACTGGGACAGCGTACGCCGCTTCAAGGATCATGCGCTCAACTCCGAGCATCCGACCATCCGCTCAACGCTGCAGAATCCCGACACCTTCTTCCAGTCCCGTGAGGCCTGCAACACGGCCTACGATGCGCTGCCGGAGATCGTGCAGGAGCAGATGGACAAAATCAACGCGCTCACCGGGCGCAATTATAAGCTCTTTAACTACTACGGCGCGCCGGACGCCGAGCGCGTCATCATCGCAATGGGCTCCGTCTGTGAGACCGCGATGGAGGTCGTCGACTACCTCAACGCGCGCGGCGAAAAGGTCGGTATGGTGCAGGTGCACCTCTACCGTCCCTTCTCTGCCAGGCATCTGGTCGCGGCGCTGCCCGAGACGGTCAAGCGCATCACCGTGCTCGACCGCACCAAGGAGCCCGGCGCTGCGGGCGAGCCGCTGTATGAGGACGTCTGCACCGCCCTGCGCGAGAGCGGCTTTGCCGCCGTGGAGATCCTCGGCGGACGCTACGGCCTCAGCTCCAAGGATACCATTCCTGCGCACGTTAAGGCCGTGTTTGATAATATGACGGGCGAAAAGAGAAATCATTTCACCGTCGGCATCAACGACGATGTAACCCATCTGTCCCTGCCCGTGGGCGAGAATATCGTCACCTCCGGCAAGTCGATCGTCTCCTGCAAGTTCTGGGGTCTCGGCTCGGACGGCACGGTAGGCGCCAACAAAAACTCCATCAAGATCATCGGCGACAATACCGATCAGTATGCGCAGGCCTACTTTGAGTATGACTCGAAGAAGTCCGGCGGTGTGACCAAGAGCCACCTGCGTTTTGGTCATGAGCCCATCCGTTCGACCTATTACGTCACGATGGCGGACTTCGTGGCCTGCCACAAGCAGAGCTATATGAAGAGCTTTGACATCGTTTCCGAGATCAAGCCCGGCGGCATCTTCCTGCTCAATACCGACTGGGATATGGCGGGGCTGGAGGAGCATCTGCCGAACCGCGCCAAGCGCATCCTGGCCGAGCGCGGCATCCAGTTCTACACCATCGACGCCACCGATATTGCCCAGCAGATCGGTCTCGGCAACCGCACGAACACCGTGCTGCAGGCGGCCTTCTTCAAGCTCGCCGGCATCCTGCCGATCGAGGACGCCACCAAATACATGAAGGACGCGATCATCAAGACCTATTCGAAGAAGGGTGATAAGATCGTCAACATGAACTGCGCCGCCGTCGACGCCGGTCTCAACGAGATCCGCAAAATTGATGTGCCCGCCGCTTGGGCGCAGCTCAAGGATCAGGACGAAGTCATTGATCCGAGCCTGCCCGCTTACATCCGCGATATCCAGATCCCGGTCAACAACCAGATGGGCGACCGCATCCCGGTCAGCAAATTCATGCCCTACGCCGACGGCGTGAGCCCGGTGGAGACCTCCAAGTACGAGCGCCGCGGCATCGCGACGAACGTGCCGCAGTGGCTGCCGGAAAACTGCATCGGCTGCAATATGTGCTCGCTTGTCTGTCCGCACGCGGCGATTCGCCCCTTCCTCCTGACTGAAGACGAGAAGGCGAGCGCGCCCGCGGGTATGGTCACGAAGCCGGCTGTCGGCAAGGGCTTTGAGGGCTACAGCTACCGCATTCAGGTTGACCCGCTCGACTGCCAGGGCTGCTCCAGCTGCGCCAACGTCTGTCCGTCCAAAAACAAGGCGCTCGTTATGCAGCCGCTGGAGAGCCAGATGCATGAGCAGTCCAACTGGGATCACCTTGTCACCCTGCCGGTGAAGAAGAACCCGATGGACAAGTTCAGCGTCAAGGGCAGCCAGTACGAACGCCCGCTGTATGAGTTCAACGGCTCCTGCGCGGGCTGCGGCGAGGCGCCCTATATGAAGCTGATGACCCAGCTCTTCGGCGAACGTATGTACGTGGCCGACGCGACGGGCTGCACCTACGTCGTCGGCTCCTCCACGCCGACCTTCCCCTATGCCAAGACCGAGAAGGGCTACGGCCCCGCGCCCTCGAACTCTCTGTTTGAGAACAATGCAGAGTATGCCCTGGGTATGTGCCTGTCCGTCGAGCAGATGCGCCGTCAGGCGGTGACTCACGCGGAAGCGGCGCTCGCCGCGACGCAGGACGCCGCGCTGAAGGAGGCGCTGAGCGCCTGGCTCGAAAAGGGCGACTGCCCGGACGAGACCCGCGCGGTCTCCGAGGCGCTGAAGGAAGCGCTGGCCGCAACGGGAGACAAGAGCGCCGACGTGCAGTGGCTGGCCGAGCGTACCGACACCCTCGTCAAAAAGACGATGTGGATGTACGGCGGCGACGGCTGGGCTTACGACATCGGCTACGGCGGACTGGATCACGTTCTCGCCTCCGGCATTGACGTGAATATCCTCGTCGTGGATACCGAGGTTTACTCCAACACCGGCGGACAGGCATCCAAGGCCACCTCGATCGGCGCCGTGGCGCAGTTTGCCAACGCCGGCAAGGCGACGGCGAAGAAGGATCTGGGCCGCATCGCGATGGTCTATGACAACGTCTACGTCGCCAAGGTCGCCATGGGCGCGAATCCCGCCCAGCTTATCACCGCGCTGAAGGAGGCCGAAAAGCATCAGGGGCCGTCTCTGATTATCGCTTACGCGCCTTGCATCAACCACGGTCTTGTCAACGGTATGGGCAAGGCGATGGAGGAGGAAAAGCTCGCGGTGGACTGCGGGTACTGGCCGCTCTTCCGCTACATCCCTGAAAACCTCGACGAGGGCAAGAACCCCTTCGTGCTCGACAGCAAGGAGCCCAACGGCAAGCTGCGCGAGTTCATGATGGGCGAGGTTCGCTTCTCCTCGCTGACGCGCACCTTCCCGGAGCGCGCCGAGCAGCTCTTCCAGGAGGCGGAGGAATTCACCATGCGCCGCTATGCCCAGTACAAGGCGATGGCCGGCAAGTAAAGCAAATCAAGCAATAGTCGTTAGGGGCTGTGAAGAAAAGGGAACCGAAAGGTTCACCGAGACTTCACAGCCCCTTTTTGCTTATGGTCAGCGCGTTATGCTCTCGCTCCTGTTTATAGAATAAAACAGGCCATGGCTTGATGATAACACCAGGGATCTTCCATTTTTTCTCATTTTTCTCAGATGCCTTTTCTTGACAAAATATGGAGCAGCGTCTATAATAGGCACGATTAAAAACGAGCAATGGGAGACCTACGCGCATGAAAAAAATTGGGAGAACGCTGTTTATGCTGCTGCTCTGTACGGCAATGGGACTGTATATGCTTTCCGTGGCAGACAGTGCCGATAACGGCGAATCAAAGCCCATGACTCAGCTGAAACAAAAAAACGTCCCGAAGCCTGACAGGCGTCTTCGTAATATAAATTTCGCCCTGAAAGAGTTTTTTTCCCTCGAGGAAACTCCCGGGCCGGCGGTTCCCGAGGATCTCTGGGATGACCTGCCGGAACAGCTGCGGGAGGTGCCCTTGACCCATCAGCTCCGAATTCTGGTGATCGGCAATTCATTTAATCAGGATACCATGGCCTATGTGCCGCCGATTTTGAACGAGATTTTGCCGGATTACGAGATTACTTATGCGGTTTTATATACTAGCAGCGCGGATTTGGATAAGCATCTGTCATATTGGGAGAACGTCTACTACTATACGCTGAACTATTGGGGGCCGGGAGATAAGAGCTGGTCGCGCGATATCACAACCATAGATGAAATACTGGAGATGGACAACTGGGATATCGTTATGACCCAAGCCACATCCAGCGACGTTCTGAGCAATGATCGCATTCAAAACAAGATTCTCAGACCGGCGCAAAGGCTGCTGGACAAGCTGCAGACCAGTGCCTCAAAACCCATTTTGCCCGTTTGGGTTCAGTGGGTGGGGAGGCCGGAGTCATCCTTCGGCTGCGCGGAAATGACGCACAAAATCACGGATGCTACCAATACGGTTATTGCGGAAACGGACTTTTTCGATTTTATCCCGATTGGTGTGGCGATCCAGTCCGCCAGAACCAACGCCACCATAAACAATCTGGGTGGGGGAGGCGAACTGCTTCACAGGGATCGTGTACACTTGGCGGCGGGATTGCCCGACTTGATCGCATCTTATACCACGGTTCAGAAGATTCTGGAATGGACCGGCAACGGACATCTGAGCGTGCGCGGCTCCAGTTTTCGACCCGCTGATGAGGAATGTGTTCGTATTGGCGCCTGTTGGAGCGAATCCTCCGAGATTCGCATGACCCACGGAGACTCTGTGGGCGTGACAGAGGAACTGGTGCTGGCGGCGCAGGAGATCGTCATGATGGCGGTGGAAAATCCTACAGAGGTGACGAATTGCGCGGACATTCTCGGGTAAGCTGGCAAAAATAACAAGACATACCCCCGGACGGTTCAGGCTTGAACCGTCCGGGGGTATGTTTCGTATAATCTTGAAGGCTGAAAACTTAAGAATGAATAATCCAAAGCGAAAAGCCTGTCGCTTGCACGATAGGCTTTTCGCTTTGGAGGCGCCACCCAGATTTGAACTGGGGAATCGCGGATTTGCAGTCCGCTGCCTTACCACTTGGCTATGGCGCCGTGTATTTCATTTATATAAAACAGAGGCGGGTTGTATGCACAGACCCGCGACTGCTTTCTTTCATGGAGCGGGCAACGAGGCTCGAACTCGCTACCTCCACCTTGGCAAGGTGGCGCTCTACCGGATGAGCTATGCCCGCATTGGAACCCGCCGCAAAACGGCGGGTGGTGCCTCCGGTCGGAGTTGAACCAACGACACGCGGATTTTCAGTCCGCTGCTCTACCTACTGAGCTACAGAGGCATATCAAACCGTCGATTTTTTTCATCCAAACAAAAGCCCAGCGCAGCGGGTTTTCTTTGGAAAGGAGAAAGGAGATTGCGGATGCGAAGTTTTCCGCCTCTTTTCAAAACCGGGAAACGGAGCGGAGCAAGCTTCTTTCGACGTTTTGGTGGGAACAACTGGACTCGAACCAGTGACCCCCTGCTTGTAAGGCAGGTGCTCTAACCAGCTGAGCTATGCTCCCAACTCGACAGCTCTGTTACTATACCATTGGCTTTCTGATTTGTCAACAGTTAATTTTTTATTCCTCCACATTTTCCGCGCGTTGTGCAAGAATGCAGCGCAGGTCGTCCGGAGTGACGCGGTATTTCTTGTCGCAGAACTGGCAGCCAATTTCCAGCACCTTATCCTCACCGATCATGTCCAGCAGCTCCTCCGGCTCGATGACGGATAGCGCCTGCTCGACGCGCTCACGGCTGCAGGCACAGCGGTAGGAAATGGGAGCGCGCTCGACGATGTGATACTCCAGGCCCTTGAGCACCTGCCGGAAGATCTCCTCCGCGCCGTCTTCATCCAGAATAACGGTGAGCTGATCCATCAGAAAGATGTTTTGTTCCAAGGTGTCGATCAGCGTCTCTTCCGCACCCGGCATCAGCTGCACGAGAAAACCGCCGGCCGCTTTGATGCTGGCGTCTGTGTCGACAAGAACACCCAGCGCGCAGGCCGATGCGACCTGATCGCTCGAAAGCAGATAGCGCGTCAAATCCTCTGCAATCTCGCCGCTGACAAGCTCAACCGAGCCGATATAGGGCTCCTTGAGACCGATATCACGGCTGACGGTCAAAAGCCCGTCGCGGCCGACGGCGGCGCCGACGTTCAGCTTGCCGTCCGCGCGCCGCGGGGGATCGACTTCGGGATGATCCACGTAGCCGCGCACGCAGCCCTCGTGGTCGGAAACGGCAATAACGCTGCCAATCGGCCCGCCGCCGTTGATGCGGATGGTGAGGCTGGCCTTGTCTTCCTTCATCGCCTGCCCGAGCAGGGAAGCGCCGCAGAGCGTGCGTCCCAGCGCGGCGGAGGCGGTGGGGGAGCAGCGGTGGATGGCGCGGGCCATCTCCACGGTGTCACGGGCTGTGATAACTGCCATTTTGATCATGCCGTTTGCGGCTGTTGCACGAAGAATTTGATCCATCATATATTACTCCTTAATTGATGTTCCGTTTGCAGCAGAGAAAGATCCGTCCCTCACAGGGACTGATTGCCCTGTCGCTCCATCGGAAATCCTCAAAGCCTGCCGTGTGCAGCAGCGCTTCAAGCTGCCGGGGCTCGTGGGCGTATTCCACATGCTCTTCACGGCTGCGCCGCCAGAGTGTCTTTTCCCGGGAAAAAAGATCCATACCATAGACAATGGCCCTCTGCGCATTGTCGAAATCTGCGCGCCATAGGCAGAGAAGCTCTTCGGTCTCATCGACAAAAACCTGTCCGTCAAGGGAGCGCAAGTATTCCGGCGTTCGCAAATCAAAGATAAAAAGTCCGCCGGGGCGCACGAACAGGTGCAAACGCCGAAAGACCTCTGGCAGCGTGTCGGGCGGCAGATAGTTGAGCCCGTCGAGTGAGCAGTAGGCGGCGTCCACCGTGCCGTAGAGATCCAGTTCGGCTGCATCCTGCAGCAAAAAAAGCGGCGGTATGTCCAGCGCGGCGGCTTTATGGCGCGCCTGCATCAGCATGTCTACCGAGGCGTCCGCTGCGATCATCTCATAGCCGCGCTGCGCCATCAGCGCCGTAAGCGTACCCGTACCGCAGCAAAGGTCGAGCAGCAGGCGAAACTCACCCTCGCTGCGCTGAAATTGTGCTTCGTAATAATCGGCAAACTGGCTATAGGGTACGTCCTGCGTCAGGCGGTCGTACCAGGGGGCAAGCGGTCCGTAGCTGCTCATAATATTCCTCCCGCAACTGCGAGTATAATATTTCGAAAAAAGCTCTTGACAAATCGGTCTACTAATGATAGACTACATGCAAGGTCGATCGACGATAGACCACAGGAGAGTGACTTTTTAAGAAAAATCGAACAAGATTCAGTAGTTTTGTAAAAGATGTTTTTAATGATCATGTGCATCATACACGAAATGCACCCGGCTGTAAAGAGCTGCGCCGGATTTACATTTTCTTCATCAATTTCGCATCGATTTTTATTGCGTCACAGTCATTCATCGGGTATAATAATTTCAGACCATCAAGAAAGGAGTGAATCTGGATGGGACCCATTTTCTGGATCTGTGCTTTTGTCCTGTTTCTGATCGTTGAGGCAGTCGTGCCGGGTCTGATCTCCATCTGGTTTGCCGTTGGATCGCTTCCCGCGCTGCTCTCGGCTGCGTTGGGCGGACCGGTATGGCTGCAGGTCGCGCTGTTTCTCGTCTCATCGGTTGTTGCGCTCATTTTGACGCGGCCGCTGGCGCTCAAATACGTCAATTCCCGCGTCAAGCCGACCAATGCCGACGCTGTGATCGGGAAAGACTGTGTGGTCGTTGAAACGGTGGACAATCTGCATGCAAGCGGCGCCGTCTCTGTTGGCGGCAAGGTTTGGACGGCACGCTCCGAAGATGAGAACGTTCGCCTGCCGGAGGGATCGGTTGTCAGGGCTCTCCGCATTGAAGGCGTCAAGCTCATCGTGAAACCGGTGGAAAACACACAGCAGTGAATTTACACAATAAATAAACTGGAGGGAATATCATGAGTGACTTTGCAAAATACTTTCTCATTGGCTTGTTTGTTTTGATCGTTCTTGTCATTGCCCGCAATATCCGCGTTGTCCAGCAGGCGAGAGCCTACGTCATCGAGCGTCTCGGCGCGTACAAAACAACCTGGCACACCGGTATCCACCTGAAGGTACCTTTCATTGAGCGTGTGGCGAAGGTCGTCTCCCTCAAGGAGCAGGTGGCCGACTTCCCGCCTCAGCCCGTTATCACAAAGGATAACGTCACCATGCAGATCGACACGGTCATCTACTTTGAGATTACCGACCCGAAGCTCTACACCTACGGTATCGAGCAGCCCATGGTTGCCATCGAAAAGCTGGCTGCAACCACGCTGCGTAACATCATCGGTGATCTGGAACTGGACCAGTGTCTGACCAGCCGTGACATCATCAACACCAAGATGCGCGCCATCCTCGACGAGGCGACCGACCCCTGGGGCATCAAGGTCAACCGCGTCGAGCTGAAGAACATCCTGCCTCCGAAAGAGATCCAGAACGCGATGGAGAAGCAGATGAAGGCCGAGCGTGAGCGCCGTGAGGCGATCCTGCGCGCCGAGGGTGAAAAGCGCGCCGCGATTCTTGAGGCCGAAGGTGAGAAGGAATCTGCCATCCTGCGTGCTGACGCCAAGAAGCAGCAGCAGATCCTCGAAGCCGAGGGCGAAGCTGAGGCCATTCTGAAGGTGCAGACGGCGACGGCAGAAGGCATCCGCCGCATCAACGAGGCCTGCCCCACGGAGGCGGTTATCAAGCTCAAGGCGCTTGAGGCCTTTACCGCTGCGGCTGACGGCAAGTCTACCAAGATCATCATCCCCAGCGAGATCGCGGGCATTGCCGGTTTGGCGCAGGGCGTGTTTGAGGCGGTCAAGGAAGAGAAATAAACAGCCTTTATAGCGAAGAAAAAGGGTTGCAATGCAACCCTTTTTCGGATTGTTGACGAAATCATGCGGCAAGGGAAAGCTCTGCAGGGGGAGAGTGCAGAGAGGGGGGCGGGAGCCTGCTCTCTGCGTATAATCCATGCAAAACGGGAACTTTTTTGAAAGTTTCCGTTTTGCGTTTCAAGCTGTTTTTGCGAGGTGCTTGTTGTGAACAGAGAACAGATACTATTATCGTTGACGCAATCCGGGATGGACGCGGCACGAATCGAGGTTTTGCCGGAGGCGGTAAAAATGGCGCATGCGATGGAGGCCGGTCTGGCCTGCGCCGATGCTGAAATTCCCATGATCCCGTGCTATTTGCGCACGGACGGTCACGTGGCTGACGGCGCAAAGGCGATTGTCATTGACGCGGGAGGAACAAATTTCCGCACGGCGCTGGTGCGCTTTGACGGACAGGGCGCAAGCGTTTCCCGGCTGGTCAAGAAGAAAATGCCGGGTGTTGAAAAGCCGGCAAGCTGGGATGAACTGATCGGCTTTGTGGCCGACGCGCTCGAGCCGCTGCTGCCGGAGGCGGAGGATATTGGTTTTTGCTTTTCCTATTCGGCGGAAATCACCCCGGAAATCGACGGCAGAGTGATCCGCATCGACAAGGAGGTTGTCATCCGCGGGGCGGAGGGTAAGCTGGTTGGACAGTCTCTGAAAGAGGAGCTTGCCCGTCGGGGCTATCCGAACAAACGCGTTGTCGTGCTCAATGATACGGCGGCAGTTTTGCTGGGCGGCCTGGCTACGGGGGAGAAGTGTGCGTACAGCGGCCTGATCGGACAGGTGAGCGGCACGGGAACGAATACCTGCTGCGTGCTGCCGCTGCGCCGGATCGGAAAGCTGGGCTGCGATGACGACGATCGCGTGCTCGTCAATTTGGAGTCCGGGCTGTACGACGGTCTGCCGCGCGGCGATTTTGACCGCAGGCTGGATGATAACAGCAACAATCCCGGAAAAAAACATCTGGAAAAGCTGACTGCCGGGGGCTATCTCGGGGAACTGGCGCGTTTGATTTTGGAGCACATGGCGGCACAGGGACTGCTTTCAGCGACAGCGTGGGAGGACGTTTGCGCCCTTGGACGCTTTGACGCTGCGAAGCTGGACGCCTGGGCCTGCGGCGAGGGATATCCGAACCGGGCGAGCGAAGAGGATCGCCTGGTGCTGGAGACTGTGGCGCAGCAGCTTTTTGAGCGTTCCGCGCGTGCGATGTGCGTCAATTTGCTGGCGATCTTGCTGCTGACCGGAGAGGGTGAGACGGAAGAAAAGCCGGTTTTGATCTGTGCAGAGGGCTCGCTGGTGCAGAAAGGGCGCTATTATCGCCCGGTTCTGGAACGGCTTTTGGCGGAGGGCGCACAGGCGCTGGGACGGCATCTGCGCTATCAGGTGGGCGAGGAGACCACGCTGCCCGGCTCCGCCGCTGCGGTGCTTCTCAATCGTTAAGTAAACGCTGATGAAAACGACTTCGGCATCTTCCGGGAAATCTGCGCTCTGATTTTGTCACTTTTTCTTACAATACACAAAGTATACCTGCGAAAAACTGCCTGCATCAGAACTCAGATTTTCTCGGAATCTGCTCTTGCCGATTGAATCATCGTTTACCCAAAAAAACAGGTCGAGTTTGAAGATTTTTTCTGGAAATTGACTATTGCTTGTGATATAATACTGCGCGTATCAATATATATGTGGGAGAGATGGTTTCATGAAGTGTCCGTTCTGCGCGTATTCCGAAAGCAAAGTGATTGATTCCCGGCCGGCCGAGGAGGGGGCGACCATTCGCCGCCGCCGCGAGTGTCTGGCCTGTCAGAAGCGTTTTACCACCTATGAAATCATTGAGCGAATGCCGCTGGTTGTCATTAAGCGCGACGGCAGCCGTCAGTCCTTTGATCGTGTGAAGCTCATTAACGGCATGGTGCGCGCCTGTGAAAAACGCCCGGTGACCCTGGCTCAGCTGGAGGCGATTGCCGATGAAATTGAGCAGGAGCTGCAAAGCCATCTGGAGCGCGAGGTCAGCACCGTAGAGATTGGCGAAATGGTCATGAGCCGTATCCGCGAGGTGGATGAGGTCGCATACGTGCGCTTTGCCTCCGTTTACCGCAGCTTTAAAGATATCAATACCTTCATGGAGGAGCTGACCAAGCTTCTCAGCGACAAATAATCACAGCACGCTGCCCAGACGGACGTGTTCCATTTCGTCAATGCTGTGCAGATGATAGCGTAGCTTTTGAAATGCCGACGGGATGCCCTCGGCATTTCGCTCGGACAGCAGCTGTCGCAGCTCGTAAAAAGCGTCGCTGCTGCTGTCGATCTCCGGGTGCCGGATGAAGACATGCGTATAGCCGTCGGCGGCCAGCCAGCATTGAAGGGCCTGATCCAGTGCATCCAGTGCCGCGTCATAGTCGCCCGCCTCGGCATAGGCCTCAGACTGAAGGAGATCCTCCTCAATCTGACCGATCAGCTTGTCCAGATGGGCAATATTGCCCAGCGAGGCGGCCAGAAGCAAGGCCAGAACAAGTCCGGCTGCGATTTCCCGCGTCATAACTTGGCCTCCTTTTTGGCATAATAGATTTCGTTTTTGCTGTTGACTGTCAGCACAAAGAGTTCAGAGGCGCTTTGGACGCCCAGTTCTTTGAGCTTTGTTTCCAGCCAGGGAAGATTCAAGCCGCAGCGACGAAGGCCGTCCTCTATAATTCGCCCGTCATTGACGAGCACTTCCGGAGGGCTGCTCTGCGGCACGGCGAGATTGAGCATCCCTGCTGTCACCGGCAGCTCCGTGCTTTTGAGCACGATATTTAAGCGCCCGTCGGTCTCTAAAATTGCGGTGTGGACTTTGGCGAGGTCTGTCGCGCCCTGCGCGCGCATCTCCTCCAGCAGTTCGTCAAGCGTGAAGCGATTTTTTTGCATCTCCCGCTGCTTGATCTGACCGTTTTCGATCAAGAGACTGGGCTCTCCGAAAAACAGCGTCCGCAGACGGAGGTTTTTCATTGTCAAGCCTGAAATCAGCAGCTCACAGCAAAAGAGCGTGATGATCGGGATCAGCCCGTTGATCATCGGAATGCCGATATCCTGCAGCGGGTGTGCGGCAAGATCCGCAATCAGTGCCGCGACGACGAATTCGGACAGCTCCATTTCTCCCAGCTGGCGCTTGCCCATCAGGCGCAGCGTGATGAGAAGAGAAATATAGACGATTAGGGTTCGTAAGAATACGATTGCCATGACTTTCCACCTCTGGGCTTAGTGTGCCCGAAACGGGCGGAAAGATGCGCGAAAAGGCAGGTGCGGGATATGAAGACGCGCGTAGATACACAGGAGGCGATTTTGCGTCTTGCGGCAAAGGAGGTCTTGGCGCTGGTGCGGCAAAAGCCGGACGCCCGGATCGCGCTGTCGGCGTATCAGGACTGCCTGACCTTGTATGATGTGATCCGCGACGAGGCGGCAAGCGCCTCGATCTTTGCCAAGGCACGCTTTTTCGCCGTGGAAGAATTTGAAGACCTTGCGCCGGGAGCGCAGAAGAACTGCCAACATCGTTTGTTTGAGCACTTTTTGTCTTTTGCCGATCCGCAATTGCACAGAAGCAGCTTCCTCACGGCGGCGGGAATGGAAATGTACGACGAACAAATCGCCGCCGGGGGCGGTCTGGATTTGGTGATTTTAGGGCTTGGCGCGCGCGGACAGATCGGCCTGAACGAGCCGGCGACGCCCTACGACAGCATGACGCATCGCCAGAAACTGACGCATACGACAAAACAGGCCTTTGCGGATGTTTTTGGCGAAGAGGCGTCGATGGACGCCTATGGCTTGACCATAGGTGTGAGCGGATTGGTATCCGCCCGGCAAATTGCTGTGATTGCGCTGGGGGAGGAGCGCGCGGAGAGTGTTTTCCGCATGCTCTATGCAAGAACAGACAGCATCGTTCCTGCGGCTTTTCTACAGCTGCCGCCGGATGTTTGCATATACCTGGACAAGGCTGCGGCTTCCAAGGCCTTTTCCTGACAACGAAGGAGGTAAATTATGGGCAAATACTTTGGTACAGACGGTTTTCGCGGTGAGGCCGGCAAGGATCTCACCGTTGATCATGCGTTCCGGATTGGCCGCTATCTCGGCTGGTACTATGGACGCGACCACCGCGCCAAGGTCGTCATCGGCAAGGATACGCGCCGCTCCAGCTATATGTTCGAGTCTGCGCTTTGTGCCGGTCTGACCGCTTCGGGCGCCGACGCGTATCTGCTGCACGTCACTTCCACGCCCAGCGTCTCTTTTGTGACGCGCGCGGATGACTTCGATTGCGGCATTATGATTTCAGCCAGTCACAACCCCTATGGCGATAACGGTATCAAGCTGCTCAATGCCGAGGGTGAAAAGATGGAAGAGAGCGTACTGGACGGCATTGAGGCCTTCCTGGACAGCGGCGACAAGCTGCCCTCTGCCACCGGTGCGGAGATCGGCTGCACGGTGGACTATGCGGCCGGACGCAACCGCTATATCGGCTATCTGATTTCGCTGGCGACGCGCTCTTACAAGGGCATGAAGATCGGTCTCGACTGCGCCAACGGCAGCACCTGGATGATGGCCAAAAGCATTTTTGACGCGCTGGGCGCGGACACCTACGTGATCGGCAACCGCCCGGACGGTTTGAACATCAACGTCGATTGCGGCTCCACCCATCTGGGCAATCTCCAAAAGCTGGTCGTGGAGCAGGGGCTGGATCTTGGCTTTGCTTTTGACGGCGACGCGGATCGCTGCCTCGCGGTGGACGAGCACGGTGAGATTGTCAACGGCGATCACATCATGTACATCTATGCCAAGTATCTCAAAGAGCGCGGTCGTTTGGAAAACTCCAAGGTTGTCACGACGGTGATGTCGAATATGGGTCTTTATAAGGCTTTGGATAAGCTGGGGATCGGTTACGAAAAGACCGCAGTAGGCGATAAGTACGTGGCGGAGAACATGCGCGCCAACGGGCATTTGCTCGGCGGCGAGCAGTCCGGACACATCATCTTCGGGCGTCTTGCGAACACCGGCGACGGTCTTCTGACGGCGATCAAGATGATGGAGGTCGTGCTGGAGAGCAAAATGGGGCTGGCTGAGCTGAAGTCCGGCATGACCATGTATCCCCAGATTCTGAAAAACGTCATCGTCACCGACAAGGACGAGACGCTAAACTGCCCGGAGGTTCAATCTGCGGTCAAAAAAGCCGAGAATGAGTTGGGCGACGAGGGGCGCATCCTGTTGCGTAAGAGCGGCACGGAGCCCTTGCTGCGCGTGATGAGCGAAGCGGCAAGCCTTGCGCTGTGTGAGGAGAAGGTGGACGCCATCATTGACGCGATGCGTCAGGCGGGAAAGCTGATTCGGGTGAAGTAAGATGACGGAAATCAGAGAACTGTTCGATCTGGACAAAACCATAGCCGCCAAGCTCTTCGAGGGCAAGCGCTATCCCTGGGAGGCTCTTGCGGATATCAGCGACTTTATCTTGCAGTTGGGCGCGAGCCTGAGCGAGGAGGAGTTCGACCATCCCGCCGAGGGCGTGTGGATCGCCCGCGACGCGAAGGTCTTTCCCTCCGCCTATATCGGCGCGCCCTGCATCATCGACCACGGCGCTGAGGTGCGCCACTGCGCCTTCATTCGCGGCAGTGCAATTGTCGGCAAGGGCGCCGTCGTTGGCAACTCTACGGAGCTGAAAAACGTCGTGCTGTTTGACAAGGTACAGGTGCCGCATTACAACTATGTGGGGGATTCGATTCTCGGTTATAAGGCGCATATGGGCGCAGGCTCCATCACCAGCAACGTCAAGAGCGACAAGAGCCTTGTTGTGGTGAAGGATCCCAACGGCGCGATCGAGACCGGGCGCAAGAAGGTCGGCGCGATGCTCGGCGACGAGGTGGAGGTCGGCTGCAACAGCGTGCTTAACCCGGGTACGGTCGTCGGGCGCGGCAGCCAGATCTATCCCGTATCCTGTGTGCGCGGCGTCATCCCCGCCGGCAGCATCTACAAGGACAAAACGCATATCGTCGAAAAAGACGGATGATGTTTTGATTTTGGCAAGAAACAGAGAAAATAGGTTCGCCATGACAGAGGGGACGGAGTTTTTAGTTTGGAGTTTTTAGGAGAACACCCGCTGTATATTCGC
This sequence comes from Oscillospiraceae bacterium, assembly GCA_017518225.1. Taxonomy (GTDB): domain Bacteria; phylum Bacillota; class Clostridia; order Oscillospirales; family Oscillospiraceae; genus Limivicinus. The sequence goes on along the minus strand of JAFWVV010000038.1, from coordinate 697 downwards.
CGTCCACGAGAATGAAAAACAGCCGATGCTTCCCGTAGGGCCGAGCATTGCTCGGCCACAAAGAACAAAACGCAAGATCAAAGCGGCCGAGCAATGCTCGGCCCTACTCTGAAATGTATCACCTAAGCGCAGAGAAATATTCGATTGATCCATAAACAAAAAGGGGGGGTTCAAATGAGCTTTTTTGAATTCTTCATTTTTCCTGAAGCTGTTCTTACTACAGGGATTATTATTTTCTTCTTGCTCCACATCAGCAATGAAAAGCTAAAAAATAATAAAGTAGAGGTTCAAATTGGAAGATATGATAAAGATTACTTCGCGAAGCTGTCTCCCTCTGGGCGAAAGAAGGTTAGGTATATTGTTTTATATGGCACAATAGTAATTACTATTTTAACATGCCTTATCTCATTGGTCTTTATTAAAGTAGTTTCGTGTACAGTAGCTTCCTTTTTGCTCTGTATTGCTTTACAAATCGCAACGCTCTTTCTAATTGGTATTCCTTTATATCGAAAGATTCAAAATATAGGTGACTAAAAGGAGTGTTTTCTATATAGCTGTAAAGACGGATGATGTTTTGATTTTGGCAAGAAACAGAGAAAATAGGTTCGCCATGACAGAGGGGACGGAGTTTTTAGTTTGGAGTTTTTAGGAGAACACCCGCTGTATATTCGCCGTCCACGAGAATGAAAAACAGCCG
>JAFWVV010000037.1 GCA_017518225.1 Oscillospiraceae bacterium | reverse complement strand
TCTCGCGCGGGAGGATGTTCGCCTCCGGGTAGGCCTCCATCGCGTCGGCGTGCTTGGAGACGATCACGTTGTGCAGCCAGCCGCTCTTCGCCTGAAAGTCCATCGGCCCCGGATGGGTCTCCTTGGCCTCCTCGTATTCGTAGCGCAGCTTCCACCAGTTCTCCGCGGCGATCACACGCCGCTCCACGCTCGCCTTGCCCTGCTTGTACCTGCGCAGGATCTCCGTCCAGCGCTGCAGCGTCGCCTTGTCGATCTTCGCCGACCGTTCCTGCGCCGGCAGCATTGTGCCTTCTCTGTCATCCTGAGCGAGGGCAGCACCCCTGTCATCCTGAGCGAGCGCAGCGAGCCGAAGGATCTTCTCCCGCTCTTCCTCTCCACGCCCGCCTCTTTCCAAGCTTCTCATTCTCTCGTCCATTCAGCCTCTCCCTTTCTTTTTCATCATGTCCAGCGGGTCGTTGACAAAGACCCGGTCCTTCCTCTCCGGCGGGCGCTGCGGCGCGATGGGCCGCGTCATGCAGAGATAGCGCCATTCGTCCGCCACGTGGTCCTCCTGGCTCGTGTCCAGGTCCTCCGGATGCGCCGGGGAAAACAGCAGCAGCGGGATCGTGCGCAAAAAGGCTCGGCAGCCCTCAAAGACGTACATGCGCGGATAGCCCCGCTCGTCAAACTGCAGCCGGTAGTGGCACTGCATCCAGCCGGCGATCCGCTCGTTGTCTCCCGGCGAGAAATATACGCCGTACTTCATCGCCGTATCCGCCACGCTCTCGCCGCGGCTGGCGTCCCAGATGCTCGGGTCCGCCACGCCCTCGATGCGCTTGCCTTTCAGCCACGGATGCTCGCGCTCCATCGCCGCGATCTTCTGAAACTGCTGATCTGGCGTCCACTTCACGCCCTCGTTCGGCGTCTCCGTGCAGCCGTACAGCTCCAGCACCCGGTAGAGCACACCGTCATAGTCCAGCGCCCACCAGGCGCAGGAGAAGGGCTTGCCGTAGCCGAAGTCATAGCTGCGCAGGATGCGCCAGCCGCGCGCCTCCCCGTGCGAGAGGTCGATCGGCTCGATCACGTGCGTATAGCGCCGCTGACGCTTGAGCTCCTCCGCGCTCTCCGTGCAGCCGCGCTCTCGTGCCAGCGCCATGTCCGGCTCCGGGCAGAAGTCCTCAAAGAACTGCCCCTCGAACACGTCCCAGCGCCCCTCCAGCCACGCCGCGCGCAGCTTCGGCGACAGTCCCTGCAGCCGCCGCAGATAGTCCGGGTCCGAGCGCATCAGTGCATGGTTGTCCGTCACCAGCGCCGGGATGAAGCGGTAATCCTCCGCCCGCTCCCCGTCCTTGTACCTCCGGTCGATAAACAGGCGCTTGACCCAGCCGTGGCCTACCCCGCCGGGGTTGCAGGTGAGATACACCCGCTTGGGATAGCCGTTGACGCCGCGCACGCAGGCGGTGAGCTTCTCAAAGCGCTCCTCCGTCTGGTGCGTCGCCTCGTCGATGAACAGCACGTCCACCTCCGTGCCCTGGAACTTTGCCGCGTCCGCGTCATTGGCGCAGAAGCGAAACAGGATCCGGCTGCCGTTGCGAAAGCGGATCGTCTTGTGCTGGTCGTTGTAGCTTGCGACGCGCTGCGTCTTGTCCGGGTGGTAGCAGCGCAGCAGCGCCGTCAGCGGCAGGATGTGGTTTTCCCGCAGCTCCGGATAGGTCCGGCGCACGATCAGGCAGCTAATGCCCGGATACCTCAGGCACAGCAGCGCCGCCTTCACCCGCACCGCCCAGCTCTTCCCGCCGCCGCGCGCCCCGCCGTAGGCGATAAACTTATGTCTGTCCAGCAGCATCTCCCGCTGCTTCGCGTTCGGCGTTCCGATCTCCAGCACCACACTCATCCGCCCAGCTCCTCCGTTTCCTCCGCCAGCACCACGCGCAGCTCCTCTGCTGTCTCGCCTCGCAGCCTTGCCTCGCTCTCTCTCAGTATGGCATCGGTCTTTCGCTTCTCGAGCTCCAGCCGTTCCTGTGCGATCTTCTGTGAGACGCTTTGCGCCGGCGCGGGCAGCCCGTAAAAATCACGAGCCAACACGGTCAAATCCCGCAACACACCTGTGAGATCTCTCAACGCCTTTGTGTCCGTCTTGTTGAAAACCCTCTCCTCTACTCGGCTGATGCCGTCTCCCTTGCCTTCCGTCACGATCCAGCGCCTAAACTGCTCATTGTCCTCCAGCGTTTTCAGCGCCGTATCCATCGCCCGCTCGGTCGCGTTGATCAGCTTGTTGAGCTTTTTCTCATATCGCGCCTGCGCGCCCGCGAGTGCTTTCTTTGCCACTTTCTGCCGCATCTTCTTCCGCTTGGCTGTCCAGCTTCCCCGGCTCGCCATCTTGCTCAGCGTGGAATAGCTGACGCCGAGGCTCTGTGCCAGCTCCCTGATACTCATATCTCCGGCGATGTATGCAGCTTCGATTTCTGTCCAGTCTCGCACAGTCTCCCCTCCTCTTTTTGGCTACAGTTTAGCGGCAAAATAAAAATCTCTCTATACCTCACCCGTAAAAAAACGCTCGGCGAGAGTTCGCCGAGCGTATCCAGTCATTGTTACTCACCGTATTTTTCCCTCATCAGCGCCTTGAAATGCGGGCACTCTCGATAACGCGCAGCACAAAACCGCGCCAGGTGGTTGTTATGATCCTCCTGCCGCTGGAAATAGTGCGTGCTCGTTGTCCTTGTCTTTTGGAGCAGCCCCTCACATTTGATCGTCCGGTCTTTTGTCCTGTCGTCGTTGTAAAATGGGCAGAGGATGTCTGCCTGCCTCCAGCTCATCCCTGACACTGTATCACCTCCCCGCGCGCTGCCGCTCTCCGCCGCCGGATTGCCTACGGTATCTTGCCGGTGGCCATAGCTCACAGCTCTGCACCGCGTCCCGGTTGACACAAAAGCTGCAGGTGTCAACTCTGCGGTTTTCGAGGTCGATCAGCCGGTCTCCGTATGTATCCCTCATCCGCGCCCGACAGCGGTCGCACAGTGCGAGCCGCGCGGGCCGGATTTCCCTTGGCCTATTTTCTGTTCTCTTCATCTGCTCCCGCTCCTTTCCTTTTGCGCTCCGGGATGATGTAGCGAATATACTGCGGGCGGATCCACCGCTCGCCCTCTTCGTTGGTGTTTGTCTTATATTCCTGCCGATACAGCAGCAGCCCTCCGGCCGGCACGCGCAGCTCTGCGTCAGACCGCACCGCGCGATCCTTCGGGCGCGGCCGCACCAGGTTGCGGCTGGTGCAGTATTTGTTGCGGTTTTCAAAGCGCCGCACCTGCTTGAGTAGATACTCGGCAATCGGTGTCAGATCCGCCTGCTTGCTGATCGGGCTCCAACTGACGCCGCCCAGCTTCCATTTTTTTAGAAATATCTCCGCCGTGTCTGCCGGCACGATCATGTGATGGTGCACCTGCACGGCCTCTTGTGTGTCGCCGTCCATGTCCGAGGTCGCTCCGATGTACCGCAGCTCATGCCCTGAGGCCTTGCCCTTCCGGTCGACTCTCCGCAGGCACAGCTCCATTTGACGCTTGGCGACGAAAAAGAGCCGATCCCTCTGCTCGCCCTCTGTCAGCTCGTCAAAGTGAGCATCCGCAGCTCTGGCGATAGCCTTAAGCTTTGCGATCCCCTCGGATGAGTAGTCCAGCCCGAGCAGCAGATCGCCCTCCCCAAAATTCGCGTTAAGGAGACGGGCGAGAGCCTTGACCGCGGATTGCTCATTGACAAGCTGCTTTCTGATTTCCGTCTTTTCCCTGCGTTTGCTCTTCTGGTGTGCTCCCGGGATCCAAAACTTCGTTTTCTCCCCGATGATCCCGCTCTCATATGTCCGCACTACCCAGTATCCCTCGCCCATGTCGTTCCCCTCTTTCAGAAAATGGTTGAATACTTAGGCTCTTACCAAGCCCCACACGCGCGCACACGCGCGCATGTTTTAATAGTGTCTTTTTTTAGGTCTCTCGATCCGGCGTCCCGCTCACGGGGCGCCGGATCCAAAGGCCTGTCCTGGGCGGGTGCTCTCCCCGCCCAGGACTGCTTTGCTTTAGTCCTCTATGACCTCTCCTGTCTCCGGGTCGATGGACATCTGATCCTCGTTCTCCTCCGGCGCTGCCGCCAGCTTCGCCAGGCTGTCCTCCAGCCCGACCGCCAGCGTGTGCAGGATCTCCGGCAGCGCCCGATAGGTGTTGAGGTCCTTCGGCATGACGATCGCCTGCAGCAGCATTCCGCCCTTGACGGCGAGATAGCGCCCGCCCTCCGTGTCTTGGCGCACATGCACCGTCAGCTGGTCGACGTCTCGCAGCGGCCGGAACAGATCCGGGTCCGCCAGGATCAGCCCCTCCGCCGCCATCAGAGGCAGCAGCAGCGAGCCGCCATAGCTCAGCGACAGCACGGGATCCTTCAGCTGCTCCTCGCCGTCGACCATGTCGCCGAAGTCCAGCGCCGCCGGCGCCTCGTCCAGCTCGCTGACGATGATCTTCTCCCAGTCCTTTTCTGGGATGTCCAGAGCCGTCAGCACGTTATCGGCGTCGAGCATCGGCATGCCAAACAGCGCCCAGCAGGCGCTGCCGTTGCTGATCCACTGCACAGCGCGCGTCTCGTCCATCCACAGCACCGCGCGCCCGCTCTTTTTGACCAGCTTGGCGATGTTTTTAATAATCATGATTTCGTTTTCCTCCTCTCGTTGAGCAGTTTCTTTCGCTGCGTTTCCGATGCAGCCAGCGCACCGCGCGTCTTTTCCAGTGCCGCCGCAGTTGCATCCAGCGATATGTTGAGAGCCTGGTTTTCCTCCTCTGCCGCCTTGAGCTTCCGCGCCAGCCCTTTAGCTTGTATTCTGGCGTTGATGAGCTCTTCCTTCGTTTTATCAAGCGCCTCATTCAGCCGTAATATTTCCGCAAACTGCTCCTGCAACTTCTTTCGACTGCCGAACATCATTTTCCTCCTTTTCAATTAAAAACCGCAGTATATCCGCAAACGCCCGGGCGATGCAGCGCATGTCCGCCTTGTCCGACTGCGTCGCGCCCTTTTTGGCTATGTGCGATAGCATGTCAAACAGCGCCTTGCTGATCGCCCACAGCGCCCGGTCGTTCTCGCCCTCTGCGATCGGCTCGCGGAACGCCTTCCCGCGCCGGATCATAATATCCTCCAGCGCATTGAGATCCTGGATCAGATCAATGTGTGTTGTCATTTGTCACTCCTCTGGGCGCTCGCAGCGCTCAAACTCGATCACCCACACCCACGGGTTGCAGGCCCAGCCGTGCAGCCCCAGATTGGTTGGCTTAATCGTACTGTTCCAAAGCGTAGCGAATTCCTGCGCAGCGATCTCTGTGTCTCCGCAAAACGCTGCGCCGCTTGCCATCCCCTCAGCAAAAAAGCCCTCCGCACCAATCTCTTGCAGCCGCTCGACGTGCACGCTCGTCACTCGCAGGTAGATCCGCGCCGCCACCTGCGGCATGTGCAGGCTCGGCCTCCACTTCGGCACATGCCAGTTGCCGCTTCGGTCTTTGACCGCGTTCCCGTCAGCATCAGCGCGGTAGAGATAGTCCTGCCCGTTCGTCGTCGTTGCCCACGTCTCGCGGACGTAAAGCACATCGCCGGCCTCAAACGGCGGCTTGCATAGCTTCTCGATCAGCTGCTTTTCCGGCAGTTCCGGGTGCTCTTTTCGATAATCGCTTTCGAGCACCCGCAAGTGTTTTTGTGCTACCACTCGCCGGGTAACCGTCTTTGTGCCAGTCAGCAGCGCCCGCACCATTTCTGTGTTAAAAAGAATTGGCTTCATTCTTTACCTCCTTATGTGACCTTGATCGTTTCAACTGGGCTGTCGAATATGCAAATAGTCCCGCCCGATTTCTTTCGGTCTGCCTCTTCCGCCATCTTCCGCGCCTTGTACTCGTTGTATCTCCGGCGGTATTCGTAGCTCTTGCCGAAAACGTTATATGCAGCCTTAACAAGAATAGGCTCATATGGTTTGATCATAGCCAAGTCGTCCTCAGCCTTATAGCTGATCGGGCAGCCGCAGCATCCTGTGCGTGTTAGTCCGTAGATCTCATAAGCGTCTGAATAGCGAAGCTTATAGTACTGTTTATACCAGTCTTTGTCTTTGTCGCTGACATAGTACAATGGGCGCAGCCTGAACTGGCCATTGCTCGTTTCAGTGAAACACAGGCTTGTGTTGTCCTGCCTTGGGACGGAGCGCATCCCTCCCTCGTCCCTTCTCTCTCCTGTTATGATCATTTCGTATGACTTTTGTATCTCGTGAGCTATATTCTTTTTGCAATAGGTGCAGCAGTCGGCACTAATCGTAAAATCCGGCGGGTTTTCCTTGATGAAGTCCAGCATATATGCTGAAGAATTGATAACGAGTTGAATATTTGGTCGTGGCTCCCCTGCACTATTGCAGCAGCACAGGAAGTTCAAAAGGCTCTCGCAATTGGGATATCGATCTTTCAGTTCTGCCCGTTTTGCTGCCTTGTCCTCTGCCTCGTTGTATTCGTTATGCACGGAAAGCGGGACGCCCTTTTTCTGCCATTGGTTTAACCCGGCACTCATGATTTTTGAAATAAACGGGATACCGTACTTTCTTGACGCTGTCACAATGTTGACTTTTGGCCTGTGCTCTTCGATCGCGACGCTGTACTTTTCCGCCGTCGCCTTGACATGCTCCTTTGTAGCCTTCATTTCCAGCCCAGTGTTAAAGAAAGCGTACTTGACCGGTGGCAGCCGGTGGATCTTTCTCACTCGCTCAATCAGGTCGATCAGAAGGTCGCTGTCAGATCCACCGGAATATGAGCAGATTGTGTTCGGATGCTCTCTAAGACGTCGGGCTATGATTCCTTCAATTGCAGAGAATTTCTTCGGCGCTTCAAAATCAGCATATGCCGGCCGGTCCGTATAGACCCGGCTGTAATAAGTCTCACTCATACGGCAATCACGCGGTTTAGCTCGTCCATGGTGTTGAGCTCGACCGCCCATTCCGGGAAGTTTGCCCTAACGACCGCCGAGGCCATCTGCGGGCATACCGCGTTACCGCAGCGTGCCACCTGCGCGCTTTTCGGATATGGCTTTCCGGATCTCGGATCGATAAAATCAAAGATGTAATCCGGCGGAAAACCCATAGCGGCGTAAAGCTCTTTCGGCGTCAGCATTCGGATTTGAATATCTGAGATAAAATACCAGCCGCCGTTGAAGGATAGTAAAATCACTTCGTTATCTGCCAGCTTGTACCCGCAATACTTGTTCAGCAATGCGCGGATTTCCGGCCAGCGCCCGAGATTCGTGCCGTCAGAGTATACTTCAATGCGGCATGCAGCGAGACCAAAGGTGCCGCCGCCGCATTGCCGGTCTTTTCCGGCGCTCGCGGTGATCGTCCGAAGCGGGCGGGTTACGGCCTGTCCAATATCCTGCCCCTTGAACTCTACGATGTGGTGCGCCGCGAGCATCAGGCCGCCGGCGCTCGTCACGGTATTCAGCGGCTTGTCCGGGGTGTTCCCCTTGCCGTTATAACCTCCGGCGTGAACGGGATGAATGACAACAGAGGTCAGCGCCTCTCGGTCGTGGCTCGTCACGGTATGCAGCGGCTCCCGGAGATCTATCGGTACACCGTTCCCGAAATACTCTGTCAGGTGCGCCGCTGTCAAGGCGTAGCGATTGGATGCGTCCACCGTCGGGAGAAGATCGTCCAGATTGTTCACCCGTGCGTATTCCTCGCCCCGCTCTGTGTGATACTGCATCAGATTAGCCGCCGCCAGCACCTGCCCGCCGGCCGTCCGCACAGTCCCAATGGGCTGAGCTGCAGGAGCGCCCACGGATCCGCCGGTGTTGGAAAAGGTGTATGGCTCCAGTATCGGACCGACAAGCCCTTTAGTGCATTTCTGCGTGATAGTGCCAAGCGGATCCCCTGTTTTGGCAAGATGCCCGTCACCGGAGTGGTTGCACTCGGCAAGGAACGGTGTGACGACCGTCTGCACAAGACTCTGCTTGCATGTCGAAACGACCGTGGGCAGCGGCGCTTTTATATCGTGTACGCGCGGGGCCTGCCCGGCGCGTTCTCCGTAGCCCGTTGGGATAATGAACGGTTGGCCTTTTTCATCCCGGCCAACAGTCGGGTCGTGATACACTTCGCCGTGATATTCGTAGTCACCGACAAGCTTAGCGCTGAGAATAAACGGCTTTTCCCCTTTGATCGTGAACTTGTCCACGCCGCGAATGATGCGGCGCAGGGTGTTGTCTGCCAGCGGACGGATGGAATTGACGCCGTAGCGCGCCTTGATCTCCTCTTTCGTTTCGAAGATCGAATACATCGGCAGGGAGAAGTCTATAATCTCCGCCGCCGCGCGCCACGGCAGCAGATTCCCGCTCTTAACCTCCTCGCTGTCGCGCGGTGCGTGCGTGCGCTTTGGCCAGACGATGGGCTTTCCGTCGCATCGGGCAATCAGCACAAATCGCTTACGGGTAGTCGGCGCGCCGTAGTCCGCGGCCACCAGCTCCCGGTGTTCCACCTTGTAGCCCAGCGCCTCAAGCTGACTGAGCCACTTCCGGAATGTCTGGCCCTGCTTGCGCTTGACCGGCTTGCCCTTCCGCACCGGCCCCCAGGTCGTGAACTCCTCCACATTTTCCAGGATGATCACCCTCGGGCGCACCGTGCCCGCCCAGCGGAGGACGATCCACGCGAGGCCGCGGATATTCCGGTCAACGAGCGCGCTGCCCTTGGCTTTCGAGAAGTGCTTGCAATCAGGGGAGAACCAGGCCAGCCCCACCGGGCGGCCTGCGCATACCTGTTCCGGGTCCACGTCCCACACGGACGCCTGCAAATGCAGCGTGTGCGGGTGGTTCGTTTTGTGCATCAGGATCGCCGCGGGGTCGTGATTGATAGCGATTGCCACAGGGCGTCCCGTGGCAAGTTCAATTCCCGTGCTTGCTCCGCCGCCTCCGGCGAAGTTGTCCACGATGATTTCGTCCAGCATATTAATTTGCGCGTTCATTCCCTTGCCTTTCTCGCGTTCTTGTGGTAAACTATCCACAAGGATCTATTCCTCAATCTCAGATCTTGCCGTCGGGTGTGTTGGTAGCGCGCCCGACGGCGCTTTCTTTTTTCCGGCGGCACCACGCCGGGCGGTGGATATTCCACGGCGGGCACACCCTCCTTGCAGAGACCGTTGCATTTTTCCCGACCCAAGCCGCCTTGTCTGGGTCTGTGCAATGTGCGGTATATACTGCATCGGCACGCACTGGCGGCTCCTGCGTCAGGAACCGGCAGCCGTCGCAGTATTCGTCTGTCATTGCTCCGCCGCTCCTTTCCTGTTCGCAGGTAAGCCGCTGCGACCTCGCCAGTATTTGACATTGGCCACGCTGCAGCCCAGCGCCTTCGCCAGCTCTCTGTCCGTCGCACCGGCACGATATAGCCGTGTTCCGAGCGCCCAGTCATAGGTATACGGCTGCACACCCGGTCCATATCGACGCGCCCTTGTCTTCGGCGTGTAGCACGGACACGCCCCCCAGTTTCGCCGCTGCTCCTTCTCCGGGATCTGTGCGATCCTTGACCTGCCTGTGATCATCAGATAGTCGCAGCTATTATCCCGCACATGCAGCAGCTCCCTGTGGTACATGCAGCCTTTGCGCGAACAATAGTCCTTGCTTTTCATTTTCTGCTTTTGCCCTCCCGCTTGTCCGCCAGCTTCAACAGCTCTGCCCGCTCCTGCAGGTTGAGACCTTGATCTTCGCGGATCTGCTGCCGTAGCGCCTCAATATGCGGCGGCCAGCGTGACGCCTTCAGCGCCGCGCGGTATTCGTCAACGCTAAAAGCCACAGTCGAGCTCCTTGACCAGCGCCGGCTCCATCCACTTCCGCTCCTCCGCCAGTTGATACCGCAGATCTGCGATCATCATGCGCTGATAGCGGATGACGGCCGCGGCGAACACCAGCAGCATCGCCAGCACCGCGGCTATAATGATCCATGTCGTCATTCGGCGTCGCCTCCTCTCGCGCTCTCTCGCTCCGGCTTGCGCAGGATCTTCGCGCGCATTCGCTGGAACATCCCGCCGATCAGCGGCGTCCGCTCAAAGTACCTCGCCGCATTCTGCCGCCGCAAGATCCTCGCCTGTCCGTAGTGCGCCCGCTGGCTCCTGTGACTGCGCTTCCTGTGATTTGCTGCTGTTGACATGATTTCGATCCTCCTTTGTATATTCCCGCTCGAGCCAGCGCTCGAGCTGTTTTTCGCATGGTTCCCAATGTCCCGCGCAGGCGTCTCTTGCCGGGCAGTTCCGGCATGCAAGCCCAAATTTGACCAGCACCCGCGCAAGCTTCCTGTTGCTCAGCCCGTCAAGCACTTCCCGGTTTGTCATGAGCTCCCCCGTCAAGGCTCTCGCAGAGCCTCTTGTATTCTCCCGGATGCTGTGTGTAGTAATCGCTCATGCCCTCGCTCAGCCTTTGGCACATGCGCTCCTGCCAGCTCGCGCGCTGCTCCTCTGTCAGCGCCTCCAGCGGCGTCGGCCCGCTCTCCAGCAGCACAAATCCGCAAACCGTTATCTCCGGCCGCTTCGCTTTTTTCTGCTTTGACATGCTCGATCACCTCCTCACAGCTTATTCACCCGCTGCCTGTCCGCTTTCCCTCTCCGGCCTTCCCCTTGAGGGGAAGCTGGGCCCGCAGGGCCGGATGAGGTGTCAATCCCACGGGCTCTCTTTCCCCGGCCCCAGGTAGTTCTTCAGCAGCTCCGCCGCATCCTCCCAGCCGGCGCATACCTCTACGCGGTAGCCCTGCGCCTGCAGCTTCGGGATCATCTCCTTCTGCGCATCGCTCAGCCGCCCGCCCTTCTGCCGCTTCATTTCAATGAACAGCCCGTGCCACTCGCCGCGCGGCGCCGGGAGAAACAGATCCGGCACGCCGGCCTTGACGCCCTCTGCCTTGAAGCGCCCGGCCTCGGCCTTGCTGCGCCCGCCCCCGTTGGGGATGTGGAACAGCATCGCCAGCTCCGGCCAGCGCCAGCTCTGCATCTGCGCCCAACTGATCAGCGCCGCCTGCTCCTGCCCTTCCTTCGGCAGCAGCCGCTTGTCCTTCGGTGTTGTGTTCGTCATGTTGATCTCCTCTCTGTAACTTGCATTTGACATTTTTCGACTTTGCTGATAAACTGTTACCGCCCTCAGTTAGAGGCAAAAGGAGGCGAGAGCCATGCGACGCGATATGCGGAGCAATCTTTTTGCCCATGCGTTCCAAACCGAAGAACTGGCACGATGCGTAGGGCATGGCTGAACCAAAACTGCTAAAGTGAGTGGCGTACTAAAGAAGCATATCTTACTGTATGTACTGATTGATGCGGAAGCACCCCCCCAGAGAAGGGCGTAAGAACACGATGTTTCTGTTCTCTCAGTTGCACTACGCTTTGGTAAAAAAAATTGGGTAATTAGCATCTATGAGTAAGCATAGGTGTTAATTATTTGCGTATATGTTTACTGTCGTAAACTATTTGATTAAAAAAATATCTCCTATTTTTGCTCCAAGTGCGTTTGAAATAGCGAGCATTGTACTCACTTTAAGATCTGTTTTTTTGTTTTTTTCAATAAAAGATATCGTTGCGCGTGAAATTTGAGCTCTTTTCGATAATTCGTCTTGCGTCATTCCGAGTTCTTCTCTTAGTTCTCTAACTCTGTTTTCAAACACTTCTCTCACCTCCAGCTTCAGTTTACTACAGTAAACTGAAGCTGTCAACCCCTTTTTGTTAACTGCCGTAAACTTTTTTCTTGACCTCATAATAAACGCATTGTATAATGTAGTTAACAAATTGTGAAAGGTGGAGAACGGATGAAGCTTGAGGAAATAATCCGCCAGTTTCGCGAAGACAGCAATCTCACTATGCAGGAGTTTGCGGAACGATGCAATCTTAGCAAGGGATATGTTTCTATGCTTGAAAAAGGTAAGCACCCTCAGAGTCAAAGGAGGTTAGTCCCTTCAATTGACACCTATGCCAAAATAGCAAATGGTATGCAGATATCCCTTGATGATCTTTTTTTGCGTTTGGATGATAATGCACTTGTAAGTCTTCGCCGAGATCCTATCCCCGACAATATTATCCCCATTCCGCGCATGCGTACCGTCCCTCTCCTCGGCATGATCGCCTGCGGAGATCCTATCCTTGCAGCCGAAAACATCGAGGGCGAGGTGTCCGCGCCCGAGCATGTGGTTGCTGACTTTGCCCTGCGCTGCAAAGGCGACAGCATGATCAACGCCCGGATCTATGACGGCGACATCGTCTATATCCGGCAGCAGGCGCGCGTGGATAACGGTCAGATCGCTGCCGTGCTCATCGGCGACGAGGCCACGCTCAAGCGCGTGTACTTCTATCCCGAAAGCAATAAACTTGTGCTCAACCCGGAAAACCCGGCCTATGAGCCGCTGATCTTTGTCGGCGACGAGCTGGCCACCGTCCGCATCCTCGGCCGCGCCGTCGCCTTTACAAGCACTGTGCGTTGAATGCTTTTATTCATACGATAAAAGAGAGTTGGTTTTTCTATGGAAAATATCCAGTTTAAGGTTTCCGTCGTGCGTACAAGAGGTGATAATATGAAATTTGGTGATAAACTAAAATCTTTTCGCATTGCGCAAGGTCTCACTCAAGAAGACCTTGCCCGGCGCATCGGTATGAAAAAGCAGAATATCAGCCGGTACGAAAACTCTGAGCGTGAGCCTAATATCAGAACGGCAAAAGCTATTGCTGATGCTCTTGGTGTTACCCTACAAGAACTGACGCTTGGTGACAGTTCTTCAGCTCCGGATAACATCCTCTCTATGCCACGTATGTTTGGCGATGTGCTCCGGCAACTTAGACTTGAATCTAAACTTACCCAAAAAGAACTATCTTCCATCCTCGGGGTGTCTGAAAGCACGGTCGGTATGTATGAAAGAAATCAGCGAGAGCCTTCTTTTGAAATGCTGGAGGCGATTGCAGACTTCTTTAATGTTGATATGGATTATTTAACTGGCCGTTCTTCTATAAAACTTGCTGGCGCTTTTCCCCCAGACAATATCCTCTCCATTCCTCACATGCACCCCGTCCCACTTCTCGGCACCATTGCCTGCGGGGATCCGATCCTTGCGCAGGAGAACATCGAGGGCGAGGTGTCCGCGCCCGAGCATGTGGTTGCTGACTTTGCCCTGCGTTGTAAAGGCGATAGCATGATCAACGCCCGTATCTATGACGGCGATATCGTCTACATCCGGCAGCAGGCTCGCGTGGACAACGGGCAGATCGCCGCCGTGCTCATCGGCGACGAGGCCACGCTCAAGCGCGTGTACTTCTATCCCGAAAGCAATAAGCTGGTGCTCAACCCGGAAAACCCGGCCTATGAGCCTCTGATCTTTGTCGGCGACGAGTTGGCCACCGTCCGCATCCTCGGCCGCGCCGTCGCCTTTACGAGCGCGGTACGGTGAGGTGGTGAGCACATGAATAGAGATATATTTCTTTGGATCGCCATTGCAGGCCTCGCCGCAATAATTTGCATTCTTTCTATTTCGTTATCAAAAAGTAAAAGACGACTCAACACCGATCAAGACGACGAGTTAGATGTTGAGCTTGATCCTTCTGAACTTGTCGACGAAGATACGATTGTTCAAATCTCAAATGAGATCGCTTTTACCGTCGTTTTGGTAAATAAGACATGGGTTCAAGTTTCAAAGAAGATTCGTTTATTTATTTATCCTTATGTTTATCTCCATAGTTTTATCGCCGAAAACAAATGGGGCGAGTATTCGGATCAGTTTGTTATTGACATGATTTTTTCGGCACTTAAAGAAGAAAAGAATAATGATCAATTTGACTCCGTAATGCATATGATGGTGCTGCTTCGTTTGCTCGCATTTTCAAAAAACGCTGCTCATCCCGGCAAAAAAGAAGATGATAAATATATATATTCCGTAATTCATTATCAAGATTTGATCGACGACACAATTTGCGAAGGCATATTTTTCTTTACACGAGAGGCCGATGAAATAGCTGATGAATACGGTGTCACAGAAGAAGATGCTGAGCGCATTTTAGCGGCCGAAAAGGATTACTTTATTGATACTCATAACATGAGAAACTTCGTCGACGGAATGGTCATTCCCGCTATTAATATGATTCTTGATAATGAAATCGACAAACTTGTTAAATATGTGAAGGAAGATGTATTAACAAGAAAGTGAGGCACCCCATGAAAACCGCCGCTGCGTATCTCCGTGTATCCACGGAGGCGCAGGATGAATACTCGCTGGACAGCCAGCTCAAGCTGATCCGGGACTATGCGGCCAAAAACGATATGCTCGTTCCGGACGAGTTTGTTTTTGTCGACGATGGCATATCCGGCCGCAGCGCGAAAAAGCGCCGGGACTTCCAGCGCATGATCGGCATGGCCAAAGACAAGAACCGTCCCTTTGAGGCGATCCTTGTCTGGAAGTTTTCGCGTTTTGCCCGCAACCAGGAGGAGAGCATCGTCTATAAGTCCATGCTCGCCCGCTCCGGCGTCGATGTCATTTCGATCAGCGAGCCTCTGGCCGAAGGTCCCTTTGGCTCTCTGATCGAACGCATCCTCGAGTGGATGGACGAATTCTACAGCATCCGACTCTCCGGTGAGGTCAAGCGCGGAATGTCCGAGAAGATCAGCCGCGGGGAGATCGTCACCCCGCCCGCCTTCGGCTACGACCTTGACAAGGCCGCCCGGCGCTACATTCCCAACGACGACGCGGCGACCGTCCGACAGATCTATGCGGACTACCTCGCCGGCAAGGGGATGCTGACCATCGCGCAGGAGCTCGGCGCCGCCGGCGTTCGCACACGCCGCGGCTCGCTGCCTGATAACCGCTTTGTCAAATACATCCTGCAAAACCCGGTCTATATCGGCAAGCTTCGTTGGAGCCACGGCGGCAAGGCCAACTATTCCCGCTCTGCCGCAATCCCGGAAAGCGCTTACCTTGTAGACGGCCACCATGAGCCGCTGATCGACGCCACAACCTGGCATGCCGTACAGGATAAGCTCACCCGCCTCGCCCGTGGCCGTCGGCCATACCAGCGCGACAGCCAGCGCGTCGAGTGGATGCTCAAGGGGCTTGTCCGCTGCAGCGCCTGCGGCAGTACACTTGTTCGCCTCTCCTCCGCCTGCCCCTCCATGCAGTGTCACAAGTTTTCAAAGGGTCAGTGCGCCACCTCTCACAGCCTTTCGATTGCCAAGGCCAACCGCCTTGTGATCTCCTATCTGCAGGACTGCGCCGCCAGCATGAGCTTCCCCATCGCGCCGCATGCTGTCCCCCGACCGGCCGCCGGTCCCGACTATCCGCGGCTGATCGCCGTCGAGCGCGGCAAGCTCCGCCGGATCCAGGAGGCCTACGAGGCAGAGGTCTACACGCTGGAGGACTATGCCGCCCGCCGCAAAGAGATCTCCGCGCGGATCTGCGAGCTGGAGCAGCAGCGCGACGCCGCATCCGAAAAAGCGCAGGCCGCCGCGCTTGATCCTGCTGCCTTCCGCTCCCGCGTCCTGTCTGTTCTGGATGTCCTCAAGGATCCCGATCAGACCGAGGCCGCCAAGTCCGCCGCCCTCCGATCCATCGTCTCGTACATCGTCTACGACAAAGCCTCCTCCCGCCTAATTCTTTATTTTTTTAACTGATTATCACTTTCTACCGTCCGGGCCACCGTATTGCGAGATAATGAATTTAGCCAGCGCCGGGTTTGGATTTTTGATCTTTACAGGGTATTGGAGCTTTTTTTCATAGACAAACATGCTCAGCCCTCCTTCCCTTTATAATCCCAAGGCCAGGGATCGTTCATCCAAGTGTAGCTCTCCTCGCTGAGCATATCGGAAAATGCCACCGGGCCGTAGATTTCACGATAGCGCCGACGCGCCTCCTTGCACAGCGCCAGCATGGTCTGCAGAAGATCAAACGCTTCTTTGTCATCTGCATGCGTATCCAGATATAAGCCCAGCTCATGAGCGACAAAATCAATCGTCATCAGCTCCGTAGCCGGGGTGGATGGCCGATCTGGATTGACAATCCCCATGAAAGGCAGATCGAGACCGGGAAACAGCGTTCCCCTCGCCAGCGCTCTGGAGCCCTCGTAGTACGGCAATGCGCTCTCCTGCATCGGCGTGAGCGCAGTCGCCAGCGGAAATCGCTCCGGCAGAGAGCCGCTTCGATAATTTGTTTGGTTTTTGTCCAAGATGATTCCTCCTCGTTTGGCGTGAGGTCTCCCTCGCGCCATTCTATGCCCAAGCAACATTCCTTGACAGAAAAACAAGTTCATGTATAAAGAGAAAAAATATTTTACAAATCCGACAACATGTTGTATACTGCTAAAGTAAAAAAATACGAGAGGGGTTTTCTCATGAGCCGTATGGTTGGAACCGTATCCAGAGGCGTTCGTGCGCCCATCATCCGCGAGGGCGACGATCTGCGTAAAATTGTTGTAGACTGCGTTCTGCAGGCTTCTGCACAGGATGGCTTTGCTGTCCGCAACCGGGACATTGTAGCCATGACGGAGGCCATTGTCGCACGTGCTCAAGGCAATTATGCCGGCGTGGACGATATTGCCGCTGACGTCAAAGAAAAGCTTGGCGGAGAGACCGTCGGTGTGATCTTCCCGATCCTCAGCCGCAACCGTTTTGCGATCTGTCTGCGCGGCATCGCCAAAGGTGCAAAAAAGATCGTTCTGATGCTCTCCTACCCCTCTGATGAGGTCGGCAACCATCTGATCGATTTGGACATGCTTGATGAAAAGGGCGTCGATCCCTATCAGGATGTGCTAAGCCTCGAGCGTTATCGTGAGCTGTTCGGCTATCAGCTTCACCCCTTTACCGGTGTGGATTACGTCGCTTATTACGCTGATTTGATCCGTGAGTGCGGCGCAGAGGTAGAGATTATCTTTGCCAACGATCCCCGCGCGATCCTGTCCTATACCAAAGCTGTGATCCACTGTGATATTCACACCCGCGCACGTACCGCAAGAATTTTGAAAAAAGCGGGCGCCGAGCGCGTGTTTGGCCTCGATCAAATCATGAATGCACCGATCAACGGCAGCGGCTACAACGAAAAATACGGACTGCTTGGCTCGAACAAAGCCACCGAGGATAAGGTCAAGCTCTTCCCTCGCGACTGCCAAGAGCTGGTGGATGATATTCAAGCCGATCTTCTGCGTTTGACCGGCAAACATCTGGAGGTCATGGTCTACGGCGACGGCGCTTTCAAGGATCCCGTCGGCAAGATCTGGGAGCTTGCCGACCCCATCGTCTCCCCTGCCTACACCCTCGGCCTGGAGGGTACGCCCAACGAGCTCAAGCTCAAGTATCTGGCGGACAATGATTTTGCGGCGCTCTCCGGCGAGGAATTGCGCGACGCGATCAAGGCGGAGATTCAGAAAAAGGACGACGATCTCGTCGGTAAAATGGTCTCTGAGGGGACAACCCCGCGCCGCCTGACCGATCTGATTGGTTCTCTCTGCGACCTGACCTCCGGCAGCGGCGATAAGGGAACCCCGATCGTTTACATTCAGGGTTACTTTGATAACTACACCATGGACTGATTTCCAAATATATAACAACACATGAAAAAGAGCCGGAGAATCCGGCTCTTTTTCAGAATATATCAACGGAAGGGATGAATATGGCGCTTAAAATTCTGGATCTCTACACGACCGATGCGGCGTGGAACCTGGCGGCTGAACAATACGTTTTTGAAAACATGCCGCGAGAAGACTCTTACTTTATGCTTTGGCAAAACAAAAAGGCGGTTATTATCGGAAAATATCAGAATACCCAGGCGGAGATTAATCCCGCCTATATCCACGACGAACAGGTACAGGTGATTCGCCGTCTTTCCGGCGGCGGCGCGGTATATCATGATCTGGGCAATTTAAATTTCAGCTTTATCACTGACGCCAACGGTCGAAAGCACATCGATATGGCCGGCTTTTGCCGCCCGGTGATCGAAACCCTGCGCGAGCTTGGCGTGGATGCGGAACTGAACGGACGCAACGATATGACCGTCAATGGTCAGAAGTTTTCCGGAAACGCCCAGTATCTCCGTCAAGGGCGCGTTATGCACCACGGAACGATCCTCTATGATTCGGATCTATCCGCTGTCAGCCGCGCGCTGCATGTCGATCAGGCCAAAATCCAAAGCAAAGGTATTGCCTCCGTGCGCAGCCGTGTCACCAATATCCGACCGCTTTTGCCCATTGATCGACCGCTTTCCGATTTTCGTGAACTGCTTTTGACGCATATGCTGAAGCAAACATCCGGCAGCATGTATAGCTTTTCCGCCGAAGATACGGAACAGATCGAGCAGATCCGCCGCAGCCGTTATGCGCGCTGGGACTGGAATTACGGCAGCTCACCTGCCTGCGATCTGGAAAAAAGCCGCCGGATCGATGGCTGCGGCACAGTGCGTGCCTTCATCACGCTGGATAAGGGTTGCATACGCTCTCTGCAATTTCAGGGAGACTTTTTCAGCGCCGAAGAGCCGGAGCTTCTGGCTAAAAAGCTGATCGGACAAGCTTTGACCGAAGAAGCGCTCCTGGATGCCCTTTCGCAGGTGGATCTTTCTCAATTCTTCAGCGGCATAAACACGGAATCCTTTATTTCCCTGCTGCTTTATTGATCAAAAAGATAAAAAAGCCCTTGTAATTATCTCTATAGGATAGTATAATGATCGTGCTATCTTATGGAGATATTTTTATGGATGTGATGCGTATGCCACAAGAGAAATGGTATCTGTGTCTGGATCTGAAATCCTATTACGCCTCGGTGGAGTGCATCGAGCGTGGTCTGGATCCACAGACGACCCGGCTGGTTGTCGCTGATCCCGAGCGTACGGAAAAAACCATCTGTCTGGCCGTGTCTCCCGCGCTGAAAGCGCTTGGGGTGCCGGGACGATGTCGTGTATTTGAAATTCCCAAGCACATCGACTATTTGATGGCCAGGCCGCGGATGGAGCTGTACATGGAATATGCCGCACGTATCTATGGGATTTATCTCGATTACGTCGCGCCGGAGGATATCCACATCTATTCTATCGACGAGGTGTTCATTGACATCAGCGCCTATTATCGGGTACGCAGGCTCTCACCAAAGGGCTTTGCTGTTTCGTTAATGCGCGAAATCCATACACGCACGGGACTGACCGCCACCGGCGGCATTGGCACAAATCTGTATCTTGCAAAAATAGCGATGGATATCATGTCCAAACGCTGTGCGGATCACGTCGGCGTGTTGACTGAGGATCGCTATCGGCGAGAGCTCTGGGATCATCGCCCGATCACCGATTTTTGGCGCATCGGCCCCGGAACGGCGCGGCGACTGTCGCAACTGGGCATTTCCAGCATGGGCGGTCTTGCCGCCGCGAACGAGGATTTGCTCTATCGGGTTTTCGGTATTGACGCGGAGCTTTTGATCGACCACGCCTGGGGGCGTGAACCGACGACCATGGCGGATATCAAAGCCTTTGTTCCGCAAAGCCGCAGCCTCACCCGTGGTCAGGTATTGAGCTGTGATTATCCTTACGAAAAGGGCCGCATTGTCGTGCGAGAGATGGCGGAGGATCTTGCGCTGGATCTGTTTGCGCAGGGGCTGGAAGCAAAGCTTGTGGATCTTTCTTTGGGCTATCGTTATCGCTCTGAAAAAAAGCCGGCGCACGGCAGTATTTCCCTGGATGTCGCGACCAACTCCGTCAAAACGCTGGCAGATAACGTTGTATCTCTGTATGATGAGATTATGGAGCACGAACAGCCGATCCGCCGTATTTATCTCGGTTTTGGCGGCGTTCGTCCCTGTCAGGCGCGGCAGTATGATTTGTTTACTCCGGCCTTACAGCAGCAGCGAGAGCAGCGATTGCAGAGCGCAATGGTTCATATCCGGCAAAAATACGGAAAAAACGGTTTGATCAAAGCCATGGATCTTCAGGAGGGCGCCACCGCCGTCGAGAGAAACCGGCAGATCGGAGGACATCGCGCATGAGAGCAAAAATGCCACGCGCGGAGCGAGCCAAGCAGTTTATGCCCTTTGCCGCGCTGGAAGGGCTGGAGACACGCATGACCGAGGGCAATCTGCCCGTGAGCGAGCGGGTTTGTCTCGGAGAGGACGCGCAACGCGAGCTGGATCGAAAGCTTCACGCCCTCTTCCCCGGTACGGAAGTGTTATTGATTGTATATACGCAGCGGGAATACCTCCCAAGGTATGGGCGCGTCAAAAAAATCGACTGCGTGGCGCGGCAGTTGATTTTGGAGGATCGTGTCGTGCCTCTGGACGATCTGCTGGATATACAAATTTTATAAACGGCAAAAGACCGCCAGCCGATGACGGTCTTTTGCCGTTTATGTAAGCTCATTCGACGCGATAAATGCGAATACCGCCCTGATCGTAGATACGCGTATAGCGTTCCGCAAACCAATCTTCATTGACCTGCGCGCTGTTGCGCTCAAAATCGCTGATATACACATAATCGACGCCGTATTGGACCACACCGCGCAGGAACTCGTCGCCGCCCTCAAACATACGCTTTGCCTGTGCCTCACGCTGTTGATAACCGACGCCGTGGAAATACAGATACAGCCCCGGGCCGCATACAATATTGCGCCCGGTAAGAACAGAGACCGCATTGGTGTGATTGGAGGCTGTCAAAAACGTACTGTCCGGCTCTGTGTGTTTGACGATAAAATCCGCAGCATCTACCTGCTCTTTTGAAAGCAAACGGTAAGTGCTGATGCTCTCGCGCGCAACGCTCAAAAGCCCGGAGATACTGCCAAAGAAAAGGAAAATCGCCGCAAGCGCCGCGGCAAAACGCCGGCGTTTTATGCGAGAGAGCAGCGTATACAGCCAATCGCAAACCAGAATATCCGTCAGAATAAACCAGACGTACAGCAGCTTATTGTTGTCGTAGAGATTCGGCTGAAAAGCCACCAGATTGGACAGGACAAAAATTGCAAGCGCCCCGATCATCACCCGTCGCCGCTGTCCTTTCAGGAAAAAGATTGCCGGCCACATCGCGAGGAAAACGACGCCGCAGTTGACCGCGTAAAACAAGAACCAGGAGTTGATCTGTCCCTTCGCGCCGCAAACCCAGCCGAGATTGACGCTTAAAAGCTTTCCGCTGCTGACAGAATCCATCGTCCAATGGACAATCTGCGGCGCAGCCAGCGCAAGGCAGATCAGCCCATAAAACACGTAATGGCGTACGAGCAGCGCGGCTTTCTGTTCACGGATCGCCGTTGGCAGCGCGGTAAAGAACCATGCGGCAGACAAAATACCCAGCGCAAGAAAGCTGTGGGTATGGATCATCGGCATGGAGGCAGCCAGTACGGCAAGCAGCAACACCGTCCGAAGCCCCTTCCCCTGCAAGGTCTGTTCTACTGCACGAATCAGCAGGAAGATCGCGGCAAGCAGCACGCACCAACCGGCCATCGTCGTCCGCTGGGGGATCAGCATATCGCAGATGACGTTGACCCAGCGGATATCCTCGGCCATATAATTGGTCGGCGTCGTGTAGTAGCCGGTAAAGATGGCAGAGAACGGATATTTGCCGAGAAATAAATAAAAGCCAAAACCACCATTGAAGACAAAAAGGAGCCAGGCCATCAAACTGGGCGCCAGCCGTCCTGTCAGCTTATCCGCCAGCAGCCAGAAGCCCCAGAAGACCAGGAAAAACATCAGCAGACTGGGCAGAATCACCGCCGCCCGAAGGCTGAGGCCAAAAAAGCGCAGGCCTGCCGAAGCAGCATCCACCAAAAAGGGATAGTTGAGCTGCTGCCCCGGGAAAATGCTATATTCCGGAGGAAATTTTCCCTGTCGGAACAGGCTCTCAATAAAGCCTACGTGCATAGCCAGATCGCCGTAGGTGGACTGCCCGACCCATAAGCCGCCGTCCGTCCCCGGCTTCAGCACATGCGTATGCAGTAAATAGGCGCAAAAGGCAGTCAACAGGAACGCGAAATGTGCGCCAATTCGATCACGCTTTCCCTGTTCACTTTTATCCGCTGCGGAAAACAGCCGCTCTTTTCGGACAAAAGGCACTGCCAATAAGAAGATGCTTCCGCCCGCCGCTACCGCCAGCGCAGCATATTGTGCCGCCGCTGTAAAATCAAGGAAAAAGGCAAAGAGGCACGGCAGCCAGCACAGCAGAACGACGGCAAACACCAGCCCCATCCACCAGCGAATCGCCGGACGGTCATCCGGCAGGAGCAGACGCGCCAACAGCAGTCCAAAAGCAATATAAAGCCAAAAAGCCAGCATATCAATCCACCATCCTAATAAAATCTTCCTCGCTCAGGATCGGGATCTGAAGCTCCTGTGCCTTGGTCAACTTGCTTCCTGCGCTTTCGCCGGCCAGCACATAGCTGGTTTTTTTGGAGACCGAAGACGAAGTTTTTCCGCCGTAGCTCTCGATGATCTCGCTTGCCTCATCCCGCGTAAAGCGCTCCAGTGTTCCAGTGAGTACAAAAGTCATTCCGGCAAAGCGGCGGTCTTTTTGCTCCTCCCTGCTCTCAAAGCTTACGCCTGCTTCCCGCAAGCGTCCGATCATATGGCGGGACTGCGGATTTTTGAACCATTCACAGATAAAGTCAGCGGTAATTTCCCCGATATCCGGGATACCGGTCAAGCGTTCTCTATCGCTGTCCATCAACTCGTCCAGGCTGTGGAAATGCGACGCAAGTACCTTGGCTGCCTTTTGTCCGACCTGTCGGATGCCAAAGGCACAGAGCAGACGTGCCAGCCCGGCCTCACGGCTTTTATTGATCGCGGCGATCAGATTGGCGGCAGACTTCTCCCCCATACGCTCAAGCATCGCAATCGACTGCGGCTCCAGATAATACAGATCAGCGGCGTTGTTCACCAGCCCGCTCTGTATCAGGCTTTCGCAGACAGAGATGCCCAAGCCCTCAATATCCATCGCCTCGCGGGAGGCAAAATGTGCCAGATTGCGAAGCCGCTGCGCCGGGCACTCCGGGCTGGTGCAGCGAAGCGCGGCTCCGTCCGGATCGCGCGCGACCGGAGATCCGCATTCCGGACATACCGTGGGCAGAATGAAGGGCTTGGCATCGGCCGGACGCTTGTCCTTGTTCACAGCCAGAACTTCCGGGATAATCTCTCCGGCTTTCTGCAAGACAACCGTATCGCCGATGCGCAGATCCAGTCGGTCTATATTGTCCTGGTTATGCAGCGTTGCGGCAGAAACGGTCGTTCCCGCAAGTCTTACCGGCTCCACGATCACCTTTGGCGTCAAAACGCCGGTACGTCCAACCTGTACGACGATATCCAGTACACGGCTCTCCTTTTTCTCCGGCGGGTACTTATAGGCAACCGCCCAGCGCGGCGCCTTGGCCGTACTGCCGAGGCTCTCGCGCTGTGCCAGTGAGTTTATTTTAATGACCGCGCCGTCCATATCAAAGGGAAGCTCGTTGCGGTGTTCTCCCAGCCACTCGATGCGCTCCACGCAGTCGCGAATGGAGGAAAAGCGCGCATAGCTCACCACCGGGAAGCCCATCTCGCGCATTGCGTCCAGGCTTTCGGCATGGGTCCGGTAAGTCACTCCGGACGTGTACTGCAGGTTAAAACAGATGATATCCAGCTTGCGGGAGGCGGCGATCTTTGGATCCAGCTGGCGCATCGAACCTGCAGCAGCATTGCGTGGATTGGCCAGCAGCGCTTCGCCCCGGATCTCACGCTCGGCGTTGAGCTGCCGGAAGACGGATTTGGACATATAAACCTCGCCGCGTACGATAAGCTTTTCCGGCGCATTTTCGATACGCAGCGGCAAGGAGCGCACCGTGCGCAGGTTTTCCGTAACGTCCTCACCAACATAGCCGTTGCCGCGTGTTGCGCCGCGAACAAACACGCCGTTTTCATATTCCAAAGACATGGAAAGCCCGTCGATTTTCGGCTCGACCACATAATCATGAGGCTCGGTGAGCAGATGATCCATCCGCTCGCCGAAGCTGAACAGCTCCTCGTGTGAAAAGACGTCCATCAGGCTTTCCAGCGGAACTTGATGCTCGACCTGAGCAAACTGGCTCAAGGGAGTGCCGCCAATACGCTGTGTCGGTGAATCCGGCGTAATCAGTTCCGGATGCAGCGCCTCCAGCGCCTTGAGCCGCTGCATCAGCATATCGTATTCATAATCGGAAATCACGGGCGCGTCATAGACGTGATACATCTTGTTGTGATATTCCACCTCACGGCGGAGTTTATCCAATTCTTTTTTTACGTCCATTTTCGTTCCTCCCTTTATCCTTGGTATAAGCGTACTATTCCCGCGCAGAGCCGTTCATGTCGAGATAGGTCTCCGGCACTTGACCAACGACAACGGTATCTGCAATCAGCACCTCGCTTTGCACCTGCGTGCTCTCGCTGCCCCATGGGACAAGAATATCAATATCCACTTTGAGCAGCAGCGCAATCTGATGCTTGGTCTGATTGATGCCGGCTGTCACAATTTGATTGTTGAATTCCACCCGCGATGAGGTCAGCGTGACGATTTCAACCGGTACCTTTGGTCCGCGGCCCATCAGCAAATTCACACCCGTTAAGTTGCCAATGGGGATGCGTACCGTCGTCATATACTCGTCGGTAGCGCCGACGACGCGGTCAAGAATCAGCGCGGAAAGCGCGTTGATTCGCGCCATATTACAGCTGATAGCGGACACTTCCCCGTTTTCCCGTTTTTCAAAGCTCACAAAATAGTCCGCATCATAAGAGCCTTCGCTCATAATCTCCGCAATCACGCGATTAACGTGCATGGTCACAACATCGCTGGCATCAGACACAGCGATCTGTGTGGAAATTTTGCGCAGATATACAGAGCAGGAAAACAGGAAAAACAGACTTGCTGCCAGCAGCAGTACAAGCGTAAACTTTCCGTTTGCCGCTTGCGGACGACGCGGCATTCTTCGACGTCTCACGGGATCACCTCCCGTGTATTATATGCCTGTAATCAGTCCATCATGGCACTGACGGCCATCATAACGCCAAGTTTTCCGGACTCATAGGTCAGACCGCCCTGGAGATATGCAATATAAGGCTCGCGCATCGGCCCGTCAGCTGACAACTCGATCGAAGAGCCCTGAACAAAAGCTCCCGCAGCCATAATGACCTCGTCATTATAGCCTGGCATTGCCCAGGGAACCGGCGTAATGTATGAATCCACAGGCGCGCCGGACTGAATCCCAAGGCAAAACTGCTTCATACGATCGGGAGAGCCCAGTTTGACCATCTGGATGATATCTGCGCGCGCGTCATCCCATCGCGGCGAACTGTCAATGCCAAGCTCCTCCATCATAGCCGCACAGAACACAACGGTTTTCAATGCCTGCGCCACGGTATGCGGCGCTAAAAACAGGCCCTGAAAAAACGTGCGATTGACACCAAGGGTCGCACCGCATTCACCGCCGATCCCCGGCGTAGTGAGCCGCTGTGCCGCGCGTTCAACCAGTTCTGCCTTTCCCGCAACGTAGCCGCCGCAGGGGGCGAGACCTCCGCCGGGATTTTTGATTAACGAGCCGGCAATCAAATCTGCTCCGGCATGGCAGGGCTCCTCTGTCTCGATAAACTCACCATAACAGTTATCGACCATGATCCTCGCTGACGGATTGACCGCGCGAACGGTATCGACGATTGTCCGGATATCCGCAACGCGCAGGGCCGGTCGATCGGCATAGCCGCGAGATCGCTGGATCATGACGCCCTTGACCTTCGGATCGGCCGCAGCAGCGGCAATAGCCGGAAGATTCGGTCTCCCCTGCTCATTGAGGGAAAGCTCGCGATAGTCGATCCCAAAGTAGCGCAGCGAGCCGAAAGCCTCTCCCTGAATGCCGATGGCGGTGCGAAGGGTGTCGTAGGGCGTACCGGTCACGGCGAGGATCGTCTCGCCCGGATCGGCCAGCGCAAACATCGCACAGACCAGCGCGTGCGTACCATTGACAAACTGAGCGCGGACAATGGCCGCCTCCGCACCGAGAATCTGCGCATAAATCTTATCGAGGGTCTCTCTTCCCAGATCGTCATAACCATAGCCCGTCGTGCCCGCAAAACAGGCTTCAGAGACACGATGCTCTTGAAACGCCTCCATCACCCGGCACGTATTCTGCGCAGCCGTACGGTCAATTTGATCAAATACAGGGCGTATTTTTCTCTCTGCGCGCTCCGCCATTTCATAAACTGCGCTTTTGATTTCTGAAATTTTCATTCCGGAAGCTCCATTACAATTTTTTTGAAGGTCTTGCCGCGTTCGGCAAAGTTTTTGAAGCGGTCAAAGGCCGCGCAGGCCGGCGATAGTAAAACGATATCTCCCTCCTGTGCCTGTTCAGCAGCAGCGTGCACAGCCTCGGTAAAATCGTCTATGATCCGGTATTCAAGCGCGCTTGCTGCATAATACGGCGAGTTGCAGATCGCCTTCTGGATTTTCTCTGCCGTATCACCGCATAAAATCACGGCAGCGGCGAGCTGGCAAAGCGCATCACCGAGCGGCTCGAAGGGAATATGCTTATCATAGCCGCCCGCAATCACAATAGGTTTTCTCTTCATCGCACGCAGACCCGCTATGGTACGCGTTGGGCTGCTGGCAATCGAATCGTTGATATACAGCACACCACGCCGCAAACGCACCTGCTCCAGACGGTGCTCAACGCCGGCAAAGCGCATGGCGACACGACGGCAGCAGTCGTCGTCAACATATTCCTGCGTCGCCAGAAAAGCAGCCAGATAATTCAATATGTTATGATGTCCCGGGATGCGTATATCCACCGCATCCATAATCTTGCTCTTATTCCCCGCATGCACGCGATAAAGCGCACCTTCTTCATAAATTGCGCCATCTTCGACGTTTCCACAGTCAGAGAAATACAGCAGCCTGGAATTGGCAAATGCGGCATAATACTCGCTGTGCTCGTCGTTTCGGTTCAGTACAAGAATATCCCTCTTGTCCTGCTGCGCGAAAATGGCGCGTTTGGCATCGATGTAATCTTGAAAATCTTTATGTTTATCCAAGTGGTTGGGTGTGAGATTGGTAATCACGGCAACATGGGGATGGCAGTTCATGCTGTGCAGCTGGAAGGAGCTGAGCTCCAGCACAACAAAATCGTCCTCATGCATATCCGGCAGCTCGCACAAAAGCGGCTTTCCGATATTTCCACCAAGATGTACGCGATAGCCTGCTTCTTTCAACAGTTCGGAAATAATCGTGGTGGTCGTCGTCTTGCCGTCACTGCCGGTCACCGCAAGGACACGGCAGGGGCAAAGAGAAAAAAACAGCTCCATTTCGCTGGTTAAAACACTGCCGGAAGACTGCGCCGTCTGCAGATGCTCGTCAAAGGGCAGTAGGCCGGGCGTACGGAAAATGATATCATGGTCAAGCCCATCCAAATACTTCTCGCCCAGCTTCATCTCCGCGCCAAGCGCGACGAAATGCGCATATTCCTCGCCCATGGCCTCCGCGCTGCGCTGATCGCAAACCGTCACGCAACAGCCGCTGCGCAGCAAAAGCTCGATCCATGGTTTGTTGCTGACGCCAAGGCCGATGACGGCAATGCGTTTATTCTGAATGGAATTCAAATATTCTGATAAGGTCAATTCTATCACCTCTAAAGATATATTATATCGCTTTCTTGACAATATTACAAGAAAGGATTGACTTGACTGCGTAAAATGATTACAATATCGCAAGAGTAGGCTGAACGACCGCGGATACAGCGCGAAAGCCTGTATATGAGGAAAGTCCGGGCTCCACAGGGCAAGGATAACGGGTAACGCCCGCCAGGGGTGACCCTCGGACAAGTGCAACAGAAATAGACTGCCGCGTTTTGCGCGGTGATGGTGGAAAGGTGGGGTAAGAGCCCACCCGTCGCATGGAGACATGTGGACGCTGTAAACTCTATCCGGAGCAACACCGTGGTACGGGGACATACAGGCCGGCCCGGCCGTCCCCAGGAGGTGGCTTGAGTCTGTTGGCAACGACAGACCTAGATAGATGGTCGTTTTCAATGACAGAACCCGGCTTACAGGCCTGCTCAACAAACAAAAAGACACGGGAAGCTCATGCCTCCCGTGTCTTTTATGGTTAAAGTCTTATCCATTATAGCCAATCTTGTCAGCAAGCTCGCGGGTCAGAATGACGGTGGAATCCGGGTGCGCCTTGACGAGCGTTACCGGGCACATCGGCGTGATCAGATCCTCCAGCAGCAGCTTCCTGGCGGCCTCCTCCTTGTTGGAGCCGCTGATGATGGTCAAAAGCTTTTTGGCGCGCATAATCTCGCCGATTCCCATGGTCAGCGCCTGACGAGGCACATCGTCGCGAGAGGCAAAGAAACGGGCATTGGCGTCAATGGTGCTTTCGTCGATGCTCTCCTCATGTGCGGAGGCGTGCAGCGCTTCGGCCGGTTCGTTAAAGGCAATATGACCGTCTGGGCCAACGCCAAGCAGCTGGATCGCAACACTCTTGGAGGCAAGAACCGCGCGAAACTCTTCGAGATTCTTCTCCACGTTGCCAAGCCCCTTGGCAACATAGGTGTTGGCCTTGTCAATGTTGATATGGTCAAACAGATTGCTGTCCATAAAATAGCGGTAGCTCTGCTCATGGTCAGGAGCCAATCCAACGTACTCGTCAAGGTTGACAGAGCTGACGCGCGAAAAGTCAAGTCCCTCCTCTGCGCAGCGGCGGACGAGTTCACGATAGATGCCCAAAGGGCTGGAGCCGGTCGCCAGACCAATGCAGCAGTCTGGCTTTTCGCGCACTTCCGCCTCAATCAGGTCAGCACCGAGTGCGCACTGTTTTTCATAGTTTTCTGCGATAATAACTTTCATTTGGATTCACTCCTTTTGAAATATTTGAAAACCGGCAATCCACCGGAATCAAGCGCAAACGCCGGAAAGCGCCGCCCCGCATGAAGCAAACATTTCCCAGTTTCTCTCTATGAAATGCTTGCCTATTATAGCATGTTCCCCACGAAATGTCATTACTTTTTTATGTAATCAGAAAATGGCAGCAGAAAGATAAAAAAGAGCGAGGAATATCCCCGCTCTCGATCTTATTCCGCGTCTTCCCAGTTGTGCCAGACGTTCTGTACGTCGTCGTTATCCTCGAACATGTCGAGCATCTTCTGCATATTTTTGATATCGTCCTCGTTCGTAAGCTTGATATAACCGTTCTGCGGCAGCATTTCGACCTGGGCGGACAGCAGCTTATAGCCCTTGGCGGCCAGCGCATCGGACACGGCGGCAACCTCATCCTCCGCCGTGTAAATGGTCATGACCTCGCCTTCCGCCTCAAAATCGGCAGCGCCGGCATCCAGCGCGTCCATCATCACGGTATCCTCGTCGAGCTCCTCGTCCTCGTTGTCAACGACGATCACGCCTTTTTTGTCGAAAGACCAGCTTACACAGTTGGCCGCCCCCATGTTTCCGCCATACTTGTCAAAATAATGGCGCATTTCACCGGCGGTGCGGTTGCGGTTGTCGGTCATGGTTTCTACAATAACGGCGACGCCCTGCGGGCCGTAGCCCTCATAGACGATCTTCTCGTAGTTTTCGGTGTTTCCTGCGCCCATCGCCTTGTCGATGGTACGCTTGATGTTGTCATTGGGCATATTGGCCGCCTTGGCCTTGGCAATGACTGCGGCGAGCTTGGAGTTGCTTTTGGGGTCTCCGCCGCCGCCCTCTTTAACCGCGACGATCATTTCGCGCGCGATTTTGGTGAAGGTGGAGGCTCGCTTGGCGTCAGCTGCACCCTTGGTTTTCTGTATGTTGTGCCACTTGGAATGTCCGGACATAGTAACAGCTCCTCTGATATACAAATATAAATTGACAAAACAACGCTTGATATTTTATCACAGGCGAAGCACAATGACAAGGGGCAAAAGACGCTTCTTGCAAAAAAGCGTGCGTTCCGCTATAATCTCGTCAAGGAGGCGATTGTCATGCATATTGATGAAAACACCAAACTGATCGATATTCTCAATGCCTATCCCGGTTTGGAGCCGAAAATCAAAGCCCTTGATCCAAAGCTGTCTATGATCTCTACTCCGCTCGGAAAGATGCTGCTTAAGAAAAACACGATCCTGGATGTCAGTAATCGCTTCAAAGTCCCGGTCAGCGAACTTTTGAGCGAACTGGATAAAATGATTCAGTCTTTATAGTGTTTATAGGAACTAACAACAAAGGCCGTTCTTTACCGAACGGCCTTCAGACCGTAGACAAACCCGCTTTAGGCTGAGGCCGAAAGCGGGTTTGTTGCGTAGATGTTGAAAAAATCGGCGAGGAAGTCCAAAACAAGCTGAAAAAGCGAGGAAATAGGCCGGGTTTTCCACCGCTTTTTTGCTAAC
>JAFWVV010000036.1 GCA_017518225.1 Oscillospiraceae bacterium | reverse complement strand
GTTAGCAAAAAAGCGGTGGAAAAACCGCCCTATTCCCTCGCTTTTTCAGCTTGTTTTGGACTTCCTCACCGATTTTTTCAACATCTACGCAACAAACCCGCTTTCGGCCTCAGCCTAAAGCGGGTTTGTCTACGGTCTGACAGCCGACTCTTTGAGAGTCGGCTGTCGTTTTAATTTGAATAATAAGCGGATTAGGCTTCCTCCGTCGTATCGGCAGGAGCAGCATCCTCTTCAAGCACTTCGACCTCGATCTGATCCTCAGTTTCTTCCTCGTCCTCGTCAAAATATTCGGCCGGCTCCGGCTCAGACAGGGCACGAATGGACAGAGAAACCTTGTGCTTGTCCTCGTCGATCGCAGTGATCTTCGCCTCGACTTCATCGCCGACGGTCAGCACGTCGCCGGGCTTGCCAATGCGACGGTTGGCAATCTGGGAGATGTGGATCAGGCCGTCAACGCCGGGAACAACCTCGGCAAAGGCGCCGAAGTCCATCAGCTTGACGATCTTAACGGGAGCCACGTCGCCCACGGCATACTTGCCGGTGAACAGACTCCAGGGATTGGCGTCGGGATCCTTATAGCCGAGAGAAATCTTACGCTTCTCACGATCGAAATTGATGACGTAGACGTCGATCTCGTCACCAACGGAAACGACCTCAGAGGGCTGGTGGATACGACCCCAGCTCAGTTCGGAGACATGAACCATGCCGTCAATGCCGCCGATATCGACGAAGGTGCCGTAGCTGGTCAGAGACTTGACCGTGCCGTGGTACTTCTTGCCGATCTCAATCTCGTTCCAAATGGCCTCGGTCAGCGCACGGCGCTCAGCCTGAGCAACGCGGCGGATCGAGCCGACAACACGCTTGCGAGCCTTGTTGACCTCCGTGATCTTGAGACGGACGGTCTTCTTCAGCAGCTCGGCCAAATCAGCCTCGCGGGGCAGATCGGTCTGAGAAGCGGGAACAAACACGCGCACACCCTTGACATTGACAACAACGCCGCCCTTGTTCTCTTCGGTGACAACACCCTCAAGAATCGTACCGTCCTCGACAGCCGCTTCGACATCGTTCCAGGTCTTGGCAGCATCCAGACGCTTCTTGCTCAGCTGGGCCGTGCCCTCCACGTCGTTGACGCGGACAACAATCGCCTCAATCTCGTCGCCGACCTTTACCGCGTCCTCAACCTTGATTCCGTCATCCGTAAATTCGGACGTGGGAATGAAGCCGGCATGCTTTGCGCCGAGATCCACACTGATCTCCGTGCCGTTAATACCGACAACCAGGCCCTTCACCTTGTCCCCATTATATATGGTTTTGAGGGTCTCCTCCAGCATTTCGTCGAAGCTCAGTTCCTTCGGCTCTGCGGATTCTTCCACTTTGATCTCGTTCAGTTCGTCCATTTTGTTTCTTACCTCCTTAATTATCCACGCTGGGGTAGATGCGCCCGCCGTGAGCCCCACGGTATGGCAAGCATCAAGAGCAGCGAGATCCAGCTCCTCTGCTGACTCAACAAATTGCACCTGGGAGCAGCGCTCCCGGCAAATCTCTGCCAGATGGATGCTGTTTGCGCTGTGCTTTCCGCCAATCACGACCATGGCCTCGCATTGAGACGCCAAATCGGCCGCATCTTTCTGCCGCGTAGACGTAGCAGAGCATATTGTATCAGATATTTTCGCGTTTGTACATCTTTTTTTTAAGATTTTAGCGCATTCTGAGAAATTATTTTGTGTTTGCGTCGTTTGAACAACCATCTGAAGCGGTCTTTGACAGACATCTCCATTTTTTAGCAGAAAATCTTCCAGTTCATCGGCGTTTTCAACGACGGTGTGCTCCCCGCACCAGCCGCAAATCCCTTCAACCTCCGGGTGATTTTTTGTGCCGAGAATCACAACAAAGCGTCCATCGCGCGCAGCCGTTTCGACAATGCTGTGAATCGCCTTAACCCTTGGACAGCTTGCGTCAATGAAATCCACACCGCTTTGCCGGAGACCGTCAATGACGCTCTTCGATACGCCGTGAGCGCGAATCATCACGCAATCACCTTTTTTGAGTTCGTTGGGCGCAGTAATCACGCGCATACCGCGTGACGCCATCTCATCCACAACTTGCCGATTATGAATCAGCTCGCCCAAACATGCGATTTCACCGCGTTCAGCCAGCAGCTTATCCGCCAGCTCCACAGAGCGCTTGACACCAAAACAGAAGCCCGCGCTCTCCGCCTGAATAATGGTTTTCAAGCCCTTATCCCAAGCCTTTCCTCAATAATCCGGCAAAGGCAGAGAAAGCTTTGATCGAAGTCAATTTCCGTCGTGTCCAGCAGTACGGCGTCCTCCGCCTGCCGCAGAGGCGCTTCGGCACGATGGCTGTCCTGATAATCGCGCAGCTCGATATCCTTCAGTACCTCTTCCAAGCTTGTCTCTACGCCCTTGCTGTGCAGTTCCAGCAGGCGGCGCTGTGCGCGCGCAGTACTGCTCGCCGTTAAAAAGATCTTCAGTTCTGCATCAGGCAAAACGACGGTGCCGATATCGCGCCCATCCATAATCACGTTGTTTTCGCGAGCCATTTTCCGCTGCATCTCCAGCAAAAAGGCGCGGACAGAGGGATGTGCAGATACGTTCGACGCGCAGATCGAGATTTCCGGCAGGCGGATATCCGCCGAAACATCCTCCTCGCCCAGATACATTCGCTGCTCCCCTGCCTCATTATATTTCATGCGAATCTGAAGCTGCGGCAGAATGCGCTCTACCGCCGCGGCGTCGCGCGTATCCACGCCGTTGCGAAAACCCGCCAGTCCGACGCAGCGGTAGATCGCGCCGGTATCCACATAAATAAAATCATAGTGGGCGGCCGCGCGTCTGGCAAGGCTGCTCTTTCCTGCGCCGCTGGGGCCGTCAATAGCGATGGCAAGGTGTCCGTTCATTTTTCTTCCTCCCTATGTGCAATGGCAAGTCCGGCGGCGTGGCCGGTCGTCCATGCGATTTGCAAATTAAAGCCTCCGGTATAGGCGTCCAGATCCAAAACCTCCCCGGCAAAAAACAGACCGCGAATCAGTTTAGATTCCATCGTGCGCGGGTCAATCTCCTTGAGGCTGACGCCGCCGGCGGTAACAACCGCCTCGTCAACCGGACGCTTTCCACGAATGGAAACGGGAAAATGCTTGAGCAAGGACAAAAAGCGCAGGCGTTCCTCGCGCGTCAATTCATTGGCGTGTTTATTTTCGTCGATGCCGGACAAGCGCACCAACACCGGAATCATAGACTGTCCGGCCAAATCATCCAGCGCGTTTTTAAACGCGCGTTTTCCGTAGGTCTGAAAATCTCGCAAAAGCCTTGCATCCAGTTTTTTGTCGTCCAGCCCCGGCTTCAAATCAATCGACAACCGATAGCTGCAGCGTTCAAAGCGCTTCATATGTGCGCTGGCGGAGAGCACCAACGGCCCCGACACCCCAAAGTGCGTAAAAAGCATTTCTCCCAGCTCGCGATAAATCAAGCGATCATCCTCATAAGCAGACAGCTCAACATTTTTCAGGGAAAACCCCTGCATCTGCTCACACCAGTCGTCGTCGCTCTCCAGCGGCACCAAAGAGGCCGAGAGTTCCGTCACCGTATGTCCAAAAGATCTGGCAAAGCGATAGCCGTCCCCCGTTGAGCCGGTGAGCGGATAAGACAAGCCGCCTGTACAGACCGCCGCTGCCCGGCAGTTGATACGCCCGTTCTCCGCAATGACCGCCTTAATCGCGCCATTCTCGCTATGAAGGGCGCGCGCCTTTGCCCGGCGAAAGACGACGCCGTTTCCTTTGCAGACGCGGATCAAGGTCTCGGCCACGTCGTCAGCTCTGTCGGAGACCGGAAATACACGGTTGCCGCGCTCGGTTTTCAAAGCCAGACCGCGCTCGGAAAACCAGTCCATCGTATCGCGCGGCGAGAAGGCGTTGAGCGAGCTGTAGAGAAAGCGTCCGTCGCCCGGAATATTGGCCAGCAGGGTCTTAATATCACAGTTGTTTGTCAGGTTGCAGCGGCCTTTGCCGGTGATGCGCAGCTTTCTGCCAAGCTTCTCATTGGAATCAAGCACCAGCACACGAAGTCCATGTTCGCCTGCCGTTGCCGCGCACATCAGCCCCGCCGCGCCGCCGCCGATGACGACGAGATCAAAATCCTGTTGTTTTCTGTCTTCCATATATGTATGCCTGTCAGTCAAAATAGTGTATTTCCTCATCCGTCAGCTCACGCCACTGCCCGAGCGGCAGCTCGCCCAGCTGAAGCTTTCCCTCCGAGACGCGCACAAGGCGCGTCACATGAAGCTCGCAGCTTTCACACATCCGTCGAATCTGACGGTTTCTCCCCTCAAAAATCGTCACGGAAAGCAAGGCATCGTCTTGGTTGAGCTTGATGCTTCGAACCCTCGCAGGGCGTAATTTGACGCCATCCAGCGCAATCGGACGCGACAGCCGCTCTGCCGCATGCGGGAGATCCGCACCGCGCACCCACACGAGATAGGTTTTGCTGATATCGCCGGAGGGATGCATAACACGGTTTGCAAAATCGCCGTCGTTTGTCAGCAGCAGCAGTCCCTCGGAATTGAGATCGAGCCGCCCCACCGGATATACCCGGGCGTTTACGCCGTTCAGGAGCTCAACAACTGTTTTCCTGCCCTTTTCATCCCGCAGCGTCGTCACATAGCCGCGCGGCTTATGAAGCATCAAATAACGCTTTTTTTCCGGCTCAATCAGCGTAAATCCGTCCAAGGCGATCACATCGTCCGCCTCAGCGCGCTCACCGAGCGCAGCTGTTCGGCCGTTGACACTCACCCGGCCTGCCAAAATCGCTTCCTCCGCGGCGCGGCGGGACATCAGCCCCGCCGCAGCCAATATTTTTTGAATCCGTTCCGCCATTTTCATTCCCCTACTTCACCGGGATCGTTTTCTCATAAACCATCTCAGCTTCTGCCAGAATTCTTCCGTCCAACTGTACCACAAGCTTTCCTGCAAGCGCATTGCCCCGCACAGGCGCGAAGCAATACATCGGCAGGTTCAAAACATACTGCGGCTGCGCCCCTTTTGGCAGCAAAAAACGGATTTCCTGCGCCGGGATTGCCCGCACAGAGCTTTCAACGCCGGAAAAGACGGGAAGCTCATAGCCAAAGCTTTTGCCGTCAAGCTGTCGCATTTCAAAACGAGAATACGCCCAGTCGTATAGGCAGACATGATCGTTCCAGTCATTGGGATCAGACAAGGTAACGCAAAACAGGCGCATACCGTCGCGCTCCACGCAGCTGACCAGGCAGCGTCCGGCGACAGCGGTATACCCGGTCTTGCCTCCCAGACAGCCGACGCATCGACGCAAAAGCTTGTTGTGATTATGGATCTGCTGCTCTCCGACCGTGGCGCTGCTCATGCCAAGGATCTCCGCAAGCGCCGGCTGCTCCATCACAGCCCGCATCAAAACCGCTAAATCATGCGCCGTGGAATAATGCTCCGGCTCATTCAAGCCGTGTGGATTCATAAAATGGCTTCTGCTCATGCCAAGTGTGGCCGCCCTGTCGTTCATCAACGCCGCAAAGGACAACTCGTCCCCTGCCGTTATGCAGGCAAGCGCCCTGGCTGCATCGTTACCGGAGACAAGCAGCAAACCCGTCAAAAGCTCGCGGATCGTATAGAGCTGTCCCGGGCGCAGATACATGGAAGAGCCCTCGAGACCGCACCACGCGGCGTCAATCTCAATTTTCTCGTCCAAGTCGCGGCGCTCAGCGACAAGCAGCGCCGTCATCAGCTTGGTTGTGCTGGCCATCGGCAGCAGCAAATCCTCGTCATGGGCAAAAAGCAGATCGCCATTCTCGCTCATGACAACAGCACTTTTGGCCGATACCTTCGGCGTGTCGTTCGCAGCGGCAGGCGCAATGGCTGACAGCGGCACAAGGGCTGCCAGCAACAGCGATATCCATTGTTTCAAAATAAGCACCACCCTTTCTATCTTTGGGCAGTGCTTATTATGGCCTTGAAAGAAAAGGATTATGAATTCTCGTTCTGCTTGTTGATAAATCCCTCAACGCGATCAATGACCTGCGGTACAAGATCAATGATGCGATCCACCGTTGTATTTGCAGCAGGAAGAATATTGACCATGCGTACGTTCCCGTCCTTGATGACAAGAAAACCAATCGGGTCAATTTTCACACCCGTAGCGTTTCCGCCGCCGTAAGGGCGCGCTTCCAGACCTTTCTTGTTGCCAAACTCCACGCCGCCGCCGCCAAAACCAACGCTGATACGAGATACCGGAACCAGCGTAATGCCATCGGGCGTAAAAATGGGATCACCAACAACCGTGTCTACCTTGAGAATGTTGCGCACATTCTCCATCGTGCTCTGCATCAGTTCGCCGATCGGGTTTTTGTTATCCATTTGCGACCTTCCTTTCCTCTATCTGCTCATTGTTGCTCATAACTTCATGTTTATCCGGAATCTCCGGGTCGGTTTGCAGCTGTTTTTTCTCCGCACGTGCCTCTTTTCTCTGCCGTCGCTTACTCTTCAAAAAGGCTCGCAAGGCGCTGAATGTGAGCGATAATCCAAAGCCGAGAATCTGCCCAATGCGGATGGAGAGCGACAAAGCTGCCTCAATCTCCATGGAATCGCGGATGAAGTCAATCTCTGTACGAACACTGGATCGCTTCACGCAAAAGCTGTTTTTTGCAAGCGGGAGGAGGATCGACAGCGCCTCGTTGACCGTACCGTAGGTTCTGGCCGTCGCATAGGGGTCTTTTCCAGCCACAAGCAAATAGAGCTTAAAATAATCGACACGGATCTTGCGCGGAAAGCGGCCGGCCCGAATCAGCAAGTCCTTAATCAGGTCAAAAAGCTCCTCTTTGGAAAACCCAAAAGGCAATCCTTTTTTCTTTTTCTTCCCGTCTTCCGGCTTTTCTTTCTTCTTTTTTGGTTTTTCCTCTTTGTCTTCTTTTTTCTTATCGTCGTCTTCTTTTTTCGGAAAGACCTGAATGTTGACGCCCGCCACTTTGGCATCCAGAGAAAAGACTTTTTCTTCATAGGAGGCGGCAATACCAACGCGAATCAGACACAAGCCGATGAGCAAGGATGCAAAAATCGCCAGAATAATCCATCCAATCATGGTCGCCCCTCCTTTATGCAAAAATATTAGAATACCGTCTTACTCGACCTCGTCGATGCTGATTTGAGTATTTTCCGCCTGCTCCAAAGCCTCAATGCTCTTTTGCAGCTGCTCGACGCCTTCTCCCTGGCTCAAATCCGGCAGCACAGGCAGATCCTCGAGCTTCTCAACACCCATCGTGCGCAAAAACAGATCTGTCGTCTGGAAGAGCGTCGGTCTGCCGGGCACGTCCAAACGACCGCAGGGCTCGATCAAGCCGCGTTCCGTCAATGCGCCGACAGTATACGAGCTGTCAACGCCGCGCACCTGATCGATATAAGCGCGGGTTACGGGTTGGAAATAGGCGACGATCGCCATCGTTTCCAGCGCCGACTGCGAAAGCATTGGCGGCTTTCGCTGTTCAAGCGTTTTTGTGATCAGAGCGGCAAATTCCGGTGCAGAGCACATCTGCAGCTTCGCGTCCATACGCACAATCCGCATCCCGCGCCCCTCGTGCTCGTAGCGCTCGATCAGTTCATTGGCTGCAAGCTCTATCTCCTGTTGTTCAACGCCGAAAACCAGCGACAATCGCGCCACGGGCAGCGGTTCGCCCGCTGCAAACAGAACCGCCTCAAGGGCAGAAATCAAATCCATCATGTCTGTTCTTCGATCCGTTCCAAGATTTTATCCACATCGCCGCCGACAAACTCCACGGAATAATCTTCGTCGGTGCGAATGAGTTTTATACTCCCCGTGCTGCAAAGCTCCAGCACGGCGAGAAAGGTCGCAACCAGCTCTGTACGGCTGGCGCAGTCATAATAGAGCGCGCGCAGCGAGCTGTTGTTGCGGCGCAGCCTCTCGATCAGCTGACGACTTTTATCGCGAACGCTGTATGTAATTCGCCTGGGAATCGCCGAACTCAGCAAATCGCTCTCCGGAACCTTTACGCCGCGGGAATATACGCGCAGCAACGCACGCAGCAAATCCCTGGGCTCGTGGCGATATTCATACTCACGCCCGGTGCGTGGCAGCGGTTCCGGCGGCTTGGAGAACAGCAGCAAGCCTTTTTCAGACATCTTATGCAGCGTTGGCACAAGGTCACGCACCGCTTCATACACGCTTTTGCTCTGCAAACGCTCCAGCGCAAGCTTCAGTTCCTCCAGCTCGCTCAGCTCCTCCTCGTCGTTTGTCAGCAGCATCTTTGTTTTGATATACAGCAGATGCGCCGCCATCTGGACAAACTCGCTGGCGACCTCGAGATCCATTCGCTCCATCTCATCGAGATAAGCGAGATATTGATCGACGATCTCCGCAATTTTGATATCGCGAATCTCTATTTTGTTTTTTTGAAGCAGCATCAAAACGAGACTGAGCGGCCCCTCAAAATCCTGCAGACCGTTTTTGTCCTGAACGATGCCCTCCAGAAAGAAACTTGGATTTTCCATATTACTCACACGAAATTGAAAGATAGGCAGAGTCGATAGCCCCATTCGGCCAGCGGCATCAGCCATGAGACAAGCTTATCAATCGCGACGCCCAGAAATCTTCCCGTCACGCCCGCATAGGCAAGCGCAATCAGCAAAAGCATTCCATAGCGTTCATAGCGCATCAGCCATAAATAGCCCTTATCCGGCATCACGGAAAACAACACCTTTGAGCCATCAAGCGGAGGGATCGGCAGCAGATTAAAGAGCGCAAGACCAACGCTCAATTGCGCGGTCAGATATAAGAGCTCACAGATCACACGCATCGTTCCGTTCTGGCTATACGATACAAAGGGAAAGCAAAAACCGAAAAGCAGCAGAAAAACAGCCGCAATGAGGATATTGGAAAGCGGTCCGGCTAATGCCGTTAACGCCATTCCCCTTTTGGGATGCTTAAAATAGCGCATATCTACAGGCACAGGCTTTGCCCATCCAACACGTGCAACAACGAGCATCAAAAAGCCCATAATATCCAGATGCCGAATCGGATTTAGCGTCAGTCGTCCGGCATTTTTCGCCGTTGGGTCGCCCAGAAGAAAGGCTACGGCGCCGTGACTCAATTCATGCAGGGTGATGCAGATCAAGGCCGGGATCGCACTATACAGGATACGGAGCAAGGGCGCAAAATCAAAGCCGTTTATGATTTCATTCCACACCGGTTTGAACACCCCCAATATATAGACAGTTTACCAAAAAAAATCAAAAAACACAATAGCAGGACGAAAAAATCGTCCTGCTATTGCCACACGTCAAATCAAAGATACAATCTCGGACAACAAGAGCTCTTTCCCCGCTCCTTTCTCCGCGGAGAAAGGAATCAGTCGGACTTCCTCCGGCAAAGAAAGCGTCTGCCGTATCAAGTGAAGATTAGGCTCAATCTCGCTTTTTTTCAGTTTGTCCAGCTTGTTGGCAACAACGACGAATCGGCAGCCTGCAGCAAGGAACCAGGAGGCCATCGTCACGTCGTCCGCGGTTGGCTTATGTCGTGCATCGACGATCATAACGCCGAGCTGCATACGCGACGGATCCGAGAAAAATTCTTCCATCAATCGTCCCCAGCGCTGACGCTCGGATTGGGAGACCTTCGCATATCCATAGCCGGGCAAATCGACAAAATAGAGCTTTTCATCGATTAAAAAATAATTTACATGAATGGTTTTTCCCGGAGACGCACCGACACGAGCAAAATTTTTACGGTTGAGCAGACGATTGATCACAGATGATTTTCCGACGTTGGACTTGCCTGCAAAAACCACTGCGGGCACGCTGCTCGCCATAAACTGCGCACTGGATGCAGCCGATTTGATAAACTCCGCTCGATTAACATTCAAGCTCTGCATGTCGCACCTGCCGTATCTGTGGTATATGCACTTAAGCCTTGCCGGGAAAAGAGGATATCGTCACAGTCTGCATACTCACGCACCAGCGCTATGTCAAGAATTTTGTCCACATGATCGGTCGGGACAAAGTGCAGCGCCGCTCGTACCGTCGGATCGATCTCCGCCAAATCCGGCAAATTGTCTGCCGGCAGAATCACCGTATGCATACCGGCGCGCAGCGCCGCCATCGTCTTCTCCTTCAGGCCGCCGATGGGCAGCACGCGTCCACGCAGCGTGATCTCACCGGTCATCGCAACATCACGGCGCGCCGGCGCTCCTGTCAGGGCGGAAACCAACGCAACCGTCACGGTAATACCGGCGGACGGGCCGTCCTTCGGCACCGCTCCCTCCGGAAAATGGATGTGGATATCTTTCTTCTTATAGAACTCCGGATCGACGCCGAGCGTCTGTGCACGGCTGCGGATGTAGGTCAAGGCCGCGTGCGCAGATTCCTTCATAACGTCGCCAAGGTTTCCGGTCAGCTCCAGCTTCCCGCTGCCGTCGACAACAGCAACCTCCACGTCCAGCACTTCCCCGCCGACGCTGGTATAGGCAAGGCCGCGTACGAGACCGATTTCATCCTGCGCTCTTTGCTCGTCGCGCTTGTACTTCACCGGCCCCAGCAGCGCTTCCAGCTGTTCTTGTCTGACATTGAGACTTTTGCAGCTTCCTTCAGCAATCCGCGCAGCGGTTTTACGGCACAAGGAAGCAAGCTCACGCTCCAGACGGCGCACACCGGATTCACGGGTATAGCCGCAAATAATCTCGCGCAGGACTTCGTCGCTGACGCGCAGCTGATTTGCCCGGAGACCATGCTTTTTCCTTTGCTTGGGCAGAAGGTGACGCTTTGCGATCTCCAGCTTCTCCTCGTCGGTATAGGAGCTCAGTTCAATGATCTCCATACGGTCAAGCAAGGGCCGCGGAATGGTATCCGTCGTATTGGCGGTCGTGATGAAAAAGACCTCGGACAAATCGAAGGGAATCTCGAGAAAATGATCGCGAAAGCTGCCGTTCTGTTCCGCGTCGAGCACTTCCAGCAGTGCCGCGGAGGGATCACCGCGATAATCCGCGCCAAGTTTGTCGATCTCATCGAGAACCATCAGCGGATTGCATGATTTTGCCTGCATGACGCCATTCATAATGCGACCCGGCATGGATCCAATATAGGTTTTTCGATGTCCGCGGATTTCCGCTTCATCGTGTACGCCGCCCAGCGACAGCCTTACCAATTTGCGGTTTGTCGCATGCGCGATGCTCATCGCAATGCTGGTTTTACCGGTGCCCGGAGGGCCGACGAGGCATAACAGACCGCCCTTGAGTTCCGGCGTCAGCTGACGAACAGATAGATACTCCAAAATGCGTTCCTTGACCTTTTCCAGCCCGAAATGTTCCTCGTCCAAAATCTTTCGTGCCTTTTTCAGATCGAGCGTTTCCTCGGTCTTCACGCCCCAGGGCAATTCCAGCACAGTCTCTATGTAGGCGCGCAGCACCGCAGCTTCGGAAGACCCAAACGGCTGCTTTTGCAGACGCGACAGCTCCTTCTTCAGCTTTTCCTGCACCGCTTTCGGTGCGGCAAGCGCCTCTATGCGGCGACGATATTCGCCGAAGTCGTCTGCACCGGCGTCTTCTCCAAGCTCAGCCTGGATGACCTTGAGCTCTTCTCGCAGGTAGTACTCACGCTGATTGCGCTCCATCGCCTCCTGCGTCGCCTCATT
Source organism: Oscillospiraceae bacterium (assembly GCA_017518225.1). Taxonomy (GTDB): domain Bacteria; phylum Bacillota; class Clostridia; order Oscillospirales; family Oscillospiraceae; genus Limivicinus. The sequence continues at coordinate 38,820 of JAFWVV010000036.1, read as the reverse complement.
GAGCTGCTGTTCAATGCTGAGGATATTCAGCTCATTGGCAAGCAAGCGGCTGATGGCAGCCAGACGTTTACTGAGCTGGCATTCCTCTAAAATCTCCTGCCGCGCGTCAACGGAAACTCGCAAATGCTGAGCGATGTAATTGGCGACGTAAGCGGCATCCGGATGCGCCAGCACATTCAACAACTGCTCGTTCATCATGTTCTGATTCATTTGCAGGTACTCGTGAAACAATGCGAGAGCATTGCGCATCATAGCCTCACGGCGCGCAGCGCTGAGACGCTCCGCTTTCTCCTCCAAGGGCTCTATCACCGCAGCATAGCCTTTACCGTCCGTGTCCATACTGATTGCCCGTGCGCGATATAAGCCCTCGACCATCAGCCGGCAGCCGGCACGACCGCCGCGGATTTGCTGACGAATACGGCACACCGTACCCACCGCATAGATATCTTTTTCCAGCGGAACATCCACCGAAATATCCTTCTGCGCACTGAGGAAGATCAAATGATCCCCCTTGTTTGCCGCGCTGATCGCCGCAAGAGACGCGGCGCGCTCCACGTCAAAAGTCAGAAGCATCTGCGGAAAAATAATCAAACCGCGCAACGCAAGCAAGGGAATCGTTCTGATATTTTTTTCGTTTGTTTCGCTCATGGGAAACCTCCTTTCAAGAGGCATAAAAACGACAAAGCATTGCCGTCTGTTTTAGAAAATCAATCATTAACACGCTCAATGATCGGGCTTTTGTCCGAATTGACACAATCCGCGGTAATGGTGACCTTTTTAACGCTGCTGTCGGATGGGACGGTATACATGACGTCGGTCATCACCTTTTCCATGACGCCGCGCAGACCGCGCGCGCCGATTTTCCGCTCAATCGCGCTGTCGGCAACCGCCTCCAGCGCCTTCGGATCAAATGCAAGCTCGACGCCGTCAAAGCTCATCAGCGCCTGATACTGCTTGGTCATGGCGTTTTTCGGCTCTGTCAGAATGCGTACCAGATCTTCACGCTTAAGCGAATCCAGCGAAGCCACAACCGGCAGACGGCCGATCAGCTCGGGGATAATGCCGAACTTGAGCAGATCGTGCTGCTGCACCTGCGAAAGGATGCTGCCCAGATCACGCTCCGCGTTGCTGGCGATATCCGCGCCAAAGCCCATGCTCTTCTTGTTCGTGCGCTTTTCGATGATTTTATCCAGCCCGTCAAACGCGCCGCCGCAAATAAACAGGATGTTTGTTGTGTCCACGTGGATAAACTCCTGGTGCGGATGCTTGCGCCCGCCCTGCGGCGGCACATTGGCGATCGTTCCTTCCAGCAGCTTCAGCAGCGCCTGCTGTACCCCCTCGCCGGATACGTCACGGGTAATAGAGGTGTTTTCACTTTTACGGGCGATCTTGTCAATCTCATCAATATAAATAATGCCGCATTGTGCGCGCTCCACGTTGAAATTCGCGGCCTGAAGCAGCTTTAAGATCACGTTTTCCACGTCCTCGCCGACGTAGCCTGCCTCTGTCAGGGTCGTGGCGTCCGCAATCGCAAAGGGTACATCCAGCATTTTTGCCATGGTCTGAGCAAACAGCGTTTTGCCGCTGCCGGTCGGTCCGATCAGCAAAATATTGCTTTTCTGCAGCTCTACCTCGTTTTTTCCGCCGTTGTTGAGAATGCGCTTATAGTGATTATATACCGCCACGGACAGCACGATCTTCGCACGCTCCTGGCCGATCACATATTCGTCCAGCCGCGCCTTGATCTGCTGGGGTTTCGGCAGCTTTTCAAAAGCGAGAGCCGGTTCTTTTCCGGGAACTACGCGTGCCGCGCTTTCTCCACCATCCGCCATGATATCGGCGCACATGCGCACACATTCGTCACAGATACAGCAGTTGTTTCCTGCAATCAAACGGTTAACAAGCGTCTGGGGTTTTCCGCAAAACGAGCAGCGGATGCTCCTCCTGTCTTCATTCCTTGCCATGTTCTTCTCCATTCCTGTTTTACTGATGCCGGAAACGCGAGGCGGGCCAAGGCCCTCCCCGCGCTCCGGATAAGATATGAAGCAAAGCTTGCTGCTTAACGCTTATAGATGACCTTGTCGATCAGGCCGTAGCTTTGCGCTTCCTCGGCGGTCATGAAATAGTCACGCTCGCAATCACGCTCGACCTCTTCCACGCTTTTCCCGGTATTTTCTGCCAGAATTCCGTTCAGACGATTCTTGATTTTTTGAATCTGCTCCGCCTGAATCTGAATATCGGTGCACTGACCGCGGCTGCCGCCGGAGGGCTGATGGATCATGATCTCGGCATTGGGCAGCGCAATACGCTTGCCCTTGGCGCCCGAAGAGAGCAGAAATGCACCCATGGAAGCCGCCATACCCACGCAGATCGTTGAAACGTCCGGCTTGATATACTGCATCGTGTCGTAAATCGCAAGTCCGCTGGTGACGCTGCCGCCGGGGCTGTTGATGTAAAACTGGATGTCCTTATCGGGATCCTGTGCTTCCAGATACAGCAGCTGCGCAATGATCAGGCTCGCGGTGGTGTCGTTGACCTCCTCGCTGAGCATGATAATCCGGTCGTTAAGCAGGCGCGAATAGATATCATAAGAGCGCTCTCCGCGACTGGTCTGCTCGACAACATATGGAACTAAACTCATTGTATGATACTCCCCTTTCCGATATCAGCTTATCTCAAAGAGCATATCCCTTGGTCTTCGTCTTTATTCTTCGGCTGTTTTCTTGGTCGTCTTTGTCGTCTTGGCAGCCTTGGCGGGTTTTTCCGCCTTTTCTTCCGTCTTTTCTGTCTTGGCAGTCTTGGCAGTCTTTGTCGTCTTGCTCGCCTTCGGCTCTTTCTCTTCGGTTTTAGCGGTTTTGGCGGTCTTGGCAGCCTTGGCAGGCTTCTCGGCCTTTTCCTCAGCCTTTTCCACCTTGGCAGCCTTCGTCGCCTTGCCGGCCTTGGCGCTCTTAAAGATCAGATTGGCAGCCTTCTCTTTCTTCTGCTCGGCCTCGATAAAGTCCTTGCCGAAGTAGCTTTCGATTTCTTCCGCTTTGACGCCATAGTTCTCAGCGATCTTGTTGAGGTATTCCTTCGTCTCTTCCTCGCTGCACTCGATCTTTTCCGCATCGATCACAGCCTCGAGCAGCAGGTCGTTCTTGACCTGGAACTCGGCGGCGGGACGGATGGTCTGATTCATGGAGGCGTCGTCCAGACCCATCATCTGCTTAAGCTGGTCGAGGCTCATTTCGCGGCTGTTCATTCCGAAGTTGGACGCATAATTACGCAGGATCTCCTCTGCCTTTTCCGCGATCATCGCTTCGGGAACGGTGACGTCCAGATTCTCCACAGCCTGGCGCATGATCTCACTGCGGAAATCGCTCTCCGCCTTCTCCTCAGCTTTCTTCTCCAGATCCTTGCGGACGCTTTCCTTGTACTCCTTGAGCGTATCGAACTCGGACACGTCCTGAGCAAAATCATCATCCAGCGCGGGCAGCTCGTCCACGGTCAACTCATGCAGCTTAATTTTGAAAACCACGGCCTTGCCGGCAAGCTCGGGGGTGTATTCCTCCGGGAAGGTGATGTCGATGTCCTTCTCCTCGCCGAGCTTCATGCCGACAAGCTGCTCCTCAAAACCGGGAACGAAGGAGCCGGAGCCCAGCTTCAGCGAATAGCCTTCGGCCTTGCCGCCCTCAAAACGCTCGCCGTTGAGATAGCCGTCAAAGTCGATCTTTGCGGTGTCGCCCATCTGCGCAGCGCGATCGTCCACGCTGATCTGGCGGGCATTGCGCTTGCGGATGCGCTCAATCTCCTCGTCCACGTCCGCGGCGCTCACCTTTACGGAAGCCTTTTCCGCCTTCAGCCCTTTGTACTGGCCAAGAGTGACAACGGGATACAGCTCCACAGAGAAGGTATAGGCGGCGGTGCGCTCGTCGGTGATGTTTACCTCAGTGATGCTGGGCGCGCCAACCACACGCAGCTCAGCTTCCTTCAGGCCAAGCTCATAAGCCTTGGGCGCCAGCTCGTCCAGCGCGTCCTGATAGAAGACCTCATGGCCATACATGCCCTCGACGATCTGACGGGGGGCCTTTCCTTTGCGGAAGCCGGGAATATATATTTGAGATTTGTTTTTCAGATATGCAGCCTGGACGGCAGCTTCAAATTCTGCCGCATCGGACTCCACGGAAAAAACAGCAGTGTTGTTTTCTTTTTTCTCTACGTTCTTGACGATCATGATTGATCTCCTTCCTCTTTATGTGCCTATCAAGCTTTGCTACTATATCAGATATGTCCAATAAAATCAATGGCTTTTTCTTGAATTTACAGGATTCTCTGCGGACAGAAGCCCAAATGGTCGGCAGATACCAGTCGATACTCCACCGCACCGCGCCAGCCGTTAAAGGCCATGCGGCATCCCTTGCCGTGGATATGGCCGTAACAGCAGATTTCTGCGCCATATTGATCCAACAGCGACAGGATCTCTTTACATTCATATTTCCCAAAAATCGGCGGATAATGGAGAAACACCAGCTTCTTTTTATCTCCAGCCGCTTTCAGCGACGTCTCCAGTCGCCCAATCTCGCGCAGCATGATTTTTTTATCATGCTCGCCGCCGGTCTCTTCCTCATAAAACCAGCCGCGCGTGCCGCAGATCGCGTAATCCTCATAAAAAAAGCAGTTGTTATGAAGAATATCAATGGTTGAAATATTTTTTTCTTCAAAAAAACGTCTCGCCTTTGCGGCTGTGCTCCACCAATAGTCGTGATTGCCCTTCAGCAGCAGCTTCTTACCGGGCAGACGATCAACAAATTGAAAATCCTCCAGAGAATCCGCCATGCTCATTCCCCAGCAGAGATCGCCGCAGAGCACCGTCAAATCGTTGTCCCCAACACAAGAAAAGCCACAGGTCAGCTTTTCGGCATGATTTTCCCACTCTTCGCCAAAAATCCCCATGGGCTTGATTCCTCGCTGGGATAAATGCAAATCTCCAATCGCATACAAGGCCATAGTATTTGTCCGTTTCCTAATAAAATGAATAAAATACTGTCATCTGCACATGCTAAAAAGGCAACAATCTTCGATCAATTCAGGAGGCGCAGCATGAACGACAAAAAGAAAAGCGAAATCCTTCCCGGCGTAGGCTGTGACGTGACGGCGTGCAAGTACAATACCATCGACTGCCGCTGCAGCGCAGCGCGCATCAGTGTGCAGAATGAAAAGGCCAGCACCAAAGGAGAAACCTATTGCTCCACCTTCTGCCCTCGCGGCACCTGCTGAGCCTGCCCGGCCCGGCCGGGTACATATCTTTTTATCCGTCAGCAAAATGCATCCTCAATGTGATGAATGCGCGGCCTTGCCGTAATAAGACCCGCGGGCGCATAGACCTCGATCACATCAAAACGCGGCTGCAGCTCGCTCGGATGCTCTTGCAAATACATCGAGGCTGTCGCAACGATACGCTGCTGTTTCGCGGCCGTCACAAATTCACGTGCTTCACCATAGCGCTCGCTTTTTCGCGTTTTAACCTCAACAAAGGCAAGAATTTCGCCGCGTCGCGCAATCAGATCGATCTCACCAAAGCGGCAACTATAGTTTGTTTCAACAATGCGCCAGCCGCGCAGACGCAGATATCGTCTGGCCTGTGCTTCACCCCACGCGCCGGAACGGTTATCGCTCATTCGTGTTTTTTCCTCAAAAAGCTCGGCCGATGCACCGGCGACGGACCGTATTCCCGCAGCGCCGCGTAGTGAGCCGCCGTTCCATATCCCTTGTGCTTTTCAAATCCGTACATCGGATATTCCTCCGCCAGACGCAGCATCAGCCGGTCTCGCGTTACCTTGGCCAAAATCGAGGCTGCCGCAATATCCGCACAGCAGGCGTCGCCCTGTATCACACAGCGGCTCGGCGTCTCAATGCCGCTGTTGCGGTTGCCGTCGATCAGCGCAAGCTCCGGCTTCGTGGAAAGCCCTGCGATCGCACGATTCATCGCCAGAAAGGTCGCCCCAAGGATGTTCCGTTCTTCGATCTCTTCTACCGAGGCAAAGGCAATCGAAGTGTCCAGCGCCTTCTCTGAAATCACATCATACAGCGCTTCGCGCTTTTTTTCCGAAAGTTTCTTGGAGTCATTCAGCCCCTCGATCATACAGCCGCGCGGCAAAATCACCGCCGCAGCGCAGACCGGCCCGGCCAAAGGGCCGCGTCCGGCCTCGTCCACCCCGCAAAGCAGTCGCACGCCGCTGTCATAGATCTCATTTTCCAGCGTCCAAAGCTCCGTCATTTGGTTCCTCCAGACTTAATCGCCCAAGCTTTCCGTCATGATACTCGCTCAAAAGCGTATTCGCCATGCGCTCCAGGTCGTATTCGCCGCGCGACACAAGAAAGCCGCGCTTCTTTGCCGCTTCCTCCAAGAGCTCAAAGCCATTCATCGCAGGGGACGGCTCGAACTTATAGCGTTCCATGAGCGCATGCGGATACATCTGACGCAGGCGCAGCATGAAGTTCGCCCCAAGGGTCTCCTTGTCCAGCACCTCAGCTTTGATGGCATTGGTGATCGCCAGAAGCTCCCCGACCTCCTGACTGTCAAATTTCGGCCAGAGGATGCCCGGCGTATCCAACAGATCAAGTCCCGCGTCAATGTGGATCCACTGCTTGCCGCGTGTCACGCCGGGCTTATCTCCGGCGATCGCAGCCTTGCGCCCGGCGACCTTGTTGATAAAGGTGGATTTTCCGACGTTCGGGATGCCGAGAATCATCAGCCGCAGCGGGCGGCCAATCTGCCCTTTCGCCTCATATTCCTTTTGCTTGTCCGCCAGAAGCGCGCGCACGGCGGGGCCAAAGCCCTTGATGCCTTTTCCGCTTTTCGCGTCGGTCTCCAAAACAGAAAGGCCCTGCTGCTCGTAATGCTTCCGCCAGCGCGCAGTAATGGCCGGATCAGCCAGATCGCAGCGGTTTAAAATCACCAGCCGCGGCTTTCCGGCCGCCAGACGGTCAATGTCGGGATTCCGGCTGGCGCGTGGAATTCGTGCGTCCAGCAGCTCGCAGACCGCATCGACCATCTTGATATTCTCTTCGATCATCCGCTGAGCCTTGGTCATGTGACCCGGAAACCATTGGATATTCATGCTCTCGTAGACGTTTTTATCTATCATTTGATCCACTTCCACTCGCTGAGCGGATAGATGACCGCATAGGCGCGGCCGATGATCTCCCGCTCGTCCACGTTGCCAATGCGTTTGTCTCGGCTGTCGGTGGACTTGTTGCGGTTGTCGCCCATGACGAACACACAGCCCTTCGGCACAGTCCACGGCCCCATAAAGTCTTCCTTGATGCGGGTAATCTCCGCAATATAGTCCTCTTGGATAGGCTGGTCATTGACGTACACAACGCCCTCGTCAAAATCAATGTTCACAACCATGCCCTCTGTCGCGATCACACGCTTCACCAGGGCCTTGTCCGGATCGTAATCGTCGGTTTTGAAAATCACCACGTCGCCCGGCTTGGGCTTATAAAACAAGTTCGATACCAGCATTTTATTGCCGTCTTCCAGCGTTGGCACCATGGAGCTTCCGCTGACGTCCATAATCCGAAACAGAAACAAAAACAGCATGATGCAGATAATCAGCGCGGAGATGATGCTCTGGATCCAGTCGTAGCTTTCCTTCTGCTCTGCCAGCGCGCGCTCCGCCTTTGTCATTTTTTTCTTTGCCATTATCAATATCTCCTTGTGCAAAGGATTTCATGGTATTATACACCAAAACGAATGAAAAACGCAACAAAAAAAGAGACCGGCAGCCCGATCTCTTTTTTCATGCTATTGCTTACAGTCTCTCCTTGACCTTGGCCTTCTTGCCCACGCGGTCGCGCAGGTAATACAGCTTCGCCCGACGGACCTTACCGCGACGAACGGTGGTCACAGAGACGATGGAGGGAGAATGCACCGGGAAGACCTTCTCGCAGCCGACGCCGTAGGAAATGCGGCGGACGGTGATGGTCTCATTGATGCCGCCATGCTTCTTGGCAATGATGGTGCCTTCAAAAGCCTGGTTGCGCTCGCGGTTGCCTTCCTTGACACGGACGAGAACGCGCACGGTATCACCGACGTTCATCTCCGGCAGCTCGGGCTTGGTGTACTGCTCGCTGAGAATTTTGACGAGATCCATAGTTGATCCTTCTTTCATAAAGACGTTCGTATCGTAGGATGCCGGTGCACCGCGACAGCGGACCGCCTGATTCCATGCCTGCAAAATCGCAAGCCCTAGTATATTAACATAGTTTTCTCACAAATGCAAGTGCTTTTTTCAGCTTTTCAAGCTTTTTCAGTCCTCTGTCACCTGTTTTCCGCTGATATGCTCAATCCGAAAACGCATGAGCAGCGTCGCATCAGCGGAGCGCTCAATTTCCCGTTCAATGAAGCTCTCGTCATCGGTAAATTTCCGGCACATACGAGCCGCAATATCGCAGACCAATCCCCTGTCGTCAATGACTTCCATCCGCCCGAACGCAACAACGCTTTTGACGCGCATCGCCCACCCGCCGTCTGCCGGAGGCGCTGCGCTGTAGCAGCAGAAAGACACCCGGTCGTCGCGCTCCAGCGCGTCGATTCTGTGGCCACTCCGCCCGCAGTGGAAATACAGAAAGCCGTCCTCGTCGTGATAATAGTGGTTCATGGGCGTTGCATAGGGATAGCCGCCGTCGCCGAGCACACTCAGCACACCGCGCTTTTCCTCCCGCAGCAACTGCAGACATTCTTCTTCACTTATAGCATTGACCTTACTTTTCAGTGGTCGAAATTCCATAGGGGCGCTTCTCCTTTCAGCGAAAGATTTCTCCGGCAGCGTCATAGGTCTCGACGCGGGTAAAGGCCGCAAAATCGGGGGCAATCTCCGGTGTGAGCTGACGCAGCGCTTCGGCCAAAAGCTCCGGATTGAGCGTCGGCTCCTGCGCGCTGATGCGCCCGGACAGGCCAACGCCGTCCTCCGTCGCACGAAAAACCAAGCTTTGAATCGCGGGCCGGATATCGGTCTCGCCCATACCGCGCTTGGTCTTTTTGGTGATCACGATCTGTTCGCGGGAATAGAAGCTGCGCAAGGCCTCGCACATCGCCGCGCCGTCGCGCTCGTCGTAGTCAAAGCGCCCCTCGATCTGCAGCCACTTGATCTCCGCGCATTTGCGCTGCGCCTCGTAGGCTTCGAGGACGCAAATCCCCTCCGGCAGCACGGCGCTTAAGCGCGCCGGCATGTCCGAAAGCTCCGCCTCCTGCGCCAGGCGAAAATCCATCAGCTCACAGCAGCTTGCCGCTCCCACCGAAAGCGGCAGCGCGATCGAGATCTGCGGGTGCGGATTATAGCCCTCGGAATACTTCAGCGCGTAGCCCGCGCGTGAAAAGGCGCGCTGCATGGTCTGCATCAGATCGAGATGGGAGATATAGATCGCCCGCCCCGTCTTTTCAAAGCGCAGTCTCAGTTTTTCATTCATCACAGCCACGCTCCTTCAGCAGTTTGGTCGCGCCGCAGGCCATGCATTGCCGGCGGCAGTCCGGCGAGAGCTCAGACGCATAGCACTTCTCACGCTCGCGCACCAGATGCGCCTTGCGCACGCCAACGTCGATCATATCCCAGGGCAGGATCTCGTCCACCGGGCGCTCCCGCAGGGTGTAGAAATACGGATCCACGCCCGTATCGGCAAAGGCCTGCATCCAGCGCTCCACAGTAAAGTAATCCGACCAGGCCTCCAGCCGCCCGCCGCGCCGCCAGACCAGCTCGATCGCATCCGCGATCCGGCGGTCGCCGCGCGAGAGCACCGCCTCGATCAGGCTCGTCTCCGCGTCGTGCCAGTTATAGGTAACGTTTTTTGCCGTGATCGAGGAGCGAAGCAGATTCACGCGCCGCAAATACTCTTCCACCGAAATCTGTGCTTCCCACTGGAAGGGACTGTGCGGCTTGGGAATGAAGCAGGAGGTGGAAATGGTAATCTTCACGCCGCGGTTTTTGTTTTTGGCATGCTGCCGCCAGCAGTGCAGCACCTGATTGGCCATCTCCGCGATGCCGACGATGTCCTCGTCGGTCTCCGTCGGCAGGCCAAGCATGTAATAGAGCTTCACGCTGTTCCAGCCGCCGGCGAAGGCAATGCGGCAGGTGTTGAGCAAATCCTCTTCCGTCACATTCTTGTTGATCGCGTCACGCAGGCGCTGGCTGCCGCCCTCAACGGCAAAGGTCAGGCCGCTTTTTCTTACTTTTTGCAGGCGCTCCATCAGTTCGATGGAAAAATTATCGGCGCGCAGCGAGGGCAGAGACAGGCCGATGCTGCGCTCCTCGCAGTATGCCAGCAATCCGTCGCAAAGACGCTCCAGCGGACGGTAGTCGCTTGTGCTCAAGGACAATAGCGTCACGTCCTGATAACCGGTATTTTTTAGTGTCTCGATCCCCTGACGGATCAAGGTCTCCGGTTTTTTCGCACGGATCGGGCGGTAGACGTAGCCCGCCTGACAAAAGCGGCAGCCGCGCACACAGCCGCGAAACAGCTCGAGGCTGACGCGATCATGCACCACCTCCGTGGACGGGACAATCGGATTGGTTGGGAACGGCGACGCATCCAGATCCTCCACAATGCGCTTGACGACGCGCGCCGGCGCGCCCTCCAGCGGTTCGATCGCGGCGAGCGTACCGTCCTCGTGATAGCGGATATCATAGAGCGAAGGAACATATACGCCGCCGATCTGTGCGGCCTGCCTGAGAAAGGCACGTTTCGTCCAGCCCTCGCGCTTGGCCACGCGCAGCAGCGCAAGCAGCTCGTTATCCAGCTCCTCGCCCTCGCCGACGAAGAAAAGATCGACAAAAGGCGCCATAGGCTCTGCGTTGACGGCCGCCGTGCCGCCCGCAACGACCAGCGGCAGCAGACTCTCGCGCTCGCTGCTGCGGATCGGCAGGCCCGACATATCCAGCATGTCCAGCACCGTCGTATAGGCCATCTCGTAGCCGATGGAAAAGGCCAGCACGTCAAAATCCGAGGTCGGATCGCCGCTTTCCAGCGCATAAAGCGGGATATCCGCTTTTTTCATTTCCTCATACATATCGCCCCAAGGAGCAAATACGCGCTCACACCAAACATAATCCAGGCTGTTCATCGTGTGGTATAGGATGCTCATGCCGAGATTGGACATGCCGATCTCATAGGTGTCGGGAAAGCAAAAGGCCACGCGAAGCTCGACCTCGCGTTTGTCCTTTATGATTTGATTATATTCCCCGCCGGTATAGCGCGCGGGCTTTTGCACACGCGGCAGGATGCGTTCCAGTTTTTTATCCATGAAAGAAAACTCTCCGTCCTTGATCGTTTGTTTCATTTTATCGTATCTCGTTCGCTTTTTCAATCCCATTGCGCAGGAAACCGTATTTTTCGGCACCCCAACAAAGACTTTTCTTTACAAAAAAGCTTGTACGCGATATACTAAAACAAAGTATATCGGCAGGAGGCGCAGCATGGAGCACTATCGCAATTATGTTTTTGATCTCTACGGAACGCTGGTCGATATTTCGACAGATGAAAACGACAGTATGCTCTGGCGGCGCATGGCGGAGCTTTACAGCCGCTGCGGCGCCGATTACAGCCCGGAGGCGCTGCGTGTTGCCTACCAACGCATCGGCGACGAGGAACGGGAAAAGCTGCGCGCCGATACCGGCGTATTTTATCCGGAAATCCGGCTTGAGACCGTTTTCCTGCGCTTGTATGACGAAGCGCCGTCCAAACACCGCTGTTTTGTCAGCCTTCGCGCAAAAAAAGATCGCGCCATGTGGCTGCAAATGATCGCCGCCACCTTCCGCAGCCTGTCCATGCGTCGGCTGCTGCTTTATCCGCGCGTCAAGGACGTTTTGACTGCGATCCGCGCACAGGGCTGCGGGATCTATCTGCTTTCCAACGCCCAGCGGCTTTTTACCGTGTCCGAGCTGGAGATGCTGGGAATTCAGGATTATTTTGACGCGATCTATCTCTCCTCCGATTACGGCATGGCCAAACCGGAGGCGGCTTTTTTCGAGTATTTACTCAACGAACAGGGCCTGGAGAAAAAGAAAACCGTCCTCGTCGGCAACGACTGGTCGAGCGATATGCTTATCGCCGCCAAATGCGGCGTCGATGGAATTTTCCTCAACACCGGACATTATTCTGAGCCGGAAATCCGCGCCGGACTTCCCAAAGGACGCTTTCACATCATTCGCACCGGCGATCTGAGCGAGTTGTTGAATTGATTGGATCCGGTCTGTTCCCTTGTGAAAGCAGCAAAAGGCAGCCGGAAAGCAGCAGCGCCGCGCCATAGCCGTGCAACAAGCCAAGCAGACCCGCTGCACAGAGCACAATCGCCGCAAGGATGCTCAGATGCGTAGCCTTTCTTCCGCCCAGAAGCGCGCTCGTGATATGCCAGCCGTCCAGCGGTCGGATCGGCAGCAGATTAAACAGCGTCAGCAACAGGCTGATTCCTGCAGATAAGGCGCCGTCATCCCCCAAAGACCGGACGACCAGCGCATAGAATGCCCCCGCAAGCGGACCTGCCGCTGCAATAACAGCATCCTGCCACGGCGCTGTCGTCCCGGTATAACAAAGGCACAAGCCGCTGATTTCCACGCGAAACGCCGTCAGTCGACAGCCTGAGAGGAACACCGCCAGCAAATGCCCAAGCTCATGAAACAGCACCGGGCAAAGGAGCAGACGCAGCGTTCGCCCGGTGGACAGATAAAATACCAGACCGCCGAGGATCAGCGCCCCGGGGCTGACAGAAAAACGATCTTTCATTTGATAGAGAAAACCTCGCGTTTGTCCCGGCTGTCTGCTTGCTCACCTCGGGCAAGCGTCTGTACCCAAGCTTCCTGCAGCCCTAAAAACGCCGCTGTCTGTCTTTTGAAGTCATCCGTCGGCGGGCACAGGCATTTGACAGCAAACAACGCAAGCACAGCCATCAGCCAAAGAAGCGCTTTTTTATTCAAGCACACACCACCTCCCCGCATTGTATGCGCAAGAGTTTTTGTTTTATGACGGAGGAAAACCATGAGTCAACAGGATATTTTGCACATTCTTGAGCGCGTCCGTGACGGAGCGCTGAGCCCGAGCGAGGCGGTGACGCGCCTCAAGCTCGAGCCTTTTCAGGATCTTGGCTACGCAAAGGTCGATCACCATCGCGAGCTGCGGCAGGGTGTGGCCGAGGTCATATACGGCGAGGGCAAAACGCCGGAGCAGATCATCGGCATCGTCAGCGCCATGCTGGAGCGCGGACAGAACACCATTTTGATCACGCGCATTTCGCCGGAGGCAGCGGAAAAAATCGCTGTCGCACATCCGCTTGATTACCGTGCACAGGCGCGCGTGGGGCTTGTCGGCCCTCTGCCGGAGCCGGACGGCGACGGCGTGATCGTCGTTGCTACCGGCGGCACCAGCGATATCCCGGTAGCCGAAGAGGCCGCCGTTACCGCCGAGGCGCTGGGCAACCGGGTCCAGCGTTTGTACGACGTAGGCGTGTCTGGTATCCACCGCTTGCTGCGGAACATGGAGCCGATCATGACGGCGCGCTGCATTGTTGCCGTCGCCGGGATGGAGGGCGCGCTGCCCTCGGTCATCGGGGGGCTTGCGGACGTGCCCGTGATCGCCGTACCAACCAGCATCGGCTACGGCGCCTCTCTCGGCGGCATCGCCGCGCTTTTGAGTATGCTCAATTCCTGCGCGAGCGGCGTATCCGTCGTCAACATTGACAACGGCTTTGGCGGGGGCTATCTCGCCAGTATCATCAATCATTTGGGGTCGAAAGCATGAAGCAGTTATTTATCGACGCCTCCCGCGGTTTGGCGGGAGATATGCTTTGCGCCGCGTTGCTGGAGCTGTTTGAGGATCGCGAAGAAAAGCTCCGGGCGCTCAACGCGCTTGGTATTCCCGGCGTTTCCTTTGCGCTCTCCGACGCGGAAAGCTACGCCATCACCGGATCACGCCTGTCCGTGGTCATCCACGGCAAGGAGGAGGGCGCACACGATCATCACGATCATCACGATCATCACCACCACGAGCACCGCGGTCTGAATGAGATCTTTGCGATCGTGGACGCGCTGCCGCTTTCTGACGCCCTGCGCGAAGACGTCAAGGCCGTCTACCGCTCGATCGCCGAGGCGGAGGCGAAGGTGCACGGCAGTGAGCCGGGACTCGTCCACTTTCACGAGCTCGGCGCGATGGACGCTGTCGCCGACATTACAGCCGCCTGTCTGCTGATCCGCGCCCTCGGCGTAGATCGTGTTATCGTCTCCCCCGTCTGCACGGGCTTTGGCAGCGTGCGTACAGCGCACGGCATGCTGCCCGTTCCCGCCCCCGCCACCGCGCGGCTGCTGGAGAGCCTTCCCTCCTATGCCGGCGTCATCGAGGGTGAGCTGTGCACACCGACGGGCGTCGCGCTGGCGCGGCATTTTGCCGCAAGCTTTGAACAGCAGCCGCCGATGCGCGTACAGCGCGAGGGCTACGGGCTCGGCAAAAAAGATTTTGGCCAGCTCTCCTGTGTGCGCGTGCTGCTCGGCGAGGATGAGGAGCGCATGATTGAGCTGTGCTGTAACGTGGACGACATGAGCCCGGAAGCCGTCGGCTTTGCGCTGAAGGAGCTGCTGCGCGCCGGCGCTGCCGACGCCTGGTACGAGCCCATCGGCATGAAGAAGACGCGCCCCGGCCTGCTTATCAGTTGTCTTTGCCGCGAGGAAAAACGCGACGAGATGCTAAGACTTCTCTTCCGTCACACCAGCAGCATCGGCGTGCGGGAGACCCTCTGCCGCCGCTACGTGCTCCGACGCGGCGAGGAGATTGTCGAAAGCGCCTACGGGGCGGTGCGCGTCAAGCGTTCGGAGGGCTATGGCGTGGAGCGCCGCAAGGCGGAGTTTGACGATCTCGCCCGTATCGCGCGCGAGCGGGAACTCAGTCTCAAGGAGCTGGAGGCCGTGCTGCATGACGCTTGAGGAAAAATATCAGTCGCTGCTGGACAAGCTGCGCGGATACGGCTCTCTCGCCGTCGCCTTTTCCGGCGGCGTCGATTCCTGCTTTCTGCTGAAGGCGGCGCAGGAGGCGCTGGGCGAGCGCGTGTTGGCGCTCACCGTGATCTCCGATTTTGTTCCGATGCGCGAGCGCGAGGAAGCTATGGCTTTTTGTCAACGCCAGGGCATACGCCACGAGCTGGTCTATGCCGAGGTGCTGGAGATCCCCGGTGTAAATGAAAATCCGCCGGATCGCTGCTATCTCTGCAAGCGCGCGCTGTTTGAGACGATGAAAAACAAGACGGCTGCGCGCGGCTTTTCCCATCTCGCCGAGGGCTCTAACCTCGACGACGAGGGCGATTACCGCCCCGGCATGCGCGCCATCCGGGAGCTCGGCATTTTAAGCCCTCTGCGTGAGACACAGTTGAGCAAAGCGGAGATCCGCCAGCTCTCGCAGCGCCTCGGCCTGGAAAGCTGGAAAAAGCCCAGCTTTGCCTGTCTGGCCTCGCGCTTTGTCTACGGCGAGCGCCTGACGGTGGAAAAGCTTCAGCGCGTGGAATGTGCCGAGGAACATCTGCGCTCGCTCGGATTCACGCAGTACCGCGTGCGCGTACACGGAAACACGGCGCGCATCGAGCTTTTGCCGGAGGAGCTTCCCCGTATGATGGACGAAAAATTGCGGCTGGAAGCCCACGAAACGCTGAAACATCTCGGCTTTTCCTACGTTACGCTCGATCTGGCCGGATTTCGCAGCGGCAGCATGAACGACACGCTGCTTTGAAAAGACAGGAGAAAAACGATGACCGTTGAAAATAGCTGCGGCGCCGTGGTATATACCAGGCAAAATGGCGAGATCCGCTATCTGCTGATCCAGAATTTAGAGGGGATCTACGGCTTTCCCAAAGGTCACATGGAGCCCAATGAAACCGAACGCGAGACGGCATTGCGTGAGATCAAGGAAGAAACCGGATTGACGGTTGCGCTTTTGCCGGGTTTTCGCACCACAGACGAGCACCCGCTTCCAAACAAGCCGGACACGCTCAAGCGGATCGTCTATTTTCTCGCTTTCTATGAAAATCAGACGCCTGTATTTCAAAAAGAAGAGCTGTTGAGTGCGAAATTATACGCTTATGAGGATGCTATGCAGCGCTTCCAATTTGAAAGCAGCCGACGGATTTTGGATGAGGCGCATGAGCATTTGATCAGAATTCAGACAAAAAAGCACACACGCCAAGGCTGATATCATTAGAGAAGCGGCATCCTCGCTTGTTCCGGATGCTGCTTTTTTATTTTGAATTATTTGTAAACTAACTATGTCAATTCTTGAATGAACGAAAGAGAAAATGTACAATAAGCGATGTGAGCAGGAATTTCGCATCTATCATGGGAGAGCCATATGAAACGATCAACTTTTTTTCACTTTGCCACTTTTGGCGTTCAAACGATCCTGTTTAAAAAGAAAGCGCCTATCCTTGGAACGGTGATTATTACCGATAAATGCAATTTGCACTGCAAACACTGCTCCGTCAACAACATCACGGCAATCGTCCATCCCTATGAACAGATCCGACGGGAAATGCAGCAGCTGTATGATATGGGGATACGCATTCTTTTCCTCTGCGGCGGAGAAACCTTTTTATGGAGAGACGGAAATCGTACGCTGAGAGATTTGGTCATAGAGGCCAAAGCTATGGGCTTTCTGATCGTCAACGTCGTTACGAACGGCACCTACCCCCTGGATCTGCCGGAAGCAGATCTGATTCTCCTGAGTCTGGACGGCGACAAGCAGCGCCATAATGAGATTCGCGGAGACACCTATGATATTATCATGGAAAACATCAGCCATGCGAGCGCGGATAACATCTGCCTGTACATGGCGATCAACCAAATCAACAAAGACTGCGTGCGGGATGTTTGCTTAACGGCTCGCGATACGAAGCACGTCCGGGCGGTATCGTTTAATTTCCATACGCCATATCCCGACACGAAGGATCTGGCTTTGAGCCGGGAAGAAAAGGCCGCGTGCTGTGATGTGATCGCGCAAATGATGAAGGAAGGCGCGCCGGTATTCAATCTGAAAAGCGCCTTTCCCTATCTCATCGACAACCGTTTTCCTACGCCCTGTCATCAGTGTGTTGTTCTGGAAAACGGAAAGCTATCCACCTGCGGGCGCTGCATCGACGTGCCCGGCCTCTGCAGCCAATGCGGATACTTCTTCGTCGCTGAATATACGCTTTTGTTTAGCGGCAAGCCCAAAATCATCTTTGAGATGCTTTACACCTATCTGAAGTATGTTTAGGAGAACTATGAGTTTTATCACCAGCTTAACAAGAATCTGGCTCACACATAGCCTGAAACCTTTTACGTTCAAAAATGAATATGACCAGTCGCTGCCGTATGCAGCATGCGAAAATCTTGGTCTGTATGTACATATCCCGTTTTGCAAAAGCATCTGTAACTTTTGCCCTTATTGCAAAGTGCCGTATTCCCCTGCATTGTGCGACAGCTACATTGACGCTTTGATCCGGGAAATCCACCTTGTCGGCAGCCAGCAGCCGGGGCGAAAAAAAGTTGGCAGCCTGTATTTTGGCGGAGGAACGCCGGCTCTTGCGGCCAATCGTCTCAAAGAAATCATTGATGCGCTCAACGAGCATTTCATCATTACCGAGGGGATCGGCCTGGAGCTTCACCCCGACAATGTGAATGTGGAAACGCTGCAGACCTTACAGGCTGCGGGCGTGACGAAAATCAGCATCGGCATCCAATCCTTCAGCGACAAGTATCAGAAAATCCTTGGCAGAAAAACCGTCGACGCCGCAGCCTTGAGGGAAGCCTTGGCGCGCGTCCGCTTTGAAACGGTCTCCATGGACTTCATTTTTGCGTTGCCCGGCCAAAGCTTTGAGGATTTGAGAGCCGATATCGACGAGGCATTTTCCTTGGGAGCCAACCACATTGCCATTTACCCGTTCATTGATTTTACCTTTACAGACAGTCCCATTGCGGCTATGCCAAAAAAAGAAAAGCGGAAACTGCTGGACGCCATCACCCGATACTGTTTGAGCCGGGGATATTCGCGCCGCTCCATTTGGACCTTCTCCAATGATGAGGATGCAAGCTATTCCTCTATGACCAGAGACAACTTTCTTGGCTTTGGCTGTTCTGCAACAAGCCTTTTCAAAGGTCAATTCAAGATCAACACTTTTGATGTTGCGTCTTACCGGGAAAGGATCGATTCCGGCACGCTCGCCACAGCCTTGACCCTTCGCTTTACGCCGCGACAGAGGATGGTCTACTGGCTCTTCTGGACAGCCTACAGCACGAGGGTGAACGCAGACGATTTTGAAAAATTCTTTGGTGTTTCGTTGAAAAGAAGCTACGGCTTTGCGCTTTGGCTTGCCAGACGCCTGGGTTTTGTCCATGAACACGACGGCGTCTATGAAATGACGCTCAAAGGCGCGTTTTACTATCACTACTACGAAAGCTTTTACACCTTGTCTTATATTGATAAAATGTGGGGTATCCTGCGAAAAGAAGCATTCCCCGAGCGGATCGTGCTGTAAACAGACAAGTCTCACAGACAAAGGCGCATGGCGTTTTTGAAAAAACGTACAAAACCGATATCGCGCAAAGCAGCAGCTTTGCGTGATATCGGTTTTGTTATCTCCGCATGACGGCGTACATCATACGGTCAAATTGCGGCTCGACGGTGCAGATCCCGTCCTCTAAAACGCAAAGACCGGCATCCGTGATCTCTTTGCGAAACTGCTCCATATCCACCATCCGGCAGGAGGTGGACGGCAGCAGCAGTCCCTCTCTCTCCTGTAAGCTAAAGGCCTCGCGGATATCGCTTTGCCGCACCGTTTTCCCGTCGCCCATGCTGCCGACGAGCGCGATTCCCTGCTCCGTCAAATGCTCGCGGATAAAGCGATAAAAAGCGCGTCTGTCCTCATCCGGCACCAGCATGTGCAGCACGGCGATCGCATAAATGAAATCAAAGCGCTTTTCCATTCGCTCCTTGAGGCAGTCGAGCACTTGAAAGCGTTCGGCGTATTCCGGCGCCAGCGCTCGGCAGTAACGGATGGCCTCCCCGGATACGTCGGTGGCCAGCAGATCAAAGCCGTTTTTCAGCAGGGGCGCGGCGTCGCGCCCCTCGCCGCAGCCGATTTCCAACATCGGCTGTTCTCGCCTGAGGCCGTATTTTCTCACCGTTTCCGGCACAATGCCGCTCGGCGTCACACCCATCCAGCGAACGCCGGCCTCATGCGCCAGACGATAGCGTTCATCGTAGGCCTCATAGTAGCTGCGCGTCATATCAGCGCAAAACGACCTTCTGGAAGTTCTTCTTGCCGCGCTTGACGAGCAGACCCGCGCGCAGGGTATCTGCGCCGTAGACGGCGGCGATATCCGTTACCTTTTCATCATCCACGCTCACGCCGCCCTGCTGGACGTTGCGACGCGCCTCGGATTTGGAGGCACAAAGCCCCGTCTTGACCAGCAGCGTCAGAATATCTACCGCGCCGTCCGTCAAATCCGTCTCGGCCAGCTCCGTCGTCGGCGCGTCGGCGCTGCCGCCGCCGGTGAAGAGCGCCTTGGCAGAGGCTTCGGCCTTTTTTGCCTCCTCCTCGCCGTGCACCATCTGCGTCAGCTCAAAGGCTAAAATCTCCTTGGCTCGGTTGAGCTGACTGCCCTCCCAGCTTGCCATCTCCTCGATCTGCTCCAGCGGCAGGAAGGTCAGCATACGGATGCATTTGAGCACGTCGGCATCGCCCACGTTGCGCCAGTACTGGTAAAAGTCATAGGGGCTGGTCTTGTTCGGATCGAGCCAGACGGCGTTGCCTGCGGTCTTTCCCATCTTCATACCGTGCGAGTCGGTCAAAAGCGTGATCGTCATCGCGTGCGCGTCTTTGCCGAGCTTTTTGCGAATCAGCTCCGTACCGCCGAGCATGTTGCTCCACTGGTCATCCCCGCCAAACTGCATATTGCAGTCATAGTGCTGGAAGAGGTAGTAGAAGTCGTAGCTCTGCATAATCATGTAATTGAACTCAAAAAAGCTCAGGCCCTTTTCCATGCGCTGTTTGTAGCACTCGGCGCGCAGCATATTGTTGACCGAAAAACAGGCGCCAACCTCACGCAGCAGCTCCACGTAATTCAGGTCGAGCAGCCAGTCGGCGTTATTGACCATCAGCGCTTTTCCCGGGCCGAATTCGATAAACTTCTCCATCTGGCGGCGGAAGCACGCGGCGTTATGGTCGATATCCTCGCGCGTGAGCATCTTGCGCATATCCGTGCGCCCGGAGGGGTCTCCCACCATGGTGGTGCCGCCGCCGATGAGCGCGATGGGGGTATTTCCCGCCATCTGCAGGCGCTTCATCAGCGTCAGCGCCATAAAATGTCCGGCGGTCAGGCTGTCGGCCGTGCAGTCAAAGCCGATGTAAAAGGTCGCCTTGCCGGCGTTGATCATATTTTTGATCTCTTCCTCGTTCGTCACCTGCGCGATCAGACCGCGCGCGACGAGTTCCTCATAAATTCCCATATGAAATCACTCCTTGTTTTCCATCCATTGTTCCATATATTCTGCACAAAATGCGATGAGGGTATCGCAGCTTACGCCATTTTGCTTCAGCTCCACACAGCGAACACAGCCAAAGGCCTCACGAAACGCGTCCACACAGGCCTTGCTCTCGCGTGCAATCATCGCCCTGTCCTGCTCGCGCAGGCCGAGCGCCATCACCGCGCCGCTGATCGCGCCGCAGATTTCCCCGCTGCGCACACCGCCGCCGAAGCCCGCGGAGATCGCCTTTGCCGTTTCCGCATCCAGCCCGGTATACTTCCCGCAGGCCATCAGCACGCTTTGCGCGCAATTGCAGCCTTGCCCGTGAAGTGCGAGCGCTTCCTCCCGGATTTTCATTCCTATCACCCCCTAAAATGATAAAGCCCCCTGTCCTTTCGGACAGAGGGCATTTTCTCAACACAATGCGGTACCACCTCTGCATGCCGTTTTCTCACAAAAACGGCCTCAGCGAGTGCTAAAAAAACAAGCACTCCCGCGCGCTATCGGGCGCACCCGTCACAGCCTACTGACCGTTTTTCACGATGTTCGGTGTGCCGCTCCAAACCGTATTCCCGACGCCCGGCTCTCCCCTTTTCACCAACCAGGGGCTCTCTGTGCAGCGCGCAGCGATGGTACTCTCGTTCTTCCTCGCGTTATTTAAGAGTATAACGCATTTTTTTGATGCTGTCAAGCGCACCCGGACAATGAATCTGCCCTATGATCTGACAACAAATACATGAAATGTTATACTTTCCGAAAGATAAGGGAGGGATTTCATGGACTACGATAGCGCTTGGCTCAGCCCCTATATCAGCGGCGACGACTCTGTTCTTTGGCTCGGGCGTCCGGAAAACATCAGGCTTTTTGAAGCTTCGGATATCTTTACGATTCCTTTCAGCCTTTTATGGTTTGGATTTGCCGTTTTCTGGGAATGGGTTGTCTGGCGTAGCGGCGCGCTGCTGTTTTTTAGGCTTTGGGGCATTCCCTTTATTTTGGTAGGCTTATATCTTGTGATCGGGCGTTTCGTTCATCGCCTATATCTTTTGAAGCATACACACTACGCTATTACAACAACGAAGCTCATCCGCAATCAAAACGGAAAAATTGACGTACTGCACAAAAATGCCCTTTCGGAGATGCGCGTAAGCACACGGGCAGACGGTTCCGGCTCTGTTCATTTTCTGTCCGCTGCAGCGTACAGAGGCTTTTCTGTTCAAAACAGGCTTTTCTCACCTCGCGGTTTTTCCATTGAATGCGTGCCCAATATCGACTATGTGGTGAAAAGCATTTCCAATAATCCGATTTAACCCCAAAAAAACGATACCAGGACAGCTTTTGTCCCGGTATCGTTTTTATTTTGCAGCCTTATAACGCTCCGCGGCCTTCAATTGTTCCTCCGCGCTGGCAAGGGTGATTTCCGTGATATGATCGCCGCCGTGCAGACGCGCCAGCTCCTGCTTTCTCCCCTCGCGGTCGAGCGCAATCACGCGCGTATAGGTGCGCCCCTCGCTCTCGCTTTTTTCGATGCGATAGTGGCTGTCAGCCATCGCGGCAATCTGCGGCAGGTGCGTCACGCACAAGACCTGCTTGCCGCGGGACACGCTGTAGAGCTTTTCGCCGACACGCTGGGCAGCAATGCCGGACACGCCCGTGTCAATCTCGTCAAAGATCAAGGTGTCGACCGGGTCTTTTTCCGCAAAGACGTTCTTCAGCGCCAGCATAATGCGGCTCATCTCGCCGCCGGAGGCGATCTTGCTGATGCGCCCCAGCGCCTCGCCGGCGTTGGCGGACATCACAAAGCGGATCTCGTCCATGCCGTTTACGTCAAAGCCCGGCTCATGCTTGATCGGCGCAAAGTCCACCGCAAAGCGCACCGAAGGCATGTTCAGCTCGCGCAGCTCCTGCACGACGCGCACTTCCAGCGCCTTTGCCGCCGCCTGTCGCGCCTGGCGCAAAGAAAGCCCCGCCTTGCGGCAGCGCTCAAGCAGCGCGCCTCTCTGCGCTTTCAGCTTTTCCACGCGCTCGTCGGCATACTGGATATTGTCCAGCTTCTCGCGGCACTCGTCCAGATAGGCCGGCAGCGCGTCAACGTCTCGGGCATAGCGACGCTCCAGCTTGCGAAACAGGGCAAGACGCGTTTCCATACGATCATATTCCTCGGGCGAAAAGTCGAGGGAATCGCGCAGATCGCGCAAGGTCTCCGCCGCGTCGGTCAGTTGAAAAACCGCGTCCTCCACCGCCTTCACCGCACGCTGCAGCTCAGGCGCAAGATCCGCCGCACGATGGATGTAATACGCGGCGCTTTGCGCCTGGTTGACAGCGCTCTCGTCGCTCTCATAGAGCCCGGCATAGCCCGCGTCGATCGCCTCAGTGAGCTTTTCCGCATTTCGCAGCAGATCACGACGGGCGATCAGCTCCTCCTGCTCGCCCGGACGCAGCTCCGCCGCCTCCAGCTCGCGGATGCTCTGCCGGAGATTTTCGCTCAGTCGTTCCTTTTCCAGCTCGTCCATCTGCAGCGCGTCGATCTCTTGATCCAGCGTCTTCAAGGCCTGATATTCCGTCGAAAACGCAGCGATCGCGTCCTGATGCCCGCCAAAACGATCCAGGTAGGCGCGGTGCATACGCTCGTCCAGCAACTGCCGTCCGTCGTTTTGCCCGTGCACGTCGATGAGAAGCGCCGCCAGCTCCTTGATCTGCGCCGCCGTCACCGGCATGCCGCAGATGCGCGCGCTGCTTTTCCCGTCCGCGCCGATGCGCCGCTGCAAAATCAGCTCGTCATCGGCGTCGATCTCGTTGTCGCGCAGCCAGCCCTCAACGTTGGATTTGTCAAAAACCGCCGTCACAAGGCCGCGCTCTGCGCCGCTGCGCACCAGCTCGCGGCTCACGCGCTCGCCCAGCACCGCGCCGATCGCGTCAATCACGATGGATTTGCCCGCGCCGGTCTCGCCCGTCAGCACGTTCAAGCCCGCAGCGAAGGATATCTCCGCCCGCTCGATGACCGCAATATTCTCAATAAACAGCTCTCGCAGCATGGAAACCCATCACCGCCCATCAAAACGCAAAAGTGAAAAGTGAAAATCAATGACTGAGGATGCTTTCAATCTCGCGGCGCAGCTTCTCCGCCGCCTGCGTATCCTTCAGCGCCAAAAATGCCGTGTCATGTCCGGCCAGCGCGCCGACCAGCGCGGGATCCTTCATCGCCTCGATGGCGGAGCAGGCCGCAGGAGCCAGACTCGGCAGCGTCTTGATGATCAAGAGATTCTGTGCTACGTCAAAGCTGGTGACACTCTCGCGGAAGATCGTGCGCAGCTTCTGTGCCAACTCGTCGTTGATCTGTTCCGTACTGACAGCGTAGCGGTAGTGCCCGTTGGCGCCCATCTGCTTGATGAGGCGCATATCCTTGATATCTCTGGACAGCGTTGCCTGCGTGCTCTTTATGCCACGCTCAGCCAAAGCCTTCAAAAGCTGATGCTGGGTCTCGATATCCTGCTCGTTGATAATCTCAAGGATCAAATTCTGTCTTCCCGGTTTCATGTGTTTCCCCCATTTATCTTAATTTTTCAAATGCGATTTCATAAAAGCTCTTGAGACCCATATTGGCCATCAAGGTATAATGACCGGAGCGTTTGATTCGCAGCAAATCCCCGTTTTCCAGATCAAACACGGAATTGCCGTCCACAGAAAGATAAGCGCGGCGACCGTGGGATTTTTCGGTTTTAATGACGATCTCACGCTCCGGGTCCAGCACAAAGGTGCGAGAGCCCATCACATGCGCGCAGATCGGGCTTAAAATAATGTTCTCCGCGTCCGGCTCCACAATCGGCCCTCCGGCTGACATGGAGTATCCGGTCGAGCCGGTCGGCGTCGATAAAATCACGCCGTCGCCGGAAAAGCTTGTCATGCGCTGTCCGTCGCACCAGGCAGTGATCCCGACACAATCACCGTAGCCATGGACGACAACGTCGTTGAGCGCACAGTCAAAACAAAGCTCCTTCCCGTCGCGCATAAGAGTCACGTCGAGCATCATACGCCGGCTGACATGGTATTTCCCGGCGGCCGCCTCCGCAATCAACGCGATATTTTCCGGCTCAAGAGCCGTCATAAAGCCCTTGGTGCCGAGGTTGACGCCCAGAAGCGGCAGCTCACGCTCACCCAGGCGGCGCACGACAGCGAGCATCGTGCCGTCACCGCCAATGACAACGGCAAGACTGCAGTCCGCCGCAAGGTCTTCAATCCGTTTCGCCTGAATATCCGGCGGAAGAATCTCACATTCGTCCTCATAAAAAATGGGACAAATCGCCGTTTGAAATCCGGCCTTTTTTAACAGCAGATCGACGTTTTTCGTAAACGTGCAATCCGTATCACGATAGGGGTTCGGGCAAAGCGCTATCATCGTACCACCTCTTTACAACGCCTCATGCGAGGCTTTTACGACGGCGTCCACATCCGGCGCCGGCGCTTGAAAATCGCCGTTTTTCATATAACAGATATACTCAATATTGCCTTCCGGCCCCTTGATCGGCGAAAAATCCAGTCCCATCACCGTCAAGCCCAACGTGGGCGCAAAATCCAGAATCTCACGAATCACGCGGCGGTGCACCACTTCGTCGCGCACGACGCCCTTTTTTCCGACTTCCTCGCGCCCCGCCTCAAACTGGGGCTTAATCAGGCAGATCAGATCGGCAGCGTCCTTGAGCAGCGGCGTCAGCGCCGGCAAAATCAGACGAATGGAAATGAACGAAACGTCCATCACCGCCAGATCCAGCTTTTCCGGAATCAGTTCCTCCGTCACGTAGCGCAGATTGGTACGCTCCATATTAACCACGCGCTCGTCCGTGCGCAGCTTCCACGCCAGCTGACCATAGCCGACGTCCACCGCGTAGACCCTGGCCGCGCCATGCTGCAGCAGCACGTCCGTGAAGCCGCCTGTCGATGCGCCGCAGTCGATACAGCGTTTCCCGGACGGATCGACGGGAAAAACACGCAGCGCCTTATCCAGCTTCCAGCCGCCGCGGCTGACAAAGGGCAGCGCCTCGCCGTGGATTTCGATGCTCGCATCCGGCGGCACAGCCATACCCGGCTTGTCCGCGCGCTGGCCGTTGACAAACACGAGACCGCTCATCACCGTCGTTTTCGCGCGCTCCCGGCTTTCGGTCAAGCCGCGCTCGAAAACAAGCTGATCGAGTCTGATCTTCTTCATCTCATTCTCCTTTACCGAGCAACTCCAGCGCGGCGCGCGCAATGCTGTCGGCGTCAAGCCCCTTGAGCTGCAAGAGCTCTTCCACCGAGCCGTGCGTGACAACGCCGTCGCCCAGATTGACGAGCTTGACCGCCTGCGGTACAAAGCCCGCTTCCGCCGTGGCCGCCAGCAGCTGCCTGCCGATGCATCCAGCGGCACATACCTCCTCCGCGACCAGCAGCCGCCCGGTTTTTTTCAAAGAGCCCAGACAGCTCGCGAAGCGATTGGGTCGGATGCGGTTGAGCTTAATCAGCTCCGCGCATACGCCCGCATCCTTCAGTCGATCTACAACGGAAAGCATCGTATTGACCGTAGCGCCATAACAGACAAGCGTCAAATCCTCGCCCTCGGACAAAAGAGTCTCTTCCTCGAGACAAGAATCGGTATATGCGCCCTCGCCGCCGCGCGGATAGCGGACGGCAACGGGTCCGGTTTCCTCCAGTACGGCATAGCGAAGCATTTCGCGCAATTCCGCAAAGGAGGCAGGACACCAAATGCTCATCCCCGGCACCGAGGACAGATAACTGACGTCAAAAACGCCGTGGTGCGTCTCGCCATCGCTGCCGACAAGCCCCGCGCGATCTACGCCCAGCACCACGTGCAGCCCCTGCAGCGCAACGTCATGTATCAGCATATCATAGGCGCGCTGCAAAAAGCTCGAATAGACGGCAAAGACGGGAATCAGTCCCTGTTTTGCCAAACCGGCAGCCATCGAGACGCTGTGCCCTTCCGCAATGCCGACGTCAAAAAAGCGGTCGGGAAATCGTTCGCGAAAGGCATCCAGCCCGGTTCCGGCGCTCATAGCCGCCGTGATCGCCGTCACCCGCGGCTCCTTTTGCGCCAATTCGCAAAGAGCGTCGCCAAACGCTGTGGAAAAGCAGGGCTTTGCCGCCGGCATCGCACCAGTCACGGGGTCAAAGCTGCCCGGGCCGTGATATCGCTCCGGCTCACGCGACGCATAGCTGCAGCCTTTTCCCTTTTTGGTAAGTACGTGCAGCAGCACGGTTTTGCGCATATCGCGGGCGTAACGGATCGCCGTTTCCAGACTGAGCAGATCATGCCCGTCAACAGGTCCCAGATAGTACAAACCCATTTCCGTAAACATATTTTCCTGCAGCACGCGGGATTTGATCCATTCCTTGATGCTATGGTTGAATTGATACAACTTCGGCGTTTTGGAAAGCGCCTCGCGATACCAGCGCTTGAAGCTGATATAGCCCGGACGGGCGCGCATCTGCTGCAAGAGGCTGGCCGTTCCGCCCACGTTTTCACTGATGGACATGTTATTGTCATTGAGGATTATAACCATCGGCTCGCCGCTCGATGCCGCGTTGGTCAGCCCCTCATAGGCGAGCCCGCCGCTCATCGCACCGTCGCCAATAACTGCCGCAACGTCGTATTTATCCCCCAGGCGGCTGCGCGCGCGCGCCATACCCAGCGCCACGGAAACCGCGTTGGAGGCGTGGCCGGCAATGCAGGCGTCATCCACGGCCTCATAGGGCTTGGGAAAGCCCGAAAGACCGCCAAACTGCCGCAGCGTGGAAAACTGCTGCGCGCGCCCGGTTATCATCTTGTGGCTGTAGCTCTGATGCCCTACGTCAAAGACGATGCGATCAATTTCGCTGTTGTAGACGCGGTGCAGCGCAACCGTCAGCTCGACCGTGCCCAGATTGGACGAAAGATGCCCGCCTGTTTTCGAAACGGTTTTGATAATCATCTCGCGAAGCTCGCCGCAAAGCACGGGCAGTTGCTCTTCCCTCAGCTTTTTAACGTCGTTCGAGCGATGGATTGTTTCTAATATACTCAAGCCAAAAGCTCCTCGATTGTTTTAATTCGTTCTCTCAGCAAGAGAATCGACCAGTTCACACAAGAAAGCCGTATCCACGAAGTTTTCACGCAGCAGCTGCTTGGCATAGGCGCTCAAGCGTTCGATCCGCTGTGCGCAGACGTCCATACCGCACAAGCTCACATAGGTGTTCTTTTGCTCCTGTGCATCGGAACCAATGGGCTTGCCCAGCTCCTGCTCAGAGCCAATCACGTCCAGCATATCGTCGCGCAGCTGAAAGGCGTGACCGATGACAGCGCCAAACAGGGACGCCGCCTTCCACTGCTCCTCCGTACCGCCGGCTGCATGGACGCCCATGCCGCAGGCCGCTGTCAGCAGCGCGCCGGTTTTGCGGCCGTTGATCTCGTCCAGTTCCTGCTCACTCAGGCGCTTTCCCTCACCGAGCATATCCAGAAACTGTCCGCCGCACATGCCCTCAAGCCCGACGGCGTTCGCCAAATCCTCCGCGCAGTTTGCACGCCGCTCCGCCGGCAGCCCGGAACGAAGAATCGTTCCAAAGGCCTCCGCCTGCAGCGCATCTCCCGCCAAGATTGCCGTGCACTCGCCGTAAACCACATGGTTTGTCGGCTTGCCCCGGCGCAGATCGTCGTTATCCATGCACGGCAGATCATCGTGAATCAGACTATAGGCATGCAGCATTTCAATTGCACAAGCCACCGGCAGCGCCGCTTGAATATCACCGCCGCAAAGGCGGCAAAACTCAAGCGTCAAAATGGCACGAATGCGCTTTCCTCCGGCAAGAAGGCTGTAACGCATTGCCTCCGCCAGTCCGGCAAAAGGAAAATCCTCCGCACGCAAATCAAAATATTCCTGCAGCCTATCATCAATCAGCGCATAATACTCTGTGCGCGTCATGCGTTTTCATCCTCAAACGGCAGTTCGACGGGGCTTCTGTCCTCACCCTTTTTGAGCTTGACAACCGTCTGTTCGGCCTCGTCCAGCATCGCTCCGCAGGCGCGAATCAGCGCCGTTCCTTCTTCAAATAAGTGCAGCGACTCGCTCAAGGGCAGATCGCCTTTTTCCAAATGACGCACGATCTCGTCAATGCGCAACATAGATTCCTCAAAGCTTTTTTTCTTTTCCGCCATTTTTTACTCCCTTTCCGTCTCTATCTCAAGCTCCTCCACCCGGCAGTTCGCCTGTCCGTCCGCAAAACGCAGACGCAGCGTGTCGCCGCACCGGAGCTGCCTTGCCGAACGCAGCGTCTGCCCCTGCGGATCGCTTGCCACAGCGTATCCACGCGAGAGCACGCGCAGCGGGCTCATGGCGTCCAGCGATGAAGCGAGCTGAACATAGCGCTGTTTTTTTCCAAACACAATCCGCTCCTGCGCCGCACACAAACGCGAGCGCGTATGATCCAGCGTTATCCTGCGATTATCAATCGAGGCGGCCGGATCTGTCAAAACACGCTTATCGGCATAATTCTGCAGCCGCTCCCGCAACTGCTGCAGCCGTTTTCTCAAGGCCTGTCCGCCGCGGATCTCATAAGAGCGCAGTATCTCTTCGACCTCCAGACAGTCCGGTACGGCAATCTCCGCCGCATTGGACGGCGTTGACGCGCGGCGATCTGCCACATAGTCGGAAATCGTCACGTCCGGCTCGTGACCAACCGCGGAAATTACCGGAATCTGCGAGGCAAAAATCGCGCGGGCCACGCGCTCGTCGTTAAAAGCCCAAAGATCCTCGATCGAGCCGCCGCCGCGTCCGGTGATGATCAGATCCGCCAACTGAAACTCGTTGGCATAGCGGATCGCGCCGGCAATCTCCGGCGGCGCCTCTACGCCCTGCACACGCACCGGCAGCAGCAGAATCTTCGCCATCGGCCAGCGACGGGCCAGAATGCGGATCATATCGTGGATCGCGGCGCCCGCTGACGAGGTGATGATGGCAATGCGCCCCGGAATGGCGGGCAAGGCCTTTTTGTGCGCAGGATCAAACAAGCCCTCCGCTGCGAGCTTTGCCTTCAACTGCTCAAAAGCAATCTGAAGATCGCCCATCCCTTCCGGCGTCATGCCCGCACAGATCAGCTGATATGCGCCATCGCGGCTGTAGACGGAAATACGGCCGTTCAAGGTGACGCGCATTCCGTTTTCCGGACGAAAGCGGAGCTTGAGCGCGCTGCCCTTAAAGAGCACACAGCGCAAACTGCTCTCGCTGTCTTTCAGCGTAAAATAGTGGTGACCCGAGGGATAAATCTTATAGTTGGACAGCTCTCCGTACACGCTCACGTTGGCCAGCATCGGATCAAGCTCAAGCAAACCGCGGATACGCTCGTTGAGCTCTGTGACGGATAAGCTTTGCCGCAGCTCGCTCATGTCTGTTCCTCTTGCAGCTTATCGTTTTCGGTTTCACGGACAAAGCCGCCCAGGACGCCGTTGACAAAAGAGACCGTCTCGGAGTCGTCATATCGCTTATCGAGTTCAACCGCCTCATTGATTGCCGCTGCAGCCGGCACGTCATCGAAATAGAGAATCTCACAGATGGCACAGCGCAAAACCGCCAGCGCCGTGCGCGAAATACGTTCCGGACGCCAGCCCCTGGCATGGCGTTCGATCATCGCGTCAAGCTCCTCCTGCCTGTCCACAACGAGCGAGCAGAGACGAAGAATATAGTCGAGATACTTCCCTTTCGGAAGCTCTGCATACAGCTCGTCCTCCGCGGAAAGCGTGGCAAAATGCTCATCGCTGAAAAACTCTTCGGCAAGCGTTGCCGGACTGCGGCCGGAGGCGGCGGAGGCAAAGCAAAGCTGAATGGCCAGATGGCGTGCCGTGCTCCTTGTCATATCCTATCCCCCCTGTGATTACTTATCTTTCTCAAAGCTCAGCCCGGAAACATGGACGTTGACCTGCGGACGCTCAAAGCCCGTAGTGTTCTGGATCAGGCCGGTCACCTTTTCCTGCACTTCTTTGGCGACCTTAAGAATATTGGAGCCGTAGCAGACGCTGATAATGACGTCTACCACCGCCTGATTGTCGTCCAACTGGACTTTGACGCCCTTGGTGACCGTTTTCAGCCCCAACAGCTCCGCCAGCTCACCGCCCGCGGTGTTGGCAAGCGCGGCAACCCCTTCAACCTCGGAAACCGCAGTGCGGACGAGGCTGTGGATCACATCCTCGGAGATATTGATGCTGCCAAGCTCGTCCTGGCAGGTGATGTAATTGTCGTTCATGGTATGCCTCCCCATTAAAATTCAGAGTATTATACCATGAATATGAGAAAAATGGAAGTGTATACAGAAAAAAATATTCATTTTACATTTTTCATCCCTTATGACAAAAAGCCCGGATTTTTTCCGGGCTTTTTCGTTCAACCTTTGACTTCTATGATATTGAGCTGCGCTGCCGTGTAAGCGGTTTCCGTAAGGATGATGTCGGTGATGCGCGCGACAGCCTCCTCACTCAAGCCATCCTCCGGCGCAGGAACAGCAACGGTGATGGCGTCGTTGCCGATATAGACGACACAATCGGCAAAGTCTTTTGCAATTAGAAGGTTTTCAATCTGTGATTCTTTCATGGACGAGGTCGCCATGGCGGAAATCGCGTTCATCGCAGAGTCGATGGTCTCCTGCGATGCGGTCTCTGCAGAGGCCGCCGTCTGCAGCAGCTGCAAGGCTTCGTCACGTGACACCTGTCGTGTCAGCCGCGCCTCTGAAAAATATCCGGCTGCTGATGCCGCGAGCTTTTGTGCCCGTGACGCCGCTTCGGCAATCGCCGTGTCCTGCGCGCTGACCAGCTCCGCATCCGGACTGCCCCAGCGCTTGTTGTAGGACCAGTTGAGAAGTACCGCCGCGCTGACGAACATCAACACCGCCAGCAAGGTCAAATTTCTCCGCTTCGTTTTTGTCATGATCTTTTCCTCCCCTTTCATTGATCCGTCAGATGCAAAATGGTGATCTTGTCGGCTCCGAAACCAGTATATGATCCTATGGCGCGAATAATATCCAGCTTCACCGCCGCGTTTTCCGCGCCCTCGCACACAATAACAACGCCGTGCTCAGAGACCAGCAGCTGCGTCTGTCCAACGCCCTCTGCGCTTGCAAGAAGCTGAGCCAGCTGCGCGTCGCCCTCCACGCCTGGCGCTTGTTTTTTTCCGGACGGCATCAGCAACAGCAACAAGCCAAAGGCCAAAATCAACAGCGGATATTTGATCGGCGCCAGCTTTTTCATCAACAATTTAAGATCCATGTTCCCTCCAGCTCTGCTTGTCCTTGCCAATTCCCAAATCCGTTTCAATCCATTCCGCCAGCGTTTCTCTATCCGCTTCGCTTACATTGCCTGACAGCTCTACGGAAATCGGCAGCCAGCAGCCCGTCGAATCCCAACGCGCCGTAACCGACGCCTCAAGCGCCCGGATTTCCATGCTCTCCGCCCTATGAAGAATATACTGCTCGCACTCGTTTTCTATGACTGCGCGCTGGAGCCTGGCGCGGCTGTCCTCTCCCTCCGCGCTAATCTCCCGTCCCAGTTCCCGATAGCGCGCCATCTCCAGCGAATAAGCACCGATATCCAAATCGCGGATCAAACTGAGCATTGAGAGCATCAGAAGAACCGCACTGCACAGGCTCATCATCCGTTTGACGCCGCCCTCCGGCGCTAAACTGAGCGCAAGTCCGCAGAGCACGGAAAGCGCACATAACAGCCGAATGCCCCCGCTCATGCCGTTCCCACCGAACGCAGCGCCGCAGCGACAGAGAAAAACAGCATAAGCGCAAACGAGCCGAGCAAGCCGAGCAGCAGCGTCAAAACAGCGGACATATCGTGAAACAGTCTCGCAATCCGTCCGCTTGCCGTCATATCCGCAGCGGCCGCAATGACCCCAAAGAAAAACCGGCGCACAGCCAGCGCGGCAAATGGAGCCAGACACAAGGCGCAAACAGCCACCATACCAAACGCACCAGCGGAGTTTTTTACCAGATCTGCCGCGGCAAAAACCGACGAGGCCGCATTCGCCATAATCCCGCCAACGATGGGCAAAGACGCGGAGATCACCGTCTTTGCCGCACGAATCGCCGCCGCGTCCGCCGCGCTGCTGACAAGCCCCGTCACCGACAGCATGGCAGTCAAAGCGATCGTCATCCCACTCATCATCAGTGCTGCCAGCTTTTTTGCCCCGTTGATGGTCGCACGAAGCATGGCGTTATCAAACACAGCCGCGCAGACGGACATGGCAATCAGGGCGCTGATCACCGGCAGCAACAGCTTTTCCGCTGCGCTCATCATCAAGTCGAGCGCAAAGCAGGCGCTGGCATAGCGTACCGAAGCAGAAGCGACGGCGCCGCCGGCCGCTGCCGCCGTATAGACCGCAGGAAGCGCGACACGCGCATAATCGTTCAATTCAACGAGAGAGGAGAAGCATTCTTTTACCATGCTGTCAACACCGCCTGCCAGCAGCAATGACACAACTGCACAGCCTGACAGCTCCAGGATCTCCTGCTGGCGCTTTTCCTTGATCAAGCTGCCGGAAACTGAGCAGAATAAAACAACCACCAAAAGTCGCACCGCTTCCCATGCGTCGGCGCGCAGGCGTTCGCTTATGTTCTCAAGCAATTTTCTCCACAGACGTTCCAGTGCGCCCAGACCATCGTAACGCCCGCTCATATCCAGCGTCCCGCCGACCTCCTGAATCTCTTCCGGCAGCGCTTCACGCACAGCGTTAGCTTCCAGCTCCACCCCCGCCGCTTCGCCCAAGTCCTGTGCATAAACCGGCACCAGAAAAAATGGGAGAAAAAGCAAGGTCATCACAATTTTTTTCAAAGAAAATCCCCCACCATCTTCAGCATCGTCACCAGCAGCGGCATTACAATTCCCAGCGCACAGAGACTGCCGGCCAGTTCCACCGCCGCAGCAGCAGCCGTCTGTGCGTGATCACGGCAAAGCTCCGCCGTCAGCTTGCTCACAATGGCCGTTGCCAGACACTTCAGCATTGGCTGCATATAGATCTCGCTAAGACCGAAACGCTCCCGCAGCAGCACACGCAGATCGTTCAGACCCGTACCCATGCGCAGCGCCGCCAGCGTAATTACCGCTACCGCGCCAACACTGAGCGTCAACGCAAGCTCCGGGTTCTTTTGCCGGATTAACAGTCCTGCAACAAGAGCGCACAGCGCCGCTGCCGCCACACGCATCATCAGTTCCATCAGAGGCCGAAGAGCGTTTTGATCAGCGTAAACAGCTCGCTGATTTTTTGCACGACAATCATCAGAACGACAACCAGCGCCGTAATTGTCGTCATCAGCGCCTGCTCCTCGCGCCCGGAGCGCTGCAGGAGAATGTTGAGCACAGCCACAAGTATTCCTACTGCAGCAATCTTGAAAATCAGATCAATGTCCATGCAAGTCTCCTAAAGCAATAGAAGGCAGAGAAAAATACCCGCTGTTTCGCAGAGTGCGACAATCAAGCGCCGCTTGTCCGGCAAGGCAGCCCTGCGCGCCTGAAAAGCGGCCTGACCCACGAGCAGAAAACGGTCGATTGCCGACAGCTGTTCTTCCAGCGCATAGCGTCCAAGCGATCCGCCAAGCGTGATCAACGCATTTTTCTCCGTTTCGGGAAGTAAAGAAAAGCTGGTCTCCACAGCCTCTTGCCACAGCTCGGCAAAGCTTTTTGTCGTCAGGCTGTCCATCCCTTCCAGAATTTGAAAAAAGAATTGCGCCGTTTCCCCCTCTGTGGTATTTGCCGCCTCATGCAACAGATCCTGCGTCGGACACAGGCGTGTCGTCAGCTCTGCACGCATTCGCTCCAGCGCACAACAGAGCGTGCCGAGACATCGGAGCGCGCGCTTTTCATTGGATATCAGTGAGCACGCGAACGCGGAGACCGCAAGCATCACACATATCGCGCCAAACAGCCTCACGCGCCAAGCCTCCTCCATTGGTAACTGCGTCCCGTCTCATCCATGCGAATCAGGATCGTCTCGCTGAACAGTCGCTCATCCAGCAGCCTGCCGTACAACGGCCTTCGCCGCAAGTCCCCCAACTCTCGCGCATGTGCCGTTGCCAGCAGACGCACCCCGCAGCCGACAATCTCACGCATCGCCTCCAGATCCTCCGGCTGTGTGATTTCGTCCACCGCAATCAACTGCGGATTCATGCCGCGCAGCAGCATCATGCTTCCTGCCAATTTGGACACGCCGCTGATTACGTCGCAATGCGCGCCCAACTCATAGCCCGCTTCCCCCGCCTCCATCGCCGCCACCTCGCCGCGCTCGTCCACCAATCCGATTCGCCAGCCGGACAAAGACAAAAGGCGAATCAGCTCACGCAGCGCCGTCGTTTTTCCGCCACCGGGCGGCGAGAGAATCAAAACGTTTCCAAAGCCCTCCTGCCGCATCCTTCGCCAGATTTCGTCACAGCAGCCATGACATGGCCGCGCAATTCGCAGCGCCAGAGAGCTGACCGAGCGAAAGCCCGTGACCTGCCCGTCCCGGCACACAACATGACCGCATACGCCGACGCGCACGCCGTGATAGTCGATATAACCGCGTGAGAGCGCCTGCGACGCGCTGTGCAGCGACGCGCCCGTCGCCTTTTCCAAGGTGCGCAGAAGCTCCTCCCTGCGGATCGGCTCGCCGGGAACGGGATATTCTCTGCCAAGGCGCAGCATGGTCAAGGCCTGTCCCGTGCGCAGACGCAGCTCTTCGGCACCGGACAGCATCTCCCGGTGCGCTCTGTCCAGATAGCGATGCGGCAACAGCTGCAGCGCCAGCTCCAAGCAATCCATCGTCTCCCTCCCGTCAGCAAAGTCTATGCGCGCTCGGCCAAGATATGCCGGAGCAAAAAGGATTTGCAGAAGTGACAGAGGCGGCTTTTGGGATCGACAAAACGAGCGGCGGGGCATTTTTCTTATGCCTCGCCGCCCGTTTGGGTGACGTGCAGACGGATACCGTCTGCCTTATTTATTATGTTCTTTGCGCTTGCGCAGGTACGCCAGCGGGACGACCGCCGCGGCCAGAGACAGCACCGCAAGGCTGCCCCACAGCGACAGATTGCTCTCGTCGCCGGTTTTGGGCGAGGTGGGCTTTTCGCTCGGCTTGGGTGTGGGCACCGGTGTCGGCGCAGGCGTCGGCGTCGGTGTCGGCGTCGGCGTTGGCGTCGGTGTGGGCGTAGGCGTAGGCGTCGGCGTAGGCGTAGGCGTCGGCGTCGGAATAGGCGTCGGCGTCGGCGTGGGCGTAGGCGTCGGATTAGGCGTCGGTGTGGGCGTAGGCGTAGGCGTAGGCGTGTTCTGCTGCGCCTTCACCTCGACCTCATATTTGGCCTCGAAGCCCTCGTAGGTCACGGTCAGCGTCTGCTTGCCGGTTTTGCTGCCGTCGAAGCCGGAGACCATCTCCTTTGTGACGTCGATCTTCTTCGTGCTGTTGTCGGAATAGCTTGCCGTCAGCACAAGGCCGGATACGTCAAGCGCCTCGCCGATGAAATACTCCGTCTTCGCGGCGGTGCTGTCGAGCGTGATGCCGGTGGGAGGGGCTTCGTTCTGCACCACCTTGAACCGCACCCAGATCCGCCAAACACCTTCGACTTCTTCGTCTTCTCCGACTTCTCCGACTCCTTCCACGAATCTTTTGAGCTCGTGCACACTGACGGTCACATCGGAACACTGCACGATGTGAATGTCTTCCTTTTTCATCCCGGAGAGATTGATGAAGTCGACCGCGTCATTTGTCGGGACTCTTACAAACGTCTGCATATAGCGGATCGCGCCGGGGGTCGGTTCGTCGTCCCAGGGCAGCGTATTGCCATCTATGTCCTCCAGAAAGGAAGAGGAAAGAGCATCCCAACCATACGGCGGCTTGGCGTCCCAGACGTAGTCTATATTACAATCGAGATGTTTCTTTTCCGACTTGTTGACTTTGAGGTTTATCCCCTCGAGGCTGAAGTGGCTGATGGTGAAGTCCGCCGTTTTCTCGCCGCCGAGGTGGTATTCCGTTTCTGCGACCGTGGCCCGGACGGTGTAATCCCCCGCGGCGGTCGGAATGTCCGGGCTGTAGGCCGCGTCGTCCGCGCCCTTCGGCTTGTATTTATAGGTCACGTCGCCGTTCCCATCGTTTCCGGTGAGAACGGGGTAAACGGGGTCTCTTCCGCTGCCGCCCGTCGCCCAGCCGTCCATGGTGAGGCCGAGGGTCAGCGGCTTTTTGATCACGAGACTCCCTTTTTCGTAAGTGATAGCGTAGCAGGCCGTTACGTCGTCCCCCTCGGAATTCTCGATGCGCAGGCCGGTGATTTCCAGCTCGTATGTGCCGATCTCCCGTCCCTGGCCGTCGATGGTGACGGAAGTCACCCGGTCGCCATCCGCCAGGCCCGAAGCCGCGACGGCCGCCGCGGCCTCCGAATCGGTATATATAATATCCCCCGGCCCCTGAAGCTCCCCGTTGTAGGCGCAGGTCTGCGTCTCGGGCCGGATCGTCAGGGGGGCGGGCGTGATCTGAAAGTTCTTTCTGATCGTTTTAGAGGAATCGCCATTCGCAACAAACACTGCCCAATACGATCCCGGAAAAAGGGGCGAAAACGAAAAGCCTGTATCCTCTCCACTATGGTAGTGGAGATAGATCGCGTTATCATCAGAAAGCACGAGGTTGAGGCCGGTGATCCGATTGAACTGCGCGAGATCGTCCAGCCACGCATCGTCATACTTCTGCCCGTTGTAAACGCGATTTTCGGCCACGAGGGTCAGCTTCGCGAAGGGGGAGGGCATCGGGCAGGATCCCGCTGTGCATACGTACTCAAGCTCGGCCCCGTTCTCCGGGTTCGGCCGACACTCCATTTGATGGGTGTGCCTGGAACAAAACATATCGTAGTTGTTTAGCTCACGATTGCTTATGCATATGCTTTGGTCGTCGCTGACAAAGAAGGCTTCGATGTCAGCCCCCGGATGATGCGTGTTGAACCCTGTTCCGAGAGGCATCATGCGATCAAAATTCTCATTCGTCGAATGAGAGCTGATTGCGTCGGAGTCAGGCGAGAGTCCGATTTTGGCCTTGCCCGTCAATGGGGAGGTCACCGTGAGCTGCGGCCCATACAGATACACGTTGTCTGCTGCGGCGCCGCCGGTATTGCCGGAAACGATCGTTTCGCCGCCGATCTCGAGCCCCCACGCCCCCGAACTGAGGAATACGCCGCCACCTCGTGCATCGGCGGTATTCCCCGAGATCTCCACGTTCTGCAGGGAAAGCTTCGCGTTGGCGCCTGCATAGATGCCGCCGCCGCCTCCTGCGGCGACATTCCCCGAGATCTCCACGTTCTGCAGGGAAAGCGCCGCGTAGGCGTCTGCATAGATACCGCCGCCTCCTGCGGCGACATTCCCCGAGATCTCCACGTTCTGCAGGGAAAGCGTCACGTTGTCGCCTGCATAGATGCCGCCGCCGCCTCCTGCGGCGACATTCCCCGAGATCTCCACATTCTGCAGGGAAAGCGCCGCGTAGGCGTCTGCATAGATGCCGCCGCCTCCAACAGCCGCTCCTCCCTTGATCGTTCCGGGGCCCTCGAGCGTAAGCGTGACTTCATTATTGACAAAGAAGATGCGGGCCATGCCGTTGCCGTCAATGGTATGTTCGTTCAGTTTGATGGTCATTGATCTGTCAATAACAATTCCATCGGCGGAAAAACCGTCTTCAAATTTATAATCCTTCTCAAGCTTAAGAGTACCATCGGTGGGGGTTAGGTTAATCTCCTGTTGCAGCTCCGAAAAGGTTCCGGGAGACTCCGCTTGCGCCGAAAGAGGCAGCAGCCCCGCCGTCAGCACGAGGGCGAGGAAAAGGCTCAGGATCCGGTTCGTTTTGTGTTTCATGTGTTGGCACCTGCTTTCCGATTCGTTGCGGTTTCTGTCGAGGCGTGCCCTCACCGGGCCGCCGTGATGGGGGCCCGCCGGATCGTCCCGGCTGGCAAAGTGGAGGAAGCTCACGAAAAATCACCCCCGTTCATGCAAAAAAGCGCAGCGACACGGCGGGGCAAACCGCCCCCGCGTTGTCGTTGCGCTTGGTGTATTCCATTATAAAGGCGCACGGAGAAAAGGGTATGGCTACCCTTACCCGCTCCGCTTGCAGCGATTATGCGCATTTTCGCCGTTTTGTCAAGGGGTTTCATGGCATTTCTCCGATTTCTCCGATACACTTCCGCATTTTCTACCGCGTGGTAAATTCCCGATAGAGCATTCTCTTTTGGGCTTCCAATTCCTGCTCCGCATCAAAGCCGTCCTCCGGCTGATACACCAGGCCCACCGCGTAGCGCGTCACCGCC
>JAFWVV010000035.1 GCA_017518225.1 Oscillospiraceae bacterium | reverse complement strand
GCCCTGCCTCATACAGGGTATAATCTACCTGCTTTTTATTGTGTTTCACAACCTAATATTAAGCCGACAGCCGCCCCTTTTCAAGGGACGGCTGCCGTTATTTTTCTCTTTTTTCGGGGCTGACTTTTGAGACAGCCCCTTTTCTGCTGTTTGACGAAGCTATATCTCTACCGGGGGAAAGGCAAGGCCCTGCGCCTGAAGCGTATGCAGCAGCGCGATGCGCTCATTGAAGCGCTCGGCGGCAAGGGCGATCTCGCATTCGCTGGGATGCTCCTTCATCAGCGCCCAGCGCGCCTCGCTGGCGGGATTGCTGCTGTGCGCCCCCGCCTTCATCGAGCGGAACATGTCGATCATTTTCTGGCTCATGTGCCCGTTGCAGGCGATGCCGCCGATCACAGTGTTGCGCGCCTTGACGCATTCCGCGCCGCTGTGCAGGGAGGCCGTGCCGTGCGATGCGTCGCACCAGTAGGCCATCGTGCAAAAGATTCCGACATGCTTGCCCTCGATCTGCTCCATCAGCCCGCGCATGGGCTTGCAGGGTCCCGCCTGATCCACCCAATAGCCGAGCAGCAGAATGTCTCCGTCCAGCGCCGGGCTTTCCTTTGAGAGATCGTGCAGGCTTTTTTCCTCGCATGTCAAACGCTCAAAAACGCCGCGCGCCAGCTTCTCCGTACAGCCCGACAGGCTGTGATAGATAACCTGTACTTTCATTAGCTCTCTCTCCTATCTCAGTGTGTTGAAATAGCCGTCCACATATTCCATCAGCATATCCGCGCCGCGCGGCCCCATCACGGGCATGTGCGTGGCAAGCTGTGCACCGTCGATCACGGGCGTCGAAATGCGCATGAAGGTATTGCCGTCGTTTGCCAGACGGCGGGATGTGTCGTCGGCCAAAAGCAGCGTGCGCTGCAGGCCGCGCAGCAGCGCGATGCGCTCGCGCTCCGCCGGGAGATATTCGACGCCGCCGGCGTCGTCAAGGGCGCTGATGTTGTGCATGCTGATGCGGTGTACGGGCTGAATGCCGACGCCGCTCAGAAAAGCGCCCAATCCGCGTACCGCTTCATAGTCGCCATAGAGAACAGCCTGCGGCTTATCTCTGCGCAGCATCCTGCCGTACATTTGATACTGCCTGGCCTCCGCCGCGCTCTTTTTCAACGCGGCCATCAGCGCGGGCGCAGGCTCCCGGCCGAGGAGCTTCCCCACGCTCTCGAGCCACGATATCGTGCCGTCATATCCATAGGGCGCGCCGTAATGGTACGGAGTGCCGCAGCTTTTTTCCAGAATACGCGCAGCGTCCAGCGCCTCGCTGCGCAGCACGAGATTGATCGCTGCACCGCCCATCGTGCGTATCCGCTCGAGATCTGTCTCCAGACAAAGCCGCGCGTGCGCCTGCATGCCGAAGGCCTCGCGCATCAGCCGCTCAAGCTCCAACACATCCGCCTTGCAGCGGTAGCTGCCGACAGACGCGCCGATGATGTTGTAGGCTTCAGAGCGTTTCGGCGTATCGCTGTCCACCATTTGCCCGGCAAGCAGCCGGTAGGTTTCGCGGATGCCGGCGGAATAATCGCCCCGGAAGCCGCCCTGCTCGAAGCTGACGAGCCGGGCCTTCAGCTTTGGCCGAAGCATGGTGCATACGCCGCGCAGGTCTGTGCCGATCACCGCCGAGCTGGAGGACGCAGAGACAAAGATCGCGGCGGGATGGAAGTTTCTGTCTACCTCCACCAGCGCGTTTTCCAGCCGGGAGACATCCCCCATCACCACATCATCCTCGCGCATATGCGTCGTGAACAGGCGGTTTTCCTGCTCGATGCCGAGCTCGCCGAACAGGCTCATGCTGAAGTGCGTCGTGCCGGCCGGACCGTATTCCACGACGATACTGTCCTCAATGTTCAGCAGGCTCCAGAGGATGCCCATGCGGTCGCTGGGCACCGGAAGAAATCGTGTCAGGCTCATGGCTGCATGCCTCCTTCCCGGATCGATTGCGCCTCATCGGCCGCAAGAGAGAGCTGCTTGACAAAATAGGCGGTCAGCTCATAGCCAAGCATGCCGCCGCCCATGTCGGTATGCACCTGGGCGATGCCCTTTTTGCGCAGCCGCATCGGATATTCATGTCCGAGGTACAGCATCGGGCGCAGCACATCGTAGATGTACTGCATGGGGGAAATGTTGGCCGACTGCGTGATATAGGGGTCGGCGCTCTTCAGAAGCTGCTGCACATCCGCCGCGTCCGCATCGCCGATGCCGTGGCACTGGATGAGCTTCGGCTCCATGCCGAGCGAGGCCATGAAGGCGCAGCTTTCAAAGGCGCGAAACGGCGTGTTGCCGTAGATGAAGCTTGTGCCGCCGAGCGTTTCCCTGCCGTGCGCCACAGCCGCCTCCGCCTCCGCGCGCAGCGCGGCGAGCATCGCCGGCTGCGGGCAGGCCAGAAAGGCAAACAGCTCGTCATAGGCCGCCGCGATATGCTGCGGATCGACGAACTTGTCGAAGAATACATACGGTGTGCCGAAGCGCTGCCGCATCTTTTTCGCCAGCGGCAGGCCGATGTCATTGACGACGATATTGACCCTGGCCGCTCCGGCGCGGCGAAGCTCCTCCAGCGTGCAGCCGCTGGGTATGCGCGCGCCGACGCGCACCCCCGCCGCCTCAAGCACGCGAAACAGCTCCGTATCCTCAAAGCGGCCCATGCGCTGCCCGAGCACATTCACGCTGCCGTCCGGCTGCTGCGGCTGCATGAGCTGGAAGCAGGCGGTGATCGTGCGCTCCACGCCGGGCATATGGTTGTCGCATTTGAAATGCTCCGTATGTACCGCCATAACCGGCACGCCGTAGCTCTCGCTCAGCGCGGCGGCCGCCGCGTCGAAGTCGTCGCCGATAATTTCGGGCACGCAGGTGGTGACGAGAAAAACCGCCTCCGGGCAGCGCTCCTCCATCAGCTCGGCAAAGGCCGCCTCCACCTTCTTCACACAGCCGAAGGTGATGTCGTGCTGGTCGATCGTCACAGACACACAGCGCCCGTCCAGCCCGCCCCAGTCGTCGGAATGGATGGTCATGTGCTTGGTGTAGTAGGCGCACTCGTCGGTGCCGATAATCATCATAACCGCGCCGTCGATCCCGCGCAGCGCCATGGCCGCGCCCATCAGCGG
Source organism: Oscillospiraceae bacterium (assembly GCA_017518225.1). Lineage (GTDB taxonomy): Bacteria > Bacillota > Clostridia > Oscillospirales > Oscillospiraceae > Limivicinus. The sequence goes on along the minus strand of JAFWVV010000035.1, from coordinate 20,758 downwards.
ACAGTGTGTGCCGGGAAACTGCGCATAGCTCAGCGCGTGGATATCCTTGCCGGGGTCCTCAATCTCGCTGAGGCGCTTCAATCGGGACAAGAGTTCATTTCCGTCCACAGCCGTTTCTCCTTTCAAATCTCATGGTAGGCGATCAGGGGCTTCTCCCGGCCGGGCACGCGGATGATGCTGCAATCCACATCGTAGACCTCCCGCATCATGCGCGGCGTGATGACCTCCTCGGGGCTTCCCTCGTCATATTTTTTTCCGTCCTTGATCACCACGATCCAGTCGCTGACCTCCAGCGCCTGCGACAGATCGTGCAGCACCATCACGACGCCGATGCCGTTTTCCCGGTTGAGGCGGCGGATTAGCTGCATCATCTCTATCTGGTGGGCGATGTCGAGGTAGGTCGTCGGCTCATCCAGAAACAGGATCTCCGGCTGCTGTGTCAGCACCGTTGCGATCCAGACGCGCTGGCTCTCGCCGCCGGAGCAGGCGTGAATCGGCTTCTCGCGCAGCTCCCACACGCCCGTCGCTCGCATCGCCCAGTCGATGATCCTTTCGTCCTCGGCATTGTTGCGCTCGTACCACTTCTGATAGGGCATGCGCCCGTAGCCCACCAGCTCCTTCACCTGAAAATCGGGCGGCGCCGAGTGGATCTGCGGCAGCACGCCGACGCTGCGCGCCAGCTCCTTGGAGGAAAAGCTTTTCAAATCGCGCCCGTCCATAGTCACCACGCCGCCCTTATACGCCAGCAGGCGGGTCAGCGCCTTGAGCACCGTGGACTTGCCGGAGCCGTTGGGTCCGATGATGGAGGTGATCTTGCCCGGCTGCACGGTGACGTCCATATCGTGGATCACGGTATGGTCTCCATAACCGATTTCAAGCTGACTACCTCTGATTTCCACGCATTTTCCCTCCGTTTCTGAGCAGATACAAAAAGAACGGGCCGCCTGTGACGCTCATCACGATGCCCACGGGGATCTCCATGCCGGGCACGATGGTGCGCCCCACGGTGTCCGCCGCCAGCAGCACGACCGCGCCGAGCAGCATGGAGGTGGGCAGCATCTGCTTGTAATCGGAGCCCACCAGTATCCTCGCGATATGCGGCACCACAAGCCCGACAAAGCCGATCATACCCGCCACGGAGACCGTTGCCGCTGCCAAAAAGGCGGACACGGCGGACAGCAGCACGCGCGTCAGGCTGACCTTGACGCCGAGGGACTTGGCCATCTCCTCGCCGAGCTGCAGGGTGTTGGCGCTTTTGATGCAGAAAAAGGACAGCAGCAGCCCCAGACTGGCATAGATCACCAGCACGCGCACATGCGACCAGCTTCTCCCGGACAGGCTGCCGTTCATAAAGGCCAGCACCCCCTCCAGGCTGTCTGAATGCAGCATCTGCAGCAAGGCGTTATACGCGCCCAGCACACTGTTGATGGCGACGCCGGAGAGGATGATGCGGGTCGGGTCTACGCCGTTCTTCCACGCCATGGTGTAGATGAGAAAGCAGGCCAATGCCGCGCCCGCAAAGGCAAACAGCGGCACGGCGTTTGTCATGTGCGGAAACAGCAGCAAAATCGTGGTCGCCGCGGTGCCCGCGCCGGCAGACACGCCGATGGTGCCGGGGTCTGCCAGCGGGTTGCGCATCACGGACTGCAAAATCGCGCCGGCCGAGGAAAGCGAGGCGCCGATCAGCAGCGCAAGGATCAGACGGGGCAGGCGAAGATTCATCACCACGACCTTCACGGTGCTTTTTTCCGGGGAAAACAGCGCGTGCACGATCTCAGAGACGGAATATCCGGCGCTGCCCACATTGATCGCCACCAGAGAAAGCACGACCAATAAGGCCGCCAAAATCAACCATATCGTACCGATACGCAGGGCGCTTACCTTGTGCTTTCCGCTTGCCTTCATCGCTTCACTCCGCAAAATGAGCCGTTACGATTTCCGTCAGCTCAGTGATATGGTCAATCACATTGATGCCGGCGGAGGAGATGAAGTAAACCGGCAGATAGATCACATCGCCGCGCTCAATGGCGGGGATGCTGTTCCAGTATTCGGGATTTTTTGCAAAATCCTCCTCCATCAGGCTCCGGTGTCCTTCGCCGGTCGGGCTCATACCGACGCACAGCACCACATCGGGGTCCAGCTCCAGCGCCGTTTCGTAGTCCACAGGCGCCATAAAGGTCTGCGCGTTTTCATACACATTGCTCAGTCCGATCATCTCCGCCATGGAGCCGAGCGTACCGCCCCTGGTCTGGATGTAGTGGGAGGGCGGCGAGGACTGCAGCACCATCACGCTTTTGCCCTCCAGCAGCTTTTTGCTCTCCTCCAGCTTCTCCTCCATCTCGCTGAAGGCCTCCATCATGGCCTTGCCCTCTTCGCTGCCCTTGCCGAAGGCCTCGATGAGCGCCTCGGTCTGCAGCTTGATGGACTCATAGGGCACGGTGTGTCCCGCGTCGACATAGTAGACGGGAATGCCCACATCGCTCAGCACCTTGCCGTAGGTATCCTCCGAGGTATAGCCGAGAATGACAAGGTCCGGCTCCATGGCCACAACGGTCTCGATGTCGAAATTCGTGTTGTGCGCAAGCTGCAGCGTGACGACCTCGCTCATGTTCTCCGGCCACTGTACGACAGAGGACGCCGGGACGGCGATCATGTTCACGCCGAGCCGGTTAAGCGCCAGCACGGGAGAGGTGCTCATGGAGACGACGCGCTGCGGCTTTTTTTCCAGTACCAGAGGCTCGGTATAGCCCTTTTCCTGCATGTTGGCCGGATAAGGCAGCACGATCTGTCCGTCGCCTCGCGCCTCCAGCAGATCGATCAGCTTGTTCAGGCTGTCCACGATCTGCAGCCCCTTGGAGCTGATGTACTCCGTGCCGAGATAGATGATATTGTCCTCCGCCACGGCGTCGAGCTGATTCCACAGCTCGCGGTCGGCGTCGAAGGTCTTCTCGAACATCTCGCGCACCTGCTCGCCGCTGGGAACGCCGGGGCTGATTGCAAAAATGATCTCCGGATTCAGCTTGATGCAGGTCTCCACATCGGTCGGCGCCGTGCGCAGCGCGGGATCGATGACGCCGTCGCTGAGATTTTCAAAGGGCAGCATGGCCAGCATACTGCCGAGATAGCCCTGGCTTGTCTGCTGATAGGAGCCGGGCTGTGAGAAGAAGATCATCATCGTCCGGCTGGCGTTGGCCTCCGTGTACTCAGCGCAGCGCGCCTCAACAGCGGCAAAGGCCTCATCGATCTCCTTGACCTGCTCCGCCGTTCCGAAGGAGCGGGCAATGGCAACGGTGCCGTCGCGCGTCTCGGCATAGGTGACGGAGGGACCCTCGGTGGTGTAGTACACCGGAATGCCCGCATCCTCAAACTGCTTTCCGTATTCTTCCTTCTGGTATTCGCCGACCATGACGAGATCCGGCTCCATAGCCACAATGCCCTCGATATCCAGCCCGCTCATGCCGACCTCGATCTGCGGCAGCTCGCGCACCCAGTCGGGGAAATCGCCGCTCTTGGAGAGCGAGGTGACCGCCACCGGGCGCACATCAAAGCGCGCGAGCACCTGCAGCGCGGTGTTGGAAAGGCAAACGATACGCTCCGGCGCCTTGTTCAGCACCAGCGTCTCGCCCTCCAGCTCCTTCATGAACGCGGGATAGTAGAGCGTAAAGCCGGTGTTTTCCGTCTGCGCCGGCGCTTGTGTGCTCTGAACAGGCGCGCTCTGCGCCGGCGTGCTCTCCGGCTCCTGCGCCCCGTTATTCTGGCCGCAGGCCGCCAAGCCAAGCAGCATCAGCGCCGCCAACAGCAGCGCCGTCATTCTTTTTACCATCTTGCTTACCTCCTGAAAAATAATAGTTCTTGTATGAAAACGGACTCACATCCGGCTTTCATCCTTCGTAAACGGTGATGAAATCGGCAAAAGCTGATTTCCCAAGCAACGCGTTCCGATACGGCGGCTTTTCCGGAAGCTGCCGCAGGCGATTCAATCCGTGTTTGCTTTACTCAGGCGCAGCACCGTTTCCGCCAGCTCCCGGTAAACGCCGCACAGCGGCGAATCCGGCACACACTCAAACACCGTGCCTCCGCTCGCCTCCGCTCGCTGGATATCGCCGCTGCGGGGCACATAGGCGACAAGCTCGGTGCCGATCTCCTGCACGGCGCGCGCCACGATCTCGCGCTCGCCCTCGATGTTGCGGGCGTTGAGGATCAGCCCCGCAAGCTGCGCGTATCCACGCGACGAGAAATTGCGCACGGCGCGCGCAATGTTGTCCGCCGCATACAGCGCCATCATCTCGCCGGAGGACACGATGAACACCTCTCGCGCATAACCCTCTCGGATCGGCATGGCGAAGCCGCCGCACACCACATCGCCCAGCACATCGTAGATCACGATATCCGGGCGGTAGATTTCAAAGGCCTCCAGCTCGGCCAGCTTTTCAAACGCGGAAATAATCCCGCGCCCGGCGCAGCCTATGCCGGGTGTTGGGCCGCCGCTTTCAACGCAAAGCACCCCGCCGTAGCCTTCAAAAACGATGTCCTCCAGCCGCAGCGCGTCCTGCTTCTCCCGAAGCTGATCGAGCACGGTGGGGATGCGCTTGCCGCCCATCAGCCCCTTGGTAGAGTCCGCCTTCGGGTCACAGCCCACCTGCATGACCTTCAGCCCCATCCCCGCAAGCGCCGCGGAGAGATGCGAGGTCGTCGTGCTTTTTCCGATGCCGCCCTTGCCGTAAATCGCAATTTTTCTCATCGATCTGTTTTCCTCTGCCTTCCGCCTCACGCCGCCGCGATTGACAAAAGGGCGCGAGTCTGCTATCCTCTTTTATGGTTAGAGCCATCTAACCGCCGAGGTATTATAGCACAGTCCCTCCCCCGGATTCATCTAAAATTTTTACCGATATCTACAAATTCTTGCATGCAGGTGGCTTCTATGACAAAAAAAGAAAGCATCGTCAGGCAAAACGAAATGATGGAATTGATCTACAATCTGCATTCCGTGTGCGAGGCGCTGATCTATGACAGTCTCGGCAGCGCCGAGGCGCTTTTTGAGGAGCGGCTCCGGCGGATCAGCGCGCTCTCCGGCGGGCGGGTCCCGCAGGTCGAGGGCATGATCGTCGTCACCTCCCTCAACCGCTGCCTGTATGATTTTTTTCAGTTTTACATGCATGTCAGCCTCACGGAGTGCTGCTGGCGCAACCGGGTACAGGCGGAGGCCATGGAAAGCGACGCGGATATCCGCCGCGCCGGACTCTCGGTGCTGCGGGATTACCATGACAGCTTTTCCCGAAAGCGTGAGGCCTGCAGTCATCTGGAAAAGGCGCGCGTGTATATCCGCGAGCATCTGGACGAGCCGCTGACGCTGCAGCGCGTCAGCCGCGCGATCCATATCAGCGGCGCCTATCTCAGCCGGATCTTTTCCACGCTGACGGGCCAGACCTTTTGCGATTATGTGCGCGAGGAGCGCATCGCCCTCAGCCGCAAGCTGCTGTCCGGCACCAGCCTGTCGGTCGACGCAATCGCGGCGCGCTGCGGCTTCAACACGCCGAATTATTTCGCCACCGTATTCGCGCGTTACATGGGGCAGTCGCCGTCTGCCTACCGCAAGAGTGAACGGCGGCAAGGGCAAACACAACTGTTCGGTTAGTGAAAAATCAACCAAAAAGTGAGTTTTTCGGCGCATCTCAACATTTGAGCGCTTCCCGGCAGCCCCGGCATCTGTTATAATGACGGCGTCAACGGCCAATGACACAAATCAAACAACAATAATATGAAAGCGAGAATCAGAATGGAAGACTTTGGAAGCAGACTGCAGTTTCTGCGGAAGCAGCACGGCTTGACGCAGGACAATCTCGCCGAGCGGCTGATGATATCGCCGCAGGCGGTATCCAAATGGGAAAACGGGATCACTTCTCCGGATATGGAAACGCTCGTCAGGCTTGCCGACATGTTCAATATCTCTCTGGACGAGCTGCTGGGTCGGGCAGAAAAGAAGCCCGTGCAGTTCGCAGCGCCGGGAACGAAAAATCTTGAGGATTTGATGCTCCGCATTCGCATCCAAACGGGCGATCTCGCCTCTCCAGGCAGCGTAAAAACGGGCGATTTCGCCTCTCCAGACAGCGTAAACATCAACATCCCCTTTGTCCTTGTTCGTGAGCTTGGTTCGTCAGCCACGAACAGCCTTGTGCTCAACGGTGTGTCCACGGGCGATATCCCCTTTGATAAAATCGTGGCGCTTGTTGAGCGCGGCGTCATTGGCAATATCCTCGAGCTGGATACCTCTGACGGGCCGCATATCAGCATCTCGGTCGAATAAATGAAGCTGTATATCTCCCCGACAAACGGGATGCGGCCGATCGTCCTGCCGATCCCGACCGCCATGCTCGGCATGCTGCTAAAATCGCAGCTCATGGAAGAAAACCGCTCCATACCAAACATCCCGCCGGAGGCCTTGCGCACCATGATCCCGGCGCTGCGGCAGTATGTAAAAACGCACGGCCATTTTGATTTTCTGACAGTCCGGACCAATGACCACGTCGTTTTTCGGATAGCGGTATAGGCCCGCTTTTCCTGGCGCTTTGGCTGATTACTGTTTTATTTCGCAGCAGCACAAAGCTGTTCATCCCCCGAAAAGCTCGTTTCGTCCCTGGACGCGCCGGAAGCTGGCGATGATATGTTATACTTTTGCCATGAACAGGGAAACAGATGGTTTCTGTCGCTGTTTTCTGCACAGAGCAACAAGAAATTGCTGCGCATTTTAGCGTTTTTTTGTTGAACTGACCGCCCATTTCCTGTATAATTCAATTATTTCAAACAGAAAGGAAGCAACCGCCTATGATCCAACGAGAGCTTTGCCAGCGGGTGCTCCGGCGTGCCGCCTCCACAGGCGCGGACTACGCAGAGCTGTTCGCTGAGCACACCGTCAACCACACCGTGCACATGATCGACGCCAAGGTAGACGCCGTCAACGACGCCGTCGTCGCGGGCGTGGGCATCCGCGTGTTCAAGGGCCTGCGCAGCGTGTCCGCCTCCACCGTCGATACCAGCGAGACCGGACTCATGCGCTGCGCCGACGCCGCGGCCGCCGCGCTCGGCGAGGGCACGGCCGAGATCGACATCGTGCTGCACGAACGCAGCTTCGGCGACGTACACCCGGTGCAGATCGTCCCATCCAGCGTTCCCAACGCGCGCAAGATCGCGATCCTCAAGGACGCTTACTTTGCCGCCAGCGACTATGACGAGGCGATCTCTCAGGTCTCCGGCACGCTGATGGACGTCGATCACAAGATCCTGATCGCAAACTCCGAGGGGCTCTACACGCAGGATCGCCAGATCCGCACGCGCCTTGCCATCACCGCCATTGCGGAGAAGAACGGCGAGACCCAGACCGGCACCTGTTCTCCCGGCCGGCGCATGGGTCTGGAGATGTTCGACAGCGTCATCAACCCGCAGTCCGTCGGCCGCGAGGCCGCGCGTCAGGCGATGGTAATGGCCTCGGCCGGCTACTGCCCGGCGGGCGTCATGCCCGTGGCCATCGGCAACGGCTTTGGCGGCGTTATCTTCCACGAGGCCTGCGGCCACAGTCTGGAGGCCAGCTCCGTCGCGCTCGGTATGAGCGAATTTTCCGGCAAGCTCGGCGAGAAGATCGCCAACGAAAAAGTCACCGCCATCGACGACGGCACCATCCCCAACGCCTGGGGCAGCATCAATATCGACGATGAAGGCACGCCCTCTCAGCGAAACGTCCTGATCGAAAATGGCGTTTTGAAGAGCTACATGATCGACAAAATGGGCGGACGGCGCATGAACATGGCGCCGACGGGCTCGGCGCGCCGTCAGAGCTACGCCTACACCACCACCTCCCGCATGACCAACACCTATATCGCCAACGGCGAGGACAAGAACGAGGACATCATCGCCTCCATGGAATACGGTCTCTTTGCCAAGGCCATGGGCGGCGGCAGCGTCAATCCCGCCACCGGCGAATTCAACTTCTCCGTGCAGGAGGGCTACATGGTCCGCAACGGCAAGATCGCCGAGCCCGTGCGCGGCGCAAGCCTTGTCGGCAAGGGCAGCGAGATCATCCAGAAGATCGACATGGTGGGCAGCGACATGGACATGGGACAGGGCATGTGCGGCTCTTCCTCCGGCTCGGTGCCGACCAACGTGGGCCAGCCGCTCATCCGCGTCTCGTCCATCACGGTAGGAGGGCGTTAACCGATGAAATACAACGAATTCAAACAACTGGTCATCGCCGAGGCGCAGCGCCTCGGTCTCAGCGACTACGAGCTTTACTATTCCGAGAGCAGCTCCACCTCCGCGAGCGTGTTCCAGCACGCGATCAAGGACTTTGACTCGAGCGTCGGCGGCGGCGTGAGCTTCCGCTGCCTCAAGGACGGGCACATGGGCTACGCCTCCACCGAGGATCTGAGCGCGGAAGAGGCCGCGCGCATCGTGCGCGCCGCGCTCGACAACGCCGCCGTGCTGGAAACCGACGAGCAGGAATTTCTCGGCGAGGGCGGCAAGAGCTATCAGCCGATCACGCAAAAGGAAATTACCCTTCCCTCCGCCGAGGCGCTGACGAAAAAGGCGCTGGAGGCGCAGGAGGCGCTGTACGCCGCCGACCCTCTGGTCATCGACGGCAGCGCGACCGAGCTGGTCGCTATGCAGAGCACACTTGCCATTGCCAACAGCCGCGGGCTGGATCTCTTCCACGAGAACAAGGCCGTCGTTCTCTTCTCCGCCGCCGTCGTCTCCGACGGCAAGGAGCTGAACGACTCCTATGAGATCGCCTTCGGCGCGCTGGAGGAGCTCGATCTCGAAAAGACGGCGCGCACCGCCGTCAGCGACGCCAAAAACCAGCTCGGCGCGGACGTCGCCCCCACGGGCGCCTACCCCGTTGTCTTTGCCCCCAAGGCGATGACCGGGCTGCTGCAGGCCTTCTCCGGCGTCTTCTCCGCCGAGAACGCGCGCAAGGGTCTCAGCCGGCTGAAGGACCGCGAAGGCGAGCGCATCGCCGCCGAGGTCTTCACGCTGATCGACGATCCCTTCTACGCCGAAAGCCCCGCGCAAATGCCCTTTGACGCGGAGGGCACGCCCAGCTTTACGAAAGCGGTCATTGAGCAGGGCGAGTTTAAAACCCTGCTGCACAACCTCAAAAGCGCCGCGGCCATGGGCAAGCAGAGTACCGGCAATGCCTCCAAGGGCAGCTACTCTGCGCCCGTGGGCGTCTCGCCCTTTACGCTGCGCGTCGCCCCGGGTACGATGAGCGAGGAGGAGCTGCTGCAGAAAGCCGGAAACGGCGTGTATATCGACTTCCTCGGCGGTCTCCACGCGGGCGCCGATCCCATCAGCGGCGATTTCTCGCTGCAGAGCGGCGGCTTTATGATCGAAAACGGCAAGAAGACCCGTGCGGTCAAGTCCTTCACCGTCGCCGGAAACTTCTACGAGCTGCTGCAGGGTGTCACCGCCGTGGCGGATAACGTGAAGTTTATCAGCTTTGGCAGCCCGACCGCCTTTGCCTCTCCCTCCGTGCTGGTCGAGGGTCTGTCTCTGGCAGGAAAATAAAAAGGGGCAAGCGCCCCGTCTGGCAAAAAACGCTCGGTCCATGCGTACAAAGGCGCATGGATCGAGCGTTTTTTATCGTTTTTAGCTTTCAGTTTTTAGGTAAACGCTGAATAAATGCCCCTGCGGCACTTTGCGGCATTTAATCATCGTTTACTTAGTTTTTAGAAGAACGATCCGGGGCCTTGGCTCCCTCTCCGAGGGAGCTGTCCGCAAGGCTGACTGAGGTTTTTTTAGGAGCACGCGCCCCGAGTCGCTGGCCTTTCTCCCGGCCCCCTCGCCTGAAGGCGGCTGTCGAGCGCAGCGAGCAAGGGGATACAGCTTCTATTTTTGCGCAATATTATATATCCTTGGACGCCCTTTCTGTTCCAAAGCTATCGCCTGCTCTACGATATTTTTTGTATTGCCGATATAGCCCTCACAATAGCAGAGCAAATAATCGCAATGCCGGATCATATATTCATTCGCCCGCACGATCGCCAGTCGTTTCGGTACTTGCTCCAGCTTCGGCGGATAGAATGTTTCATCGTAGTATGTGAAGAAATCCTTGCTTCCTTTGGGCGAATAATAGGGAAGCAGCAAAACAAGACTGATCTCCTGATGCCGCTTTTTTGCATCCCGGACGGCGCCTGCACACATTGCGTCAAAGCGTCCGTAATGACCGACAACAAATTCTGTTACGCCGCACCGTGTGATCAACTGCTCGATCGTCGCATTCAGCCGTGTTCGCAGGCTCTCCGGCGCATTTCTGTGCCCGATAAAAAAGCAGGTCTTCGGGTGTCGTTTTTCATTTTGTTGCATTTGAATCACCTCTATATCCAGTATATACGAGTTATAGTATATACTCAATGTCGAATCCATATTCTATATTTTAATAAACGATGATTCATATGGCGAGAGCAGATCCCGAGAAAAATTGAGTTTTGATGATGGCACTTTTTCGCAGGAATACTTTGTGTATTGCAAGAAAAAGTGACGAAATCAGGGCACTAATTGTCCAGGAGATGCCGAAGGCGTATGATTCAGCGTTTACTTAACATATAGTTGTGGACGGTGATCATTATGATAAGCTATGAGCCGCTTTTCCGCACAATGAGGGAAAAGGGCATCACATCATATCGACTGAATAAGATGGGCTTTCCCATGACAAATTACCATTCCATGCGGAAAGGCAAGCATGTCTCCACACACACGCTGGATGCGCTCTGCATCCTCCTTGACTGTGAAATATCCGATGTGATCGAGATCGTCCATCCCGATAAGAACTGAAGCGGTCAGCCTGAATGTGCTGACCGCTTTTGCTATGCTGTTTGGCTGCCGGGGCGCGCATCGGCGCACCGACGCCCGATGAAAAAAGCAGGTTCTTTGATTATTCATATCGCTTCGGATTTCTCTCGTTAAGGAATAGGCAATATTGCCTATAACGCTTTTCTCCCATTATAGGCAATAATAGTGATATGTCAATGGGAGAGGGGGCGTATCCTTTGGTTTCTTATGCACCGCTTTGGAAAACGATGCAGCGGCGAGGCGCAACAAGCTATACACTTCAAGTAAAAGGCCAAATCAGCAGCTCCACGATCCGCCGCCTGAAGGCCGGAGAATCTGTTTCTTCCAATACGCTGGACGCGCTCTGTATCCTCCTTGACTGTGAAATATCCGATGTGATCGAGATCGTCCATCCCGACAAGAAATGAAGCGGTCAGCCTGAATGTGCTGACCGCTTTTGCTATGCTGTTTGGCTGCCGGCGGCGCGCATCGACGCACCGACACCCGATGAAAAAAGCAGGTCCTTTGTTCCATCTTACGACTCTTTTCAGAAACACACAGTTGTACAATAACTGTTGATTGCTGTCCTATAGAAAGATTTTAACACATATGTATTCATTTGACAACATATGTAGTCATATCGTGTACCCCTTTCGTTTACACTTTCATCAAGAGGGGGGGCGCATGGAATGTTAGACGCCATGATCGTAGGAAAGGTCATTCAGAGGTTTCGCGAAGAAAAAGCTTTGTCGCAGGAAGTATTGAGCGGCTTGGCGGATATTGGCAGAACGCATCTCAGCGCCATCGAACGAGGAACGCGAAAACCAACGCTGGAAACATTCTTTAGAATTTGTGAGGCGCTGGACATGCGACCCAGCATACTGCTTGCGGCCATTGAGGACGAAATAGCACGCAATCATCCCGACAAGAAATGAAGCGGTCAGCTTGAAAGTGCTGACCGCTTTTGAGACTGTCAAAAAACGATGCATACGAGAGGAATGATAGAGCCGCGGGGGTGCGCGAGGGGGCAAGGCCCGCCTCGCGTTTCAATCAACCGCCGCCTGAAACAGACTGATATCATCAGGCTGTTTTAGGTAATAGCATTTTGATCGTATCAAAATGCTCGGCGGCTGAAGCGCAGTCAAAAAAGTCCTGATTGACTTTTTTGACAAGCTGTGAAGCGGTCAGCTTGAAAGTGCTGGCCGCTTTTGCTATGTTGTTTGGCTGCCGGCGGCGCGCGCCGGTCATTTTTTACTCTTTTTCCTGTTTTTTCCCCCGTCGCAGGGCGCGGTAAAGGGCGAGCGCCGCGATAGCAAGCAGCCAGCCCATGCGCCAGAGCTCCAGGGGGCTGAGCGCACCGGCGCGAAGCGCGTCCGCCGCCTGTGCCAGCAGCGCCGCCGCGCTGACCCCGCCGATCACGCCGTGCAGCCAGCGCGGCGCGCGGCGGCGCGCCGGCGGCTCATAAAAGCGCGCGCTGAAGCAGCACAGGAGGACCATCAGCCCAACCATCAGCGCGACCTTGATGGAGGCATAGTCCGGGCTATGCCTGTTCAGCCCGTTATTGCCGATCCAATAAGCAACGGCCAGAAACATCAGACCGAAGCCGCGCAGCATCCAAAAGTTAAGCAGCGACGGCTTTTCCGCCTTTGTTGTCAAGGCGGCGCGCACAGAGCTGTCTGCCGCCCTGTCCCCCGCCCGCTGAAGCCATTCATCGGCGGTTTTCCGGCTGCGCTTGACGCCGCGTCCCTTTTGATACAGCTCGCCCAGCCTGCGCGCGGCCTCCTTGCTGCCGAGCGCATAGGCTCTTTCATAGAGCTGTGCTGCCTTTTCCTCGTTCTTTTCGCCGCCCCGCCCCTTTTCGTACATGTCGGCAAGATTGAATGCGGCCTTCTCCGAGCCGCCCTGCAGCGCCCGCTCGTACCAGAGGCGCGCCTGCGCCTCGTCCTTTTCCGTGCCGACGCCGTTTTCCAGACAATGCGCGAGATTAAACGCGGCGGTCAGCTCGCCCTTTTCGGCAGCCTGCCGAAACAGCGCCGCCGCTTTCTCCTTGTCGGCCTCCGTTCCGCGCCCGGCGTAGTACATGTTGGCGAGAAAGCGCATCGCGCGCTCGTCCCCATGCTGCGCGGCGTCCTCATAGAGCTCGATCGCCCGCGTGAAGCTTTGCTCCACGCCGATGCCGCTTTCGTAGCAGACGCCCAGCGCGCGGATCGCGGGGATATAGCCCTGCCGCGCGGCTGCGCGGTACAGGCGGGCGGCCTCCTCGCGGTTGCGTTTCATCCCGTGCCCAGCCTCGTTCATCAATCCGAGAAAATACTGCGCCCGGGGAAAGCCCTGCGCCGCGGCGCGCGCAAAAAGCTCCTGCGCCTTGTCGTTATTTTCCTCTACCCCGACGCCGTAATAGTACAGCACACCGAGGTTGCAGATGCCCTCTGCGTTATCGAGCGCGGCGGACTGTTCGTACAGGGCGATCGCCTGCTCCATATCCTTTTCCACGCCCTGCCCGTTTTCATAGCAGACGCCGAGATAGGCCATTGAGCGCCCGTCGCCGAGCTCCGCGCCGCGCCGCCACCAGACTACAGCCTGCGCCTCGTCCTTTTCGGTTCCGTAGCCCCGGTCGAAACAGCGCCCCAGATTCCAGATGGCGCGCGTGTCGCCCTGCTCCGCCGCGGCCAGAAACCAGCGAAAGGCCTCCGCCGGGTTTTGCGCCGTCCCCTCGCCCTTTTCACAGCACAGCCCCGTAAAGTACTGCGCACGGACAAGCCCAGCCTCCGCGGCGCGGAGGAACAGGGAAAAGGCCTTTTCCAGATCCCGTTCGACGCCGTTGCCGTGATAGTACAGCACGCCGAGCGCGCAGAGGCCGTCCGGGTGCTTTTGCTGCGCCGCCTGCTCAAACAGCCGCCGCGCCTTATTCAGATCGCGCGGCACGCCCTCGCCGTTTTCATAGCAGAGCCCCAGCAAAAACCGTGCGCGGGCGACGCGCAGCTCCGCCGCACGCGCCAAAAGCGCCGCGCCCCGCTCTGCGTCCTTTTCCAAGCCCTTGCCGCGCAAAAGCAGCAGGGCCAGATTGCACATCGCCTCCAGATGGCCCCGCTCCGCCGCTGCGCGATAGCACGCCGCCGCCTTTTCCGGATCCTTCTCCAGGCCGTGACCGTTTTCATAGCAATAGCCCAGCGTATCCAGCGCGGGTGGGTACCCCCGCTCCGCAGCCCCCAGCAAAAGCTCCGCTGCGCGGACGGGATCTGACGCCGTTCCTACGCCTTTATCATAGCAGTAAGCGAGGTAATAGTCGGCGACGGGGTCTCCCTCGCTGTATTGGGAGAGAAGCTGAAAGGCCTCGTCGGCGTTTCTGGGCTCGCCGCCCAAGCTGCCGATATCGTAAAGCGCAAGCTCAATCGCCGCCGCCCGGTCGCCGCTATCGGCCGCTTCGCGGAGCTGTTCCAGGCGCTCGCTGCGCAGCTGGGCCGCCTGCAGCAGCTCCGGCGCAAAAAACACCACCTGCTGCTCCTGTCCGCCCTCCGCCGCAAAGCGCAGTTCGTCGTTCTCGTCCATCGCCGGCTCCCTCCTCTTTCCGTTTTTTGATAGCATAGCATGTTTTACCCGGGCTTTCAAGCTCCGGAAAAGAATTGCCCGGCGGGACTTGTGGAGCGCGCGCGGATTTGCTATAATAGCGCAAAACAAAAGCATTTAAAGGAGAATATGCTACCATGAAACTTGGCATCGTGGGTCTGCCGAACGTCGGCAAAACGACCCTCTTTAACGCGCTGACCGGCTCCAAGGCCGAGACCGGCAGCTATACCAACGCCGCCGCCAAGCCGAACGTCGGCGCCGCCAAGGTGCCGGACGAACGGCTGGACTGGCTGGCGGAGTACTACCACCCGAAGAAATACAGCCCCGCGACGATCGAGTTTGTGGACGTCGCGGGCGTGAGCGCCGGCGGCAAGGGCAACGAGGTTTTTCAGGCGATCCGGCAGGTGGACGCGCTGGTGGAGGTCGTACGCTGCTTCGATAACGACGAGATTTTTGTCGAGAGCGCCGACGCCGTGCGCGACGCCACAAGCTTTGAGCTGGAGCTGATCCTCGCCGATCTGGAGCTGACCGAGCGCCGCCTCGAGCGTGCGAAGAAAAACGCCAAGGGCGGCGACAAAAAGTATAAGCGCGAGGTGGAGATGTGCGAGGCGCTGATCGCCCATCTGGGCGAGGAAAAGCCCGCGCGCGACTTCCCCTTCACCGAGGAGGACGCCGACATCCTCACCGACGGCGGCCTGTTGACCGTCAAGCCCATGATCTACGCGGCCAATCTCGACGAGGCGGGCATGAGCGACTATGAAAACAACGCCAATTTCCGCGCGCTGCGCGAGCACGCCGCCAAGAGCGGCGCCGCCGTGCTGCCCGTGGCGGCGAGGTTCGAGGAGGACCTCGCCGAGCTCGACGCCGAGGAGGCGGCGGTCTTCATGGAGGATCTCGGACTGACCGAGACCGGGCTCAATCGCCTAATCCGCACCTCCTACGAGCTTTTGGGCTACATCTCCTTCCTCACCGCCGGCGAGGACGACGTGCACGCCTGGACCATCGTCAAGGGCACCAAGGCGCCGAAGGCCGCCGGCAAGATCCACACCGATATCGAGCGCGGCTTTATCCGCGCCGAGATCGTCGCTTTTGAGGATCTGAAAGCCTGCGGCAGCATCGCCGCCGCCCGGGACAAGGGGCTGTTCCGCCTCGAGGGCAAGGACTATGTCATGCGCGACGGCGACGTGACAAATTTCCGCTTCAACGTATGAGCGCCGATCTGACCTTTCTCCTCCCGGAGGGCGTGTTCAGCGTCCGCGCCTGCGCGGTGATCGTCCACGAGGGAAAACTGCTCGCCATGCGCGACGAGCGCTCGCCCTACTACTATCTGCCCGGCGGACGGCTGCATCTGCACGAGACGGCGGAGCAGGCCGCGCTGCGGGAAGTGCGCGAGGAGCTGGGGATTGAGGCGCGCATCTCTCGTCCCCTCTGGCTGTGCCAGAACTTTTTCACCGAGGACGTGTCGCACGAGAAGTATCACGAGCTGTGTTTTTACTTTTTGATGGATATTTCCCAGACCGACCTTTTATCGCGCGGAGAAAGCTTCTCCGGCGCAGAGCGTCACCACCGGCAGCGCTTTTGCTGGCTGCCCTTTGAAAGCCTGGCGGACGCATATCTCTATCCCCTGTTTATCAAGGAGCGCATCTTCGAGCTGCCGCAGCAGCTTGAGCTGCTGACGGAGCGGAAATAACGCCATCGCCAGCAAAAACGCTTGATACGTAAAGCGCCGGACGCGGGAAGGAGGCAATTTCTTGACAAAGAATAGGATAAGCGCCCTGCTGACGGCGCTTTTTCTGGCTTTCAGCACCGCCGCCTGTTGAAAATCAGTCTTCTGCTGCTCCATGACGCGCGTGTTATCAATTTCAGCATCTGCTATCCCCGCAGCCTCTTACTGGAGTCCGGCCGTACCGAGAAGGATCTGCGCGTCGCGGCCCTTGCGGAGGCCGGGATCATGAGCACTGCGCTCAAGCGCTGTCTGCATCGCGGCCGGGACTTTGTGCTGGTCAATGCCGCCGGCAACAACCATTGCGACGCTTTTGACAGCTGGTGGATTCCCGCCATCACCGACGAAGAGATCAAAAGCCGTTGTCTGGTGGTAGGCGCGAGCAAAATGAAAACAGAAGGGCCCATCGCCCGGAATGATCTCTCCCCGGCCGAAAGCACGCCCTACGAAATGTGCGCATTCAGCAATGACGGCCCCCGCGTGGATCTGATCGCCCCCGGTTATAAGATCTACAGCTGTATCGAGACAAGAGACGGGCAGAGCGAATACCAGTACCTTTCCGGCAGTTCCCTGTCCTCCGCCTATGTCACCGCCGCCTGCGCTGCGCTTTGGGCCTATTACCCGGCGCTCAGCGGCGCGGATATCAAAAGCTTATTGCTTGAAACCTCAGACGTCCCCGTCTCCGGCTCTGACCTGGGCATGCTGAATCTTCGATCCGCCTTTGGCAATCTGGCGCAGGGGCAGCTGCCGGCGCATGAACAGCTGCATCTACCGGAGATTTTGGACGCCTATCGGACGCTTGGCGAGCAGCCGCCAAAGAACTGAGCGGCTGCATCATATCGCGCTCCTTTTCCGGCGATCACCTTGTCATCCTGAGCGGAGCGAAGCGCAGTCGAAGGATCTTAACAGCCCGACAAATCGCCGGGGACGATCCTTCGACGCGGCCTGCGGCCTTGCTCAGGATGACAGGAAGCGCGGATCTCCCGCCTCCGCACCTGTTCTCCCAAAAACCACGCACAGGGGACGATCCCCCTGTGCGTGTTCGCTGAAACCAAAAGAATATCCACCGAACGAAGCGCGGGAGGCGAACGTCGCCTCCCGCAGTTTTTCTATCCGTATATGCTTCTTACTTCACCGTCAGCACGGCGTCCTCCGTCCACACCTGTCCGGCGTCGTTATACACCTTGCAGCTGTAGGTATAGCCGTTGTGGCGCGCCGCCGTCGTCAGGGTGTAGGTCGCGGACGTGCCGTTTTTGAGCACCTTCGTCCACTTCGTCGCGCCCGGCGCCAGATAATACCACTGGTATTGCAGATTCTCTCCGCTGGCCTTGACCGTAAAGCTCACGCTCTCGCCCGCCTTGACGGATACGCTCTTCGGCTCCGTCGTGATCGTCGGCTTTCCGCTCGTAACCGTCAGCACCGCGTCGCCCGACCAGACCTTGCCCGCCTCGTTCCAGACCTTGCAGGTGTAGACATAGCCGTTGTGGCGCTCCTTCGTCGTCAGCGTATAGGTCGCTGAAGTGCCGTTCGTGTAGACCTTCGACCAGGCCGTCGTGCCAGGCTTCTGGTAGTACCACTGGTAGTTCAGGTTTTCTCCGCTCGCCTTGACCGTAAAGCTCACCGTTTCTCCAACAGCGGCAGTCACGCTCTTCGGCTCCGTCGTGATCTTCGGCTTTCCGCTCGTAACCGTCAGCTTGGCGTCGCCCGACCAGACCTTGCCCGCCTCGTTCCAGACCTTGCAGGTGTAAGTATAGCCGTTGTGCCGCTCTTTCGTTGTCAGCGTATAGGTCGCGGACGTGCCGTTGATGGAGACCTTTTCCCACTTCGTCGTGCCCGGCTTCTGGTAGTACCACTGATATTTCAGATTCTCGCCGCTGGCTTTGACCTCGAAAGTCGCCGTCTCGCCCGCCTTGACGGACACACTCTTCGGCTGCGTCGTGATCGTCGGCATGCCCGTCACCGTCAGCACGGCGTCGCCCGACCAGACCTTTCCGGCATCGTTCCAGACCTTGCAGCTGTAGGTGTAGCCATTGTGCCGCGCCGCCGTCGTCAGCGTATAGGTCGCGCTCGTCCCGTTCTTGGCCACCTTCGTCCACTTCGTCGTGCCGGGCGCCAGATAGTACCACTGGTATTTCAGATTCTCGCCGCTGGCGGCCACCTTAAAGGTCGCCGTCTTGCCCACCGTGACAGATACGCTTGTCGGCTGGGTGGTGATTTTAGGCTTGCTGACCACCGTCAGCGTGACGTTTGCGCTCTCCACAGAGCCGACAGGATTGTTCACCACACAACGGTAGGTGTAACCGTTGTGGCGCGCCGCCGTCGTCAGGGTGTAGGTCGCGCCGGTGCCGTTCACCTTCACTTTATTCCAGCTGGTATCGCCGGGCTTCTTGTACCACCACTGATAGCTGATATCCTCGCCGCTGGCGGCCACCTGGAAGGTCGCAGTCTTGCCCGCGGCGACAGTGACGCTTATCGGCTGCGTCGTGATTGAGGGCCTTACAACGGGCGTCGGTGCAGGTGTCGGTGCAGGTGTCGGTGCAGGTGTCGGTGCAGGTGTCGGTGCAGGTGTCGGTGCAGGTGTCGGTGCAGGTGTCGGTGCAGGTGTCGGCGCTGGTGTGGGCGTGGGTGCCGGAGCGGGCGTTAGGACGGTGTCAAGATCTACCCAGATGCCTTTGGAATAATGAGAAACGGATTCAGATACGTTATGATAATCGCCATAGAAGACCGTGCTTTCGTAGAGGTCAACGCCCTCTGCACTTTGCAGCTGCTCCACGAGCGGCAGGCAGGTGCTGACATTCAGCTTTCTAAGCTTGTTTCCGTAGCAAACGAGCAATTTCAGCGCCGTGCAGCCGCTTACGTTCAAGCTCGTCAGTTGGTTATTGCAGCACTCAAGCGTCGTCAGCGCCGCGTTTGCGCTCACGTCCAACTCTGTCAGTCGATTGTATTCGCAGTTAAGTCTCGTCAGTTCCGGGTTCTCACTCACGTCCAAACTTGTCAGTTTGTTGCCGTAGCAGCCGAGATACTCCAGCGCCGTGCAGCCGCTTACGTTCAAGCTCGTCAGTCGATTGTATTCGCAGTTAAGTCTCGTCAGCGCCGGGTTCTTGCTCACGTCCAAGCTCGCCAGTTGGTTGAGATTGCAACCGAGCTCCATCAGCGCCGTGTTCTTGCTTACATCCAAACTCGTTAGCTGGTTTTCAGAGCACCAGAGCGTCTCCAGCGCTGGGTTCTTGCTCACGTCTAAACTCGTCAGTTGATTGCCGCCGCAGCTGAGTCTCGTAAGCGCCGGGTTCCCGCTCACGTCCAAACTCGTCAGTTGGTTTAAGCCGCAGGCGAACTCCGTCAGCGCCGTGTTAGCGCTCAGGTCCAGAGCTGTCAATTGGTTGGATTGGCAATCAAGATACCACAGCTTTGTGTTCTTGCTCACATCCAAAGCCGTCAGATTGTTCCATAATAAATTGAGATACATCAGCGCTGTGTTAGCGCTCAGATCCAGCGCCGTCAGTTGGTTGTCGATGCAATTGAGATAGGTCAGCGCGGTGAAGTATTCAACACCCTGCAGCGAGGCGATATTTTTCTCCCTGCAATCGATTTCCGTCACCGCAGCGATCTCGGCCGCACTGAGCGTACCGTCGCCGTTGCTGTCGCAGTTTTCCAAAACATAGGCGCGGAAGTTCGCGTCCGGGAAATTCGTCGCGTCGATCGCGACGTCCTCTCCCTCCGGCAACACCGGCGGTTGTGCCGGCACGGGCGTCAAGACGGTGTCCAGATCTACCCAAAGGCCGACATTAAGATATATTTGTTCGCTCTCTACATCCTTCCCATACCCGCCATAGATGACCGTGCTTCCGTTATCGGGAACAAAGCCCTCCGCGCTTTGCAGCTGCGCCACAAGCCGCGGACAGCCGCTCACATCCAGCTTTGTCAGTTGGTTGTTGTAGCAAACGAGCAATTTCAGCGCCGTGCAGCCGCTTACGTTCAAGCTCGTCAGTTGGTTCTCGTAGCAGTAGAGCTCCGTCAGCGCCGTGTTCTTGCTCACGTCCAACGCAGTCAGTTGGTTCAAGAAGCAGTGGAGCTCCGTCAGCGCCGTGTTCGCGCTCAGGTCCAGCTCCGTCAGTTGGTTCCAGCCGCAATTGAGATAGGTCAGCGCGGTGAAGTATTCAACGCCCTGCAGCGAGGCGATGCCCATATCATAACAGTTGATTTCCGTCACCGCAGCGATCTCGCTCTCGCTGAGTGTGCCGTCGCCGTTGCTGTCGCAGTTTGCCGAGACATAGGCACGGAAGTTCGCGTCCGGGAAGTTCGTCGCGTTGATGGCGACCTCGCCCGCCGCCTGCGCCGAGACCGCCGGCAGCAGCGTCAGCGCCAGCGCGAGACAGAGCGCGAGGGACAGGATCCGTTTGGTTGTAGTTTTCATAGATGCTCCTCCTTCTGTTTTGGTGAGTTCCTGTGTTACTGCCATTTTTATCGCTTCGGGCCGAATAAAAAACGTCCCGGCCGCAGTCGGGACGCCTTGCGTCTATATCCTCCGCGGCGTTTGGTCCGCGGCGTTTGGTCCGCGGCGTTTGGTCCGCGGCGTTTGGTCCGCGGCGTTTGGTCCGCGGCGTTTGGTCCGCGGCGTTTGGTCCGCGGCGTTTGGTCCGCGGCGCTTGG
>JAFWVV010000034.1 GCA_017518225.1 Oscillospiraceae bacterium | reverse complement strand
TATATATATATATATATATAATGCATGATGAGGGTATCGCACACGAACCCAATCTACACAAAAAACAGGAGGACAAAACCATGCGCAAAACCGGAAAACTGCTGCTTTCCCTGTTTCTCTGCCTCGCCTTGGCGCTGGCGCTGCTGCCGAGCGTCCCTGCACAGGCGGCGGGGGATGTCGCCATCAACGCGACAAACTTCCCGGACGCGAATTTCCGCAGCTATGTCTCGGGAAACTGCGACACCGACGGCGACGGCAAGCTCAGCGCCAGCGAGATCGCCGCGGTGACGGAGATTAGCTGTGGAAATAGTGCTATAAGATCGATGCAGGGCATTGAGTACTTCACGGCGCTGACGAGCCTCAGATGTAGAGACAATGGTTTGACGAGTTTGGACGTGAGCAAGAACACGGCGCTGACGGAGCTCGACTGTAGCTACAACCGACTGACGATGTTAGATGTGAGCGGCTGTAAGGCACTGGCGAAACTCATATGCGGCAACAACCAGCTGACAAGCTTGGACGTGAGTGCGTGCCCTCAGCTTGTGGAGTACCTGAAAAGCAAGGAGGGCTTTGCTCCCTGGCGCGAAGCCACGGTCATCTATGGCGAGTGTACAGAATATGAACAATATATAAAAGGTCTCTACGTGGATCTCGACACAAAGCTCATGCCAGCCCCGGCGCATCCTCCGGTCATTACCATCAAGCCGACGATTGCTACGCAGCCGCAGGGCGGCCTTCTCCAGGCGGGCCAGAGGATAAAAATGTACGTGGGCGCGAGCGGCCGTGGCCTAAGCTATCAGTGGTACTACAAGAAGCCCGGGGATACAAGCTGGAGGAAGGTTGCCAACAACGGCACCTCCAATATCTACACTTTGATCGCCCAAGAGCGGCATAACGGATACAAATACCGCTGTCTGGTGAGCAATCCAGCGGGCAAGGTCTACAGCTCGACGGTGACCCTGACAGTGGTTACCAAGCCGACGATCAGCACCCAGCCGACAAGCGTCAGCGTCAAAGCGGGCGAGAGCGCGAGCTTTACGGTCAAGGCCAGCGGCGAAAATCTGCAATACCAGTGGTATTATCTGGCGCCGGGCGCGACGAAGTGGACGAAGGTGCTGAAAAACGGCACGTCCGCGACCTACACGCTGACGACAAAAGAGCGCCACAACGGCTATGTCTACACCTGCAAGGTCTGGAACGAATCCGGCAAGGTCTGGTCGGGCGACGCGGTGCTGACGGTTACGAGCGGCAAGCCGACGATCACGAGTGATCCGAAGAGCGTGTCCGTCAAGGCGGGCGAGAGCGCGAGCTTTACGGTCAAGGCCAGCGGCGAAAATCTGAACTACCAGTGGTACTATCAGGAGCCGGGCGCGACGAAGTGGACGAAGGTGCTGAAAAACGGCACGTCCGCGACCTACACGCTGACGACAAAAGAGCGCCACAACGGCTATGTCTACACCTGCAAGGTGTATAACGACGCCGGCGCGGTCTGGTCGGACGACGCCGTGCTGACGGTGAAGTAAACACGAAAACGGCAGACAAGCTGCCGCCTGTCCCGGGCGGGGACTATGTGTTGAACACAAGCACGATGAAGATTCATGTCCCGAGCTGTAGCAGTGTCAAGGACATAAACAACGAAAACCGTCAGGATGTGCATGGGCGTTTGGAGGACTTCGAGGCACAAGGCTATACGCCTTGCAAGCGCTGTAATCCGCAGTGACGCTTAAGGAAACGCCGATCCAATCGCCTACGGTGTCTGTCGGAAAATCCGAGCCCTGATTTTGTCACGTTTTCTTGCAATACACAAAGTATTCCCGCGAAAAAGTGCCTTCATCAGAACTCGGATTTTCTCGAAATCTGCGCTTGCCGATGGAATCCTTGTTTACCTATGAGTAAGCCCAAGGGCTGCGACTCGGTTAGCATGTAAAATGAAGCTAAAGAGCGAATCCCCTAAAAATCGCGGCAGGCAAATTCACCTGCCGCGATTTATATTTTCATTATTCCAGTGTTTTCAGATACCGGTCGAGCTGACGCTGGTTTTTTAATACGATGCATTTGTCGGGATACTGCTGCTGCAGCGCCGCGAAACGCTCGCGCTGTTTCTTTCCGCGCCCTTTCCAGAGCACCCAGCGGATGAATTCGCCGTCGAGCTTTTCCTCGCAGCCTTCCGTCATGTCCGGGCGGTTTTTGCCGCGATAGCGGAAATAGCGCCTGGTGACGCGCAGCAGCGCGGAGAGTGGGGGAAACAGCAGCAAAACGATCCTGTCTGCCGCCTCCATGCGCTGCTCGTAGTGGAGTTTCGGATAAGTTCCGTCAATGACCCATTCTACGTGCTGCTCTAAGAAATTCCACACGAGCTCTTGCTTGCTCTCTCTGTCGCGCTCCCGCCAGCCGGGCAGAAACTGCACCGTGTCCAGATGCAGCACGGGCAGAGCGTAATGTGCACCGAGCCTTTGCGCCAGCGTGGACTTGCCGGAGCCGGAATAGCCGATCACCGCAATCTTCATGGCGCGTCACCAATGCCGAAGAGCCGCTTGCCGTTTGCCAGCGTGATGCGTGCCATCTCCTCCGGGTTGATTCCCTTGACGGCGGCTGCCGATTCGGCGATATAGCGGAGCTTGCCGGGGTCGTTGCGCTGCCCGCGATAGGGCACGGGCGTGAGATAGGGGCTGTCCGTCTCCAGAAGGATCTGCTCGAGCGGACAGAGCGCCAGCGCTTCAAGGTTTTTGCGCGCGTTTTTATAGGTGATCGGCCCGTCAAAGCCGAGATACCAGCCGCGTTTTATCAGCTCCCTTGCCATCTCCGCGCTGCCGGAGAAGCAGTGGAATACCCCGCGCAGCGCGGGATAGTCCCGCACGATGGCGAGCGTATCGCCGTGCGCCTCCCGGTCGTGGACGATGACCGGTTTACATAATTCTAATGCCAGTTCGATCTGCGCGCGAAACAGGGCCTCCTGCTCGCGCTTGTGTGTGGCGTCCCAGTAGTAGTCCAGCCCGATCTCTCCGATGGCGACGCACTTGGGGTGCTGCGCCATGGCACGGATGGCGTCGAGCGAGCCGCGATAGCCGCTCAGCTCCTGCGGGTGGACGCCGACGGCGGCGTAGATATAGGGGTAACGCTCCGCGAGCGAGAGGGCAAAGCGGCTGCTCTCCTCGTCGCAGCCGGGGTCGACCACGAGCGCGACGCCCGCTGCGGGCAGGGCCTCAAGCAGCGCGTCGCGGTCGGCGTCAAAATGGTGGGAATCCAGATGCGCGTGGGTGTCAAAAAACATGGCGCGAGCCTCCTTTATATCGATTGTATTATACAGGGAATTCGCTGTGCTGACAAGCGCCTTGCACGCCGCCACGGAAATTCCTGCTTGAAAAAGACGGCGGGTCGGGGTAGAATAGTTCCAAATGGCGAGGGATGCCTCGCACGGCTTAAGGAGTGGACAAGTTTGAATCTGGTTTTGATCTTTTTGGCGGCGCTGGCCGTACTGGTGCTCGGCTACGTGTTCTACGGGCGCTTTCTTGAAAAAAGCTGGGGAATCGACCCCGCGCGCGAGACGCCCTCGCAGGACTGCTTTGACGGCAAGGACTATGTGCCGACGCCGCCCACGCTGGTCTTTGGGCACCACTTTGCCTCCATCGCCTCCGGGCTGGGGATGATTGGCGGCGCACTCTGCGCGTCTTCGTTCGGATGGCTGCCGGTGCTGCTGTGGCTGCTCGTCGGCGGGATCTTTTTTGGCGCGGCGCAGGATTTCGGCGCGCTCTTTGTCTCGCTGCGCACGAAGGGACGCTCTATCGGATATATGCTGCGCGAGCGCGTGGGGGAGCGGGCGCAGCGCCTCTTCTCCGTGCTGGCGCTGATCGTTCTGGTGCTGCTGGTGGCGGTCTTCGTCAGCCTGCTGGCTGCTGTTTTTGGCGAGACGAATAATGTGTCGCTGGTCGGACTTGGTCTTGGCAAAGAAAAGCTGACGCCGATCGTCAGTTTTGGACTGGGTGAGGTAAGCCCCACATCCTCTGCTGCGACGGCCTCGATTTTGAGTGTGCTGGTGGCACTGCTGTTTGGGGCGCTTGCTTTCCGCAAGAATCTGCCGATGATCCCGGTGGCGATCGGGAGCGTGCTGCTGCTCGTCGGCAGCGTCTGGCTGAGCTTCTACGTGGGGATCAACCTGCCGCCGATCGTCTGGGTCGGCGTGATCGCGCTGTATCTGCTTCTGGCCTCGCTGACGCCGGTCTGGGCGCTGCTGCAGCCGCGGGACTTTCTCTGCGCCTGCCTCGCGGGAGGCGTGATGCTGCTGGGCGTGGTCGCGCTTGTCGGCGCGGCATTGGGGGGCAAAGTGCAGATGACGCTTCCGGCAATCGCCGAGGGGGCTTTCCGACCGGGACTGCTGCTGTTGGCGCCCGGCGGCGCGATTTTCGGCTATCACGCGCTGATTGCATCCGGTACGACGGCCAAGCAGCTTGCCAATGAAAAGCATGCGCGGCGCGTCTCCATGGGCGCCATGCTGCTTAATACGTTGCTGGCGGTCGTTGCGCTGCTCATGATAGGAGTGACCGGGGCGCTGGAAAAGCCGGTCAGCTTGGATGGCGTGTTGAATCTGCTTGCCTCCGGGATGGCGACAGCCTGGAATGCGCTTTTTGGAGGAAACGGCGAGCTTGTGACGAGCGGCCTGTTTTACAAGCTGGTCGTGCTGGCGCTGTCGGTCTTTGCGCTGACGACCTTGGACACCTGTGTGCGGCTGGCGCGCTATCTCTTCGCGGAACTCTTCAATCCCGAAGGGCGGCGGCTCAAAAAGCTGGAGGGCGCACAGCGATTCTTTGCCACTCCAGCCGTCGGCACGCTGATCGTGGTCGTTTTGGGCTGCGTGCTGGGCGTGCTCTTGGGGGCGGACAGGCTTTGGCCGCTGTTTGGTACGGCCAATCTGCTGCTCGCCGCGCTGGCGCTCTGGAGCCTTTCGGTCTTCTTCAAGCGCAGCGGCAAGACGGTCTGGGCGCTGCGTATACCGGCGGCCGTCTGCCTGCTGGCCGCGCTGTATGACGAAGCGCGGCAGGCGTTTGCCCTTACGCTAAAGCTCCGCGCCGGGGTGACGGACCCGGGCGATTGGGTAATTCTGGCCTTGTCGCTGGTGCTGCTGGTGCTGGCGGTGCTGCTGCTCGTTCAGCTGCTGCCGCGGCTGTGGAAGAAGGAACAGGCGCAGGAGGCGGCGGACGATGTGGATTGACGAGACCTTATACGCCGGGCGTCCCGATACGCCGCGTGAGGCGCGCGAGGACCGCTGCTATGATCTGCTGGACCGCCTCGGCGTTGAATACTTCCGCGTTGACCACGATGTGGCGGAGGACATTCCCGCCTGCGAGCAGGTGGAGGGGATCTTGGGCTGCGGCATCTGCAAAAACCTCTTTCTGACAAACCGTCAGCAGACGCAGTTTTATCTGCTGATCATGCCGGGCGAAAAGCCCTTCAAGACGAAATTCCTCTCCGCGCAGATCGGCTCGGCGCGCTTGAGCTTCGGCTCGGCGGAGGATATGGAGCGCCTGCTCGATCTGACGCCGGGCTCGGTGAGCGTGCTGGGGCTGATGAACGACCGTGAGGGCAGGGTACAGCTTTTGATCGACCGCGAGCTGCTTGCGGCGGAGAGCTTCGGCTGCCATCCCTGCCGCAACAGCACGAGCCTGCGCTTTTCCACCAAGGCGCTGATGGAGACGCTGCTGCCCGCGATGGGGCACGAGCCGCTGTTTGTCGAGCTGCCCTGGGAATTTGAATAAAAACGTGGAAAAATTGATGTTTTGCGCTTGACATGCCCACTGCGGCGTGCTATGGTAAGCGCAAGTGAAAGGCGATGACGGAGAACGCGGACGTTTTTCCTGCGCACAGAGAGGGCTGGCCACGGGCTGCAAGCCGCCCCGCAGACGGCGTCCATCGCGTACCGCTCCCGAGCCGGACGGAGGAAATGCCGTCCCGTGCCGCGCGCGTTAGGCGTTTGAATGAGTGAAACATCAAGGTGGAACCGTGTATTTTATTGCACCCTTGACGGCATACTGCCGTTGAGGGTGTTTTTTATATTTATATCATGATCAGGGAGGAATCATCATGGACGAAAACAAGCTTTATACCTTTGAAAACCCGGAATATAAAAGCACCTATCGCCACACCACCAGCCACATTCTGGCGCAGGCGGTCAAGCGCCTGTTCCCGGAGGTGAAGCTCGCGATCGGCCCCTCGATCGAAAACGGCTTCTACTACGACTTTGACGCGCCCTTCTCCTTTACGCCGGAGATCCTCGAGCAGCTTGAGGGCGAGATGCGCAAGATCTGCAAGGAAAAGCTGAAGCTCGAACGCTTTGAGCTGCCGCGCGAGGAGGCCATCCGCTTCATGGAAGAGCGCGAGGAGCCCTACAAGGTCGAATTGATCCGGGATCTGCCCGAGGACGAGGTCATCAGCTTCTACCGGCAGGGCGAGTTTACCGACCTCTGCGCCGGGCCGCATCTGGATTCCACCGGGCGCGTCAAGGGCAACGCCATCAAGCTCACCTCTGCCACCGGCGCCTACTGGCGCGGCGACTCGAACCGCAAAATGCTCCAGCGCATCTACGGCACCTGCTATCCCAGCAAGGCTGAGCTTGACGCCTATCTGGAGCAGCAGGCCGAGGCGCTCAAGCGCGACCACAACAAGCTCGGGCGCGAGCTGGAGTATTTCACCACGGTCGACGTGATCGGGCAGGGGCTGCCGATCCTGCTGCCGAAAGGCGCGCGCGTCATCCAAAACCTGCAGCGCTGGGTCGAGGACGAGGAGCGCCGCCGCGGGTATCTGCTGACCAAGACGCCTTTTATGGCCAAGCGCGATCTCTATCGCATTTCCGGCCACTGGGATCACTATCGTGACGGCATGTTCATTCTGGGCGACGCCGACGACGAGACGAAGGAATGCTTTGCCCTGCGCCCGATGACCTGCCCCTTCCAGTATCAGGTCTTCCTCAACCGTGCGCGCAGCTACCGCGATCTGCCGATGCGCCTCGGCGAGACCTCCACGCTTTTCCGCAACGAGGATTCCGGCGAGATGCACGGGCTCATCCGTGTGCGCCAGTTCACGATCAGCGAGGGCCATCTGATTTTGCGCCCCGAGCAGCTGGAGGAGGAGTTCAAGGGCTGTCTGGAGCTGGCCAAGTACTGTCTCAAGACGGTCGGCATGCTCGAAAACTGCAGCTTCCGCTTCTCCCAGTGGGATCCCGCCAACCCCAACAACAAGTACGAGGGCACGGCGGAGCAGTGGGAGGTCGCGCAGGCGACGATGAAGACCATCCTCGACGATCTTGGGGTGGACTACACGATCGGCGTCGACGAGGCGGCTTTCTACGGCCCGAAGCTGGACATTCAGTACAAAAATGTCTTCGGCAAGGAGGACACGATCGTCACGATCCAGGTCGATATGCTGCTGGCCGAAAAGTTCGGCATGGAGTATACCGACGCTGACGGTCAGAAGAAGCGCCCCTACATCATCCACCGCACCAGCCTCGGCTGCTACGAGCGGACGCTTGCCTATCTGATCGAGCGCTACGCTGGCGCGCTGCCGACCTGGATGATGCCCGAGCAGGTGCGCGTGCTGCCCATCACCGACCGCGCGCATGACTACGCGGGTGAGCTCGTCAGCGCCCTGACGGCCTCCGGTGTCGCTGCCGAGGCGGACTACCGCTCTGAAAAGCTCGGCTACAAGATCCGCGAGGCGCAGATGCAGAAGATCCCCTACATGCTCGTCATCGGCGACCGCGATATCGAAAACGGCACGGTCTCCGTCCGCACCCGCAAGGGCGAAGATCTTGGCGCGATGAGCCTTGCTGACTTCACGGCGATGATCCTTGAGGAAATCCGCACGAAAAAGCACGACTGAAAAGGGCGCAGCATGGATTTGCACGACTATAAGGACGTCGCGGAAAACTACGACCGTTATCTTTCGGCGATGTACCCGCAGGGACACGACAATCACGAGGGCTTTCAGGATTTCTATCTGGCGCTCGCTCAAAAATACGGCGCGGGCGGGGTCGTCGATATCGCCTGCGGCACGGGCGCGGTGCTGCTGTATCTGGCCGAGCGGGGGATCGATGTGGACGGCACAGATCTGTCTGCGGAGATGTGCAAGGTTGCAAAAGCAAAAGCGGCGACGCACGGCTTGAAGCTGAATGTCGTGGCGGCGAATATGACGAACTTCTGCACCGGCAGAAAGTATTCGCTGGCGATTATTGCGAGAAGCGGCTTTATGCATCTGCAGACCTCCCAGCTTCAGCGGCAGGCGCTGCTGAACATCCGCCAACAGCTGACAGACGGTGGGATTCTGACTTTCAACACCTTCGATCCGTCGCCGACAATTCAGGCGCAAATGATGGCAACGACGCCGGAGGACTACAGCTTTCGGCTGGAATACCGCAACAGCGAGGGACAACGGGAGAAAATCTACCATGCGATGTCCTATGATCCCTATACCCAGCTGACGCATGGAAACTGGAAGTTTGAGACGCTGGATGACGATGGACGAGTGATCGGAGAGCGGATTCGTCCGCTGCAGATGCGCCAGACCTATCGTTCGGAGGTGTTTTTGCTGGCGGAGCTCTGCGGTTTTGAGGTGCAGGATATCTATCGCGGCTACAAGGGCGATAAGGAGGACTTGTCCGATCCGTCTTCTGCTGCAAAATACAGCGGAAATCTGATCTGGATTCTAAGGAAGAAAGCGTAAGGAAGCGAATATTTGTCAAGATACCCTCACAAGCTATTCAAAAAGCTTGTGGGGGTATTGATATATGAATGAGAAAATGAAACGCCGTGCGATGGCGCTTGCGGTCATCGCCGCAGTCAACGCCCTGCTGATCCTTTTGGCGCAGACGGCGATGGCGGATCTATACAAGCGCGGCTCCAGCGGCGCGACGGTCACGCAGATCCAGACCCGTCTGAAAAACTGGGGCTACTACGAGGGCAGCGTGGACGGCATCTACGGCAGCCGCACAGAGCGCGCGGTGCGCTATTTTCAGCAGAAGAACGGCCTGACGGTGGACGGACAGGCCGGGCCGCAGACGCTCGCGGCGCTGGGGCTGCCGACGGGCTCGGGCGGTACGGCGCAAAAAAGCTCCGGCGACGTATATCTTCTGGCGCGGCTCATTTCTGCCGAGGCGCGCGGCGAGCCCTACGTCGGGCAGGTGGCGGTCGGCGCAGTCGTGCTCAATCGTGTGCGCCACCCCTCGTTCCCGAACACGATTTCCGGCGTCATCTACCAGACCGATGCCTTTACCTGCGTCAGCGACGGGCAGTTCAACCAGCCCATTGCGGAAAGCGCCTACCGCGCGGCGCAGGACGCACTCGGCGGCTGGGATCCGAGCGGCGGCGCCATCTACTATTTTAATCCCGTTACCGCCACCAGCGCCTGGATCTGGTCGCGTCCGCTGATCGTCGTCATCGGCAACCATCGCTTTTGTTCGTGATTTACATTTCGTTCACTTGCAATCGGCGTCGTCGTGTTGTATAATTTTTCCGCAAAAGAAAAAAGAGAACGACGGAGGGAACCATGCCTTATTGCGATCGCTGCGGCGCTTATATCCCGGACGAGCTGAGCGCCTGCCTTGCCTGCGGATATGACAAGGATCAGGAGACTGCCAAGCAGGCGGCGGCCGCCGCGCAGGCGCACCGGGAGCAGGAAGAGAAATTTGCGCGCGAAGAAGCCGAGAAGCGCCGCGCACAGCGCCAGGCCTATGAGAGAAGATGGGCGGAGGAGGAGCAGCGCCGCCGGCAGGAGGAGCAGGAGTTTCGCCGCCGTCAGGCCGAACAGGAGCGCCGCAACCGCGAGGCGGAGGAGGCGTTTTCGCGCCGTCAGCAGGAGGCTGAGGCGCGCGCCGAGAGCTTTGTCAATTCCGGCCGTCTGCATAAGATCGGCGACGGGGCGGAGCAGGCTGTCGGCAAGCTGATCCCGGCGCTGAGCTATTTGGGACTGCTGTTTCTGATTCCGATGATCATTGGCAACGACAGATTCACCAAGTTTCATGCCAATCAGGGTTTGAAGCTATACATTGTCGGCTGGATTTTGCGCGGTATAGGTCTGATCGCATGGCCGATTGGTGTGGTCGGATTTGTGTTAAAGATCCTATTAATCATCACCGGCATCAAAAACGTTCTTAACGGGGAAGAGAAGCCTCTGCCCTATATCGGCAACTGGTTTTGATTGGTATTTTGTAGTCGGCTTTGCGGTTAAACCACAAGATTTAGAAAACGAAAAAAATCTTCAAAAAAGCGACAAAAAAGTGTTGACAAGCGGCAAATCTGGTGCTATATTAACCAAGCACCCTAAAAGTGCGCCTCCGATCGGGAGGAAGCACTTTTTTCATCTGAAAAAGATGAAAAAAAGCTTGACAAGCCCCGATCACAGCAGTATACTAATCTGGCTGTCGCCCTTTCGGGGACGGCGCTCAGAATGTACCTTGAAAATTGAACAATACAAGAAGCTTATGCTAAATAAGCACCGGAAAAGGGCTTTTTAAGGGAGTCGAAAAGACTCCGTGAAAAATTCTTTTGAGAGCTGGAAAGCGATCGAATGAGATTTTAGAGCCGAGAGGCTTTAAGATACCATTATTGAGAGTTTGATCCTGGCTCAGGATGAAC